>NVWB01000180.1 GCA_002733575.1 Blastopirellula sp. | reverse complement strand
ACACCGACGACGTTCCGAATAAGTTTGATCCCGAAGCAAAGTCAACTCCGGAAGCGACGGCGGTGCTACACGATATTAAAGCGTTCGGAAGGCTAAAATTGAAAATATATTAGTTTCAGTTTCTATCAGACATAATTGTTGGAGTGACGATCATGGAAATTCAAGAATCTTGCGATCTACGTCAAATGAAATGCAAGCCTTGTGAAGGAGGCGTGGAACCATGCACTTTGGATGAATCCACGCATCAATTGTTAAAACTACCAGGCTGGGTGCTAACCCACGATGCTCAGCGAATTCGCAAAGATTGGGTCGTTCAAAACTTCATGGCTGCTATCGACTTCTTTAATCAAGTCGCACAAGTTGCCGAACAAGACGGACATCATCCCGATCTTCACGTCTCAGGCTACCGCAATGTGTCCATTGAACTATGGACCCACGCGATTGGCGGCTTGAGTGAAAACGATTTCATTTTGGCGGCCAAAATTGATGCGATCCCGATCCAATTGAAATAATCGATCAAAATAGATTCCGTTTTACTGTTTTTTGAGCCGCCCCCCGCGAGTTCATGAGCTAGAGTTTCAATAGGCTCTTCCTGTTCAGAAAATCAGTAGGTGGTTCGTCTATGGTCCCGCTCGATACTTCCAGCGACTCGTTGATCGCATTTGATCAAACCGAAGTCTTTGTGCCAGCCTCTCTTGTGCATCAGGGAGAATTACTCCCTTCGCTTCAAGAGCCCACGGTCTCCCCGGCCAGTCTTGCGGCTCAATCGAATCAAGGAATTGCAGAAAGTTCATCTAAGAATATTGTCAAAGTCGTCCTTAATAGCAGGGCATTGTTGTTTGGTATTCTACTCGTCTTCGGGCCATTGGGGCTGCCGTTGATCTGGTTCAGCCCTCGCTTCTCTATGCTATCCAAAGTGCTCGTCACAACTTTAACGCTAGGCGTCACGGTTGTGTTCCCAATTGCCATGACAATCTACTGGGCCGACTACGCTCTACAACCACTATTGGAAGCAATGCAACAAGCAAATGCTTGAGTATCTTGACGGGGATTCACTGCGTTGGGATTTTAGAGGTTAGAAAGGATTCCGTTTAATAATCCCAACCCGAAGCGTTAGCGAGGACGAAGTTTAATTGCGGTTTGTCCTCGATCACAATTTCTGAAGTTGCGCGGTTTTAAATATCGGGTGGCCGCGATGTTGGTTTTGGAGAACGCATACCACTCAATCACGCTCGTTCAAAACGACGTCGGGGTCGACGCTAGTCGATTAGAGGTTAGAGAGGTTCCCATTTTACCCTGTAAATCGAGGCTTAAACTAGTTTAAGAATTCCAATTGAGTTTGGTGAATCTTGGCCGCTGTAACCTCTGATGGCCTACGGCCACACCGACGACGTTCCGAACACGGTTGATCTCGAAGCACAGCCAACTCCGGAATCGTCGGCGGTGCTACCCGAGATTAATATCGCGCAACTTCAAAACTTACGCTTTACGCTTGAGTTTGGAAAAAAAACTTGGACTTCATACCGTGAACTGATACACTGTATTTCACTATTCCAATCATTTTTCAGATAGGATCACCGATGAACCATAAAATTGTTGCCGGCTTGATTGCTTTTTCTGTTTGCCTGTTGTTGATCGATACCGCTTCTGCGGAGAAGACTCACCTGTTTATTCTCTCGGGTCAATCGAACATGGCCGGTCTCGATCCAAGCACCTCTTTCACGCCCACAGTGATTGATGCCCTGAAAGGTAACAGAGTCATCGTGATTAAAATTGCCCAAGGCGGGCAACCGATTCGACGTTGGTATAAAAACTGGAAATCGGGCCAAGATAATTCTCCCGATGCTGATGGTGTGCTCTACGATAAGCTAATGACCGCTGTGAAAGAGGGCCTTGGCGATCAAAAGCCTGATACGGTGACTTTTGTTTGGATGCAGGGCGAACGTGATGCCAAAGAAAAATTTGGCTCGGTCTATGCGGCCAGCTTGAATGGGGTGCTGGATCAACTGCGTAAAGACTTAAAGCATGAAGATTTAAACTTTGTGATCGGACGCTTAAGCGATTTCAAAGCTGGGGAAAACACTGACTGGGAAGTCGTTCGCAAAGCTCAAGTGAAAGTAGCCGAAGCAACGCCTTACGGTGATTGGGTCGATACCGATGATCTAAATGGCAAGAAAGATGCGTTGCATTACGACAAGCCAGGCTACAAAGAGCTCGGTAAGCGATTTGCCGAGAAGAGCCTTGCTTTGCTCAAAAAACATGAGTAATACCCCGTTTCTGTTGAACACCACCCCGGTCTCTGGCAATTGCAAGGCCGTTTTGCGTGCGGCAAAACTGCCTATTCTTTGCAAAGCTCCGTTCTTCGTGGAATTAGACCTTTAATGGGGCGAATTCCCGCAATCCATCCTTGTACTCTGGGGCTAAATTTGATAGGTTTTCCTGTTCTCGCTCGACTTTAGATTTACCGTAGGGTGTCTATGTAAGACACTGCTGGGTCAGGCATGGTGTTTATTAGTGGTTGTTTGCTGTAATTCCAGCCTTTTTACTGGTTTTTACACGGCAAGCAAAATGGTTTTTTTTCGTAACATGGTCAATCGCAATCTTATTCGTAACCTGGAAAATGATGAAGCTCTGACTTCCTTGATGGAATCTTTCATTCAGAGTGCTGAAGAAACCGTTCTCAACGATATTGAATTGGATGAATCGGTAGAACTCAACAAAATTGTTGAAGGTACTGTGATCCGCGTCGATGATGAGTTCGTTTTAGTTGATGTTGGTGGCAAAAGCGAAGGTAGTATTCCCCGAAACGAATGGGACGATGACGAAGATGAACCGAAATCTGGCGACAAGCTTAGTGTCTTAGTCGAAGATATCGAAGACGAATTTGGCCGTACTGACGATCCCCACGGTATGATCTCGCTCAGCAAACGCAAAGCGAAGAAGATCATCGACTGGGAAAACACCATGAAGTCGATCTCGGAAGGCGACGTGGTAACTGGCGATGTCACTCGCAAAATCAAGGGTGGTTTGTTGGTCGATATTGGCGTCAATGTCTTCTTGCCTGCCAGCCAAGTCGACATCCGTCGTCCGGCCGATATTGCCGACTACATTGGCAAAACGGTCGAGTGTGAAGTTCTCAAGATCGATGAAGAACGCCGCAACATTGTGGTCAGCCGTCGATCATTGATCGAAAAGAAACGCAAACTAGACCGCGAACAACTTCTGAAAGAGTTGGAAGTGGGCCAAAAACGTACCGGTGTTGTCAAAAACATCGCCGACTTTGGTGCTTTCGTCGACCTGGGCGGAATCGATGGCCTGTTGCACATTACCGACATGAGCTGGGGACGCATCTCGCATCCTTCTGAAATGGTCAAAATCGACGATGAAGTCGAAGTTCAAATCTTGAACATTGATCACGAAAAAGAAAAAATTGCTCTTGGTATGAAGCAAATGACACCAAGTCCTTGGGACGGTGTGTCTGAAAAATACCCTGTTGATGAACGTGTACAAGGTAGCGTCGTCAACGTCATGAGCTACGGTGCATTCGTCAAGCTAGAAGAAGGCATCGAAGGTCTCGTTCACATTAGTGAAATGTCTTGGACCAAACGTATTAGCCATCCAAGCGAAATGGTCAACATTGGTGACGACATTGAAGTTGTCGTGTTAGGTATCAACAAAGAGAAGCAAGAGATTTCTCTCGGTATCAAGCAAACCCAGAAGAATCCTTGGGAAAACATCAAAGACCGTTACCCAGTCGAAGCCACAGTTACCGGTCGTGTTCGCAACTTGACCAACTACGGTGCCTTTGTTGAACTCGAAGAAGGAATCGATGGCCTGTTGCATGTTTCTGACATGTCATGGACCCGTAAAATTGGTCACCCAAGCGAAATGCTGGAAAAAGGCCAAGAGCTACAGTGTAAAGTTCTCAGCATCGACGAAGAACGACGCCGTATTGCCTTGGGTCTGAAACAACTCGACGAGGATCCTTGGGCCACAACTATTCCAGAGAAGTACCAACCCAACCAATTGGTCAACGGTAAAGTGACCAAGATCACCAACTTTGGTGTGTTCGTTGGATTGGAAGACGGACTAGAAGGTCTGCTTCATATCTCGGAACTAGCGGACGAGAAAATCGAAAACCCTGAAGACATTGTCAAAGTCGGCGATGAAATTGAAGTCAAAATTTTGCGTGTCGATACCGACGAACGCAAAATTGGCTTGTCACGCAAACGTGTTCAATGGGCCGAAGAAGATGAAGTAAAAGCCGCAGCCGAAGAAGCAGCAGCCGCTGAAGACTCTTCCAGCCTCAAGGGTGGACTCGGTGCTTCAGGGCCATTGTTCTCTGTTGGTGGCGAAACTGCCGAACCTGCTGCTAAAGAAGCCGCACCAGCGGAAACCGCTGTAGTGGAAGAAGCCGCAACAACGGAAACTGCTGTAGTGGAAGAAGCCGCTGAACCTGAAGCTGCTGCCGAAGAACCGGCTGCAACGGAAGAAGCTGTAGTGGAAGAAACCGCAACAGAAGACGCCGCACCAGAAGAAGCCACTTCTGATGACGCTGAGAAAACGGAAGAATAATCCTCCGAATCGAAATAATTAGCTTTGTACAGTTGCGGCACTTTTAGTTACGCCTGATACATTGCGACTAATTCATGCGACCCCACCAACTCTTGTTGGTGGGGTCGTTTTTATTGGTACTTAACGAACACAACGCACATTCGGTCTACTTGGGCTCATTTCTCTTATTATGCAGTTATGCACATCTTCTTGACGATGCTTTTCTTATGCAATCGGTGCATGCAATCCGTTCCCCCAAATACTGCCAGACTTCTGGTTGAGCCTCTCCCCCGAGCATTATTTCATCATGACAACTGAGACTAAAAAAAAGAGATCAAGTGATTCAGACTCTGTTCAATCGCCTCTAGAAACTTATCTCCGAGAAATCAATGAGACGGCTTTACTCACAGCGGCAGACGAACGTGAACTGGCCGGTCGAATTGGCGAAGGGGACTTGCAAGCGAGAGACCGAATGGTCCGCGCCAACTTGCGATTGGTAGTCAACATTGCACGAGGCTACTCAGGCAAAGGACTCGGCTTGCAAGATCTGATTGAAGAAGGCAACCTGGGTTTATTGCGTGCAGTCGAAGGGTTTGATCCTGCGATGGGCACTCGATTTAGCACCTACGCAAGTTACTGGATCAAACAGTCAATCAAACGGGCCTTGATCAACTGTGCGAAAACCATCCGTATTCCGGCCTATATGGTGGAATTGCTTTCCAAGTGGAGAAGAGCCACGAATCGACTGGTGGAAGAATTAGATCGAACTCCGACACCCGAAGAAGTTGCCCGAGTGCTAGGGCTTCCGAAGAAGAAGTTGCCGATCATCAAAAAAGCGATCAAAATTTACAACTCCACACCACAAACTGATCAAGCCGACTCAGGCTGGTCACTAGGTGAAATGGTGATGGATGATCGGATTAAAAGCCCTGAAGACGAACTCGTTGAAAGCGATGATCTCAAACAAGTCTCGCTAATGCTCAAAGAGATGAATCCACGAGAAGCCACCGTGCTGAAAATGCGTTTTGGCTTAGAAAACACCGAGCCACACACGTTGAAGGAAATTGGCGAAGAGCTTGGGCTAACACGAGAACGAGTTCGCCAAATCGAAACCGAAGCATTAAACCGGCTTGCCGATGGGCTACAAGACCCTAGAGAACGTGAACTAGAAGGCCCTTTCCGCAGAAAACTGGCTCGCCGCTAAGCCTTGATCGGCTTCTGGGGTTTTCCTGGCCAACAATCCAACTTATATTCACCACCTGGGTTACATACTAATTCAGGTGGTTTTTTTATAGAGTTTACTTCATGTCAGCTATCAATCTCAAAGATTACATCCGCGATATTCCCGATTTTCCCAAGCCAGGTATCATGTTTCGTGATATCACGCCTCTGCTGGCCGATCCTGTAGCGTTCGGGGCCTGTATCGACATGATGGCTGAAAAGTATGCCGACCAAAACATCGACGTCATCGTGGCCGCTGAAGCCCGAGGTTTTATCTTTGCCGCTCCATTGGCCCTCCGCTTGAACTGTGGTTTTGTGCCAATCCGCAAGCCGGGCAAACTGCCGTTTCACACGCATGCCTTTCATTACGAACTGGAATACGGCACCGACACATTAGAGATGCACATCGATGGCGTGGAACCCGGCCAAAAAATATTGATGGTCGACGACCTATTAGCTACCGGCGGCACCGTAAAAGCTTGCTGTAATCTAGTCGAGAAAGTCGGCGCCAAAGTAGCCAGTTGCTGCTTTTTGATTGACTTGGTTGATCTCGAAGGCTCCAAGCTAATAGAGCCAATTGAATGTTATAGCTTGTTGCAGTATTAACATACGCATTGGCAGAAAAACAGAGTGAAGAGCTTTTTCGACCCCCTAGTCGAGAAAGCTTTTTTGCATTGTTAGGGTTCACTTTGATGAGTAACTATTTGTAGGTCAGTGCTTTGCCTGACGGAGTTTGAGAATCGAGATTACATTTCAAACGGGTGACTGTTACGAACTACCTCTTCTCTTGATGATACGGTTTACCGGATTGGTATAATCTCAAACTATCTTTGTAGTCATCTTTGTCTCTTTCAGGTAGTATTTCTATAACTTTGAGTTGCCATTTAACGGCGTTATTGAAATCGCCTGATTCGGCGTATGCAGCTGCTAATGTGTCAATGAAATCGGCATTCTTCCAAGCGGTTAGTGCACACGCTTTAGTCGCAGTGGCTATGGCTTTTTCGCCATCTCGATATTTAGAATCTGGACATGTGGCTAACAACCAAGCCAATGCGTTATGGCCAAAAGCAAGATTAGGTTCCAGTTCAATTGTTTTTTGGTAATCACTTATAGCATCGTCATACTCTCCTTTGTTGCTCCAAGCACTACCACGATTTTTATAGGCTCCGGCAGATGTTGGTTTAATCAGAATTGCTTGATTGTAATCGTCAATAGCTTTATCGTATTTCCCTATACTCTTCCAAGCATTGCCCCGGCTGTTGTAGCCCCCTGCAAATTTTGGTTCAAGCCGAATGACCTCGCTATAATCTTGAATGGCTTTGTTGAATTCGCCTTTATGCTTCCAAGCATCTCCGCGATTCCCATACGACCAAGAATAGACAGGGTCAAGTCGGATCGCTTCGTTGAAATCTTTAATAGCTCTGTCGTAGTTGCCATCATCATTCCAGATAGATCCGCGATTAGTGTAGTAAGCAGCCAAAGGATTTAGCCGAATCGCTTCACCTAAGTCTTCAATGGCAGAGCCCTGTTCTCCAAGATGTTTCCACACATCGGCTCGGCCATTATAAAGAAGATCATTCCTCGGATCAGCTTTTATTTTGACAGTCATCCGAACAATTGCTTGACGATTGAGTTGGATAACTTTGGATTGATTTAACCAGCCAGATTGGCCATTGCTGACTCTTAGCCACTGGTCTTTGATATTAGTCACAGTTAGAACTAGCCCAGGCCAAAACTCATCGACAATTGTTTTTCCCGAGACTTTAGATTTTAATTCGGCATCTTCAATCACCACTACCTGATCACCCACCTTGTAGTTCTGACCAGAAGCAGTTGAAAAGCTAAGGACTAAATACACGCCCAACAGCATCGCCAATCCAGGTAGAATACGATTCACAACGGTAATCCTTCGATAGGTGTTAATTCGTCTATAGCAGCCCATGGTATGATCTCATATCAGCCCAAATTCTTTATACTACATCTTAACCATCTAGATTCCATCCACAAGTGTTGCAAGAAACCGCCGGTTCGTAGTTGACGGGGCCATGGTTTCGCTTAAAATGTTACCCTTCCTAGGGTTAGATTCATGCTTGTAGAAGCCAGTCTCATTTGGCTCGCCCTGACCTCAATTATTTACGCACTTACCCGAATCGTTCCGTACGAAAGCTTAAAATGGCCGCTACCGAGAACAAACGTCCGACCAAGTATCAAATTTTCCTGCTGTGGTCAAACGACACGATCAAAGAGTGCCGGGATGTGCGGAAGTTTTTTAAAGAGTTCAACAAGAAAACGGCCAAGCCCAAGTTTGGCGTGACGTTTGAAATTATCGATCACTGCTTCGATACCGACGACAAAGGGCACCCTGGCCAAGTTCCTAGTGAAGAACTACTGGCCAAAGCAAAACATACCTTGGCGTTGACCATTGGGCTCTCGACCGATGCCGAAACTTCGTTGAACCCTTACACGGAAAAGACGGCCCAAAAACAGTTAGACGCAGTGCTGGATAGTGCCGCTGGCACGAAGTTCCATAAAAGCATTTGGTTCTTACGTGCAGAAACCGATACCGAGCCAGAGCAAATCGCCGAAGATATGTACGACCTGATGCAACTACCTGAAGGGATCAAGCCTGACTTCACACAAGCCTATCGAGAGATCGATCAGTTCAAAGATTTGTTTACCGAAAAACTGACTGCGTTTTTAACCGACGAAGATCGACCTTGGGCCGAATCCGAAGAGGCCGGTCTATCAGCACTCGAAGCGGCCCGTCGTCAGAAGATGGAAAAGTTGATTGCCCTGGGAGTCGATCCTTGGGGACAACGCTTTGACGATCAATGCCCGATCACCGAAGTCAGGGCACGTGAAAACGAAATCACCGAAGAAACCGTCGAGCATCGTGGCGAAGAGCAAATTGCGTACTCAGGCCCTGATGTGCGAGTGGCCGGCCGTCTCGTATTGATGCGAACTGCGGGCAAATTGATTTTCGCCGATCTCGTTGATCGCACAGGTCGAATTCAATTGTTCATCGGTAAAAACCAAGTCGGCGAAGAGAACTGGGAAATTGCCCAGTGCTTAGACTTGGCCGATATCATTGGCGTCGATGGCGAATTGAAAAAAACCAAAACGGGCGAGCTAACCATTTTTGTGAAGAAGATTCACTTCCTCACCAAAGCCCTAGAGTCACCTCCAGAAAAACACAAAGGGTTGACCGATCCGGAACTACGTCAACGCATGCGGTACTTGGATTTAGCACACAGCGATGGCACCATTGACCGGTTTGTAAAACGAACCAAGATCGTGCAATCGATTCGCCAAACTTTATGTAACGATGGTTACATCGAAATCGAAGGCCCTACGCTGCACACGGTATCAGGTGGAGCAGCCGCGCGTCCGTTTGAAACCTATCACAATGCACTCGGTATGGATTTAACCCTGCGAATTGCGTTAGAGTTACATCTCAAACGACTCCTGGTGGGTGGTATGGAACGTGTGTTTGAAATGGGCCGCGTCTATCGCAACGAAGGCATCAGCCCTCGGCATAACCCTGAGTTCACGATGCTCGAAGTCTATCAGGCCTACGGCAACTACGAAACGATGATGGACTTGACCCAAGATGTCATTGTGAATGCGTTGGACGCAATTGGTTCAGAATATAAAGTCCCGTTTGGCGAGACCGAAATTGATTTCACACCGCCCTTCCAACGCAGAACCTACAGTGATCTGTTGGCTGAAAATACCGGCATCGATCCGGCCGACGATGAAGCGGTGATCAAGTATGCCAAAGGGATCGGACTTGAGACCGAAGGCAAGCATGGCGATGTGATTCGCAACGAGATCTTTGAAGAGAAAGTCGAAGACCAGCTCAAAGGCCCGATCTTTGTGATCGATTACCCTGCTAGCATCTGCCCGTTGACCAAGAGAAAAATAGAAAATCCTGAAATTGCAGAACGGTTTGAATTGTTCATCAATGGCATGGAACTGGCCAATGCGTATACCGAGCTAAATGACCCTGATTTGCAGGAAAAACTGTTCCAAACGCAACTTCAAGGGCTCTCCGACGAGGATTCGATGGCCAAAATGGACCACGATTTTATCAAGGCATTACGGAACGGGATGCCTCCGGCGGGTGGACTTGGTATTGGCATCGACCGCCTTGTCATGTTACTAACTAATACTCAAACCATTCGAGAAGTGATTCTGTTCCCCATTTTAAGACACGAAGCGACCAAAGAGGCGTAAGGATACGTCTTGAGAGATCGCACTGTTGATACTCGCCGAAGGACTGGCAATGTACAAATTGGTGCTCTGCTTACGCTATTTAAGAACTCGCTATATCGCGTTGGCATCTATTATTAGTGTAATGCTCGGTGTGGCCACGATGATTGTGGTCAACTCGGTCATGTCTGGCTTTTCTCACGAAATGCACACGCGTTTGCATGGAATCATGTCAGACATCGTGATGGAAAGCCACGGGATGAACGGCTTCCGTCATTGGGAAGAGCATATCAAAAATGTCAAAGAAGTGATCGGTGATGATATTGAATCGATCACCGCAACCGTGCATGTGCCGGCGATGCTCAGCATCAATGTGCGTGGACAATGGCTTCCCCGGCATGTCACACTCGTCGGGATTGATCCTGACACGTATGCCAAGGTCAGTGATTTCTCGAAGTATCTAAAGCACCCTGAGAATCGATCAGCCGTATCTTTTGATCTCAAAGAAAATGGATACGAGGCCCCGACAGAGTCTCCGCTGTTCAGTGCAGGCTGGAATCATCGCCGTGAAAAAGCGGCTTATGAAAAAGAGCTCCGAGCACAGATGAAGCGTTTTCAAGTGTTTGAAGAGACCGGACGCTATCCGAATGAGATTATAATATCCAACCAACCGACACCAGTTGCTCCTCCCCAACAACCGAATCCACTAAGAACTGTTAATCACGAAGAAGAAGTGCCGATCATTCCTCCACATGCGAATGACGCCGATGCACCGCCACTACCTGGGGCTGTGCCTGCGGAACTGCTGATCAACCAAGAAGAATCGCCGTACGATGTCGCCAACAAAGGGGCAGATCGTTTCTCTGCTGCTCGCGGTACTTTGAAAACCAAAATCTACGATCCGATGCACGATCAAGCCACCGGAATAATTTTAGGCATCGCCATCGGCAGTGTCCGCCAACGTAACGCTGAAGGCATCGTCAAAGATTACTTTATGGTACTGCCTGGCGATGATGTGAAACTATCGTTTCCGACTTCAAGCAGTCCACCACAAATCGCCAGCGATACTTTTACGGTGGTCGATTTCTACGAAAGTAAAATGAGTGAATACGATGGGGCTTTTGCCTTTATTCCGCTAGATCGCTTGCAACAACTTCGCGGCATGATAGACCCTACCGAAGGAACAGCGGTCTCTACAATTCAAATCAAATTGAAAGAAGGTGCCGATCTACAAGCGGTGGTCAATAAAATGCGAGCCACCTTCCCGCCGGAAGTATTTCCTTACCGAATTCAATCATGGAAAGACTTACAAGGCCCGCTGTTAGCAGCAGTTGAAATGGAAAAAACGATCTTGAACATCCTCTTGTTTTTGATCATCGGCGTCGCTGGCTTCGGCATCTTGGCCACGTTCTACATGATTGTGGTTGAAAAAACCAAAGACATCGGAATCCTCAAATCACTCGGCGCTTCTGGCTCCGGCGTGATGAGTATTTTCCTGTGGTACGGATTTTCGCTAGGCATCGTTGGCTCAGGCGTCGGCATGATCATGGGCCTGCTGTTTGTGGTCAATATCAATCGCATCGCTGGTGTGATTGAATGGATCACTGGCAAAGAAGTGTTTGACCCGACGATCTATTACTTCCGAGAAATACCCACCATTATCAGCCCCGTTAGCATTGCCTGGATTGTCGCAGGCGCCATGTTTATCGCAGTCCTTGCCAGTGTGTTACCTGCTTTGCGTGCCGCACGTTTGCATCCAGTGGAGGCACTTCGCTATGAGTAAAACTTCATCAACCCAACAAGATTTCGCATTACAAGCTCCTGGGGATTCTGGTTCCAAGATCAATCAACATGGATTGCGTGGACCTCATATTCCAGTCGAGAAATTTGAATCCTCGGCGGATAAATCCGACAAAACAAATCCCAATGTAGGGCACTTGTATACAAAAAACCTAGTCAAGAGTTACCACAAAGGGAAAATCGAAATCCCCGTGTTGCGTGGCGTCGACTTTACTGCCGATGAAGGAAGAATCACGTCAATCATCGGGCAAAGTGGATCAGGCAAAAGTACGCTACTCCATTTGATGGCCACACTCGACGCACCAGACTCGGGCGAGATCTATTTTGAGAACAACCGAATCGACAACATTTCATCTCGCGCACGCGATAAAATGCGGAATCGTGATTTTGGCATGATCTTCCAGTTTTATCACTTACTACCAGAATTCTCGACACTCGAAAATGTACTCACGCCCCTGATGATTTCTAACGGTATGTGGAAATACTGGAGCCAACGCAAAAAGTTCCGCCAGCGAGCCGAAGACTTGCTCAAGCTTGTAGGTTTAGGACACCGCTTGAATCATCGCTCGAAAGAACTATCCGGCGGCGAAATGCAGAGAGTCGCAATCGCACGTGCATTGATTGCCGACCCAAAAATCCTACTGGCCGATGAACCAACGGGGAACCTCGACCGAAAAAACGGCGATGAGATTCTTGATATCCTACGCAAGTTAAATCGTGAGAATAACCTGACCATCGTCATGGTGACGCACGATAACTCGATTGCAGAACAGGCGGATTCGGTAGTTAGGTTGTGTGAGGGTAAGGTACAAACGGCTTAGCAGCCACCCTACAAAGCTTCCAATCTGTTTTTACCCAAATCACACATCCAGAATTTTATCGATCACCTTGCCATGACTAATGGCCATCGGTCGACCGACGGGTGTGTTGTATTCTAGGGTGTAGTCAATGCCGAGGGCGTGGTGGATGGTGGCGTGAATGTCTTCGACGTTGTAGGCATCTTTATCTTCGGCAGTTACTTTAGATCCAT
Organism: Blastopirellula sp.; assembly: GCA_002733575.1. Classification (GTDB taxonomy): domain Bacteria; phylum Planctomycetota; class Planctomycetia; order Pirellulales; family Pirellulaceae. Next base: position 20,787 of record NVWB01000180.1, on the reverse strand, counting down.
CAGGATCGGTTTCTCCGAGGACCAGTCCGCGGCGAATGCCTCCGCCGCCGAGTGCCACGCTGAAACCGTGAGGCCAATGGTCTCTGCCGCCGAGCGGGTTGGTACCTGGCGTTCTGCCGAATTCGCCGCAGCATATTACAATGGTGTCGTCGTACTGATCTTTCTCTTTCAGCAGCTTAATCAATGCAGCAAAAGCCGGGTCAAGAATTTCGGTCCTTCCCTTTTGGATTTCATGGTTATTCACGTGACTGTCCCAGCCGGTGAGTGTGATTTCCACACACCGCACGCCGGTTTCGATCAACTGCGTGGCACACAAGCAGCCGCGACCAAATGGGGTGTCGCCGAAATCATCGAGCAAAGCCTTCGGGGTTTTCGAGATATCAAACGCTTTGATCTGCTCGGAACTCATCATCTTGATCGCACTATCGACCGTGCCGAGGTGAATGGTCTTATTTTTCTCCAGATCACTTCTACGACGGGCTAAGAAACTGTTTTCTAACACATTTAAATCTTTGCGCCGCTGAGCAAATCGGGCCTCAGGCACCTGACGTATTAAGTCGGGCAGAGGGTCTTTGGGATCGTACATTTTAAAGGCATCGTGCCCATTGCCGAGGAAGCCCCCACGACCAGGCCAAGGGCCAGGTAATATGGAAACATGTCGCGGAATTTCTAAGCCAGTGGCCGAAAGTTCGTGACAAACGATGGCACCGATCGACGGATGAATGAGTGTAGGGTCAGGCCGGTAACCAGTTTTCATGTTGTAAGCGGCCCGCTCGTGATCGCCCTCTTTGCTAAGGACACCTCGCAGCAGCGTCAGGTCTTGCATGATCTCAGCCGATTGCGGCATGTTGTCTGAAAACTCAACCCCTTTGAGATTCGTTTTGATGGCTTTAGTTTCGCCGCCGTACTTCGTGCCAGCATGCGGATCGAAGGTTTCAAATTGACTCGGGGCACCTTGTAGCCAAAGCATGATGACCGACTTGGGTCGTTTTTTCTTTTGCTCTTTTTCAGCAGAGAACGCCAGTTGGGTTGAGAGCGGAGTCAACCAAGAGGCACAACCCAGCCCGGCCGCTTTTAAGATATTACGACGGCTGATGTGGGCCGATGAATTGCAGTTGAGAGTGGAGTTTTGATTATTGGTTGTCATGGGGTTATTTCAATTTGTGTAGATGTATTTGAACAGTCTAGTCATCTTAACCCGAAGCGTTAGGACGAAGTTTAATCGCGGTTTGTCCTCGCTAACGCTTCGGGTTAAGATTGTTGAGCAATGAATTAATTACTCATTAAAATCTTTTGTATCTTAGTGATTCCAAGCGAACTCAGTGCAGTTGAGTAGCGACCAGTAGATGTCTTCAAACTGGTCAGTGCGAGAGACTGATTCATCTGCATTTTCTAAACGATTGATAAAATACGCGGTTTCTTCTGTGGTGGGTCGACGTGTAAGTGTGGCCAGAAATGCGGTTTCGATGGCGGTTTCATCATCTGGCGAGAACATGGCGATTCGAGATGCAGCGTTGAATAGCGGGTTATTCGAGGTTCGCTCTTTGACCAGTTTCCCGTTCATCATCAATAGCCGTTGCGGGATGGTTCCGCCTTGGATGGCAAACTCATCTTCGCCAGAGTCGCCATAGCGTTTAATGAAATCTTGTTGTTGGCCGAACGCCATGAGTTTAGCGATGATGTGACTATCGGTATCGAGTGCTTGAAGTGAAGCCGATTGAATCACGCTGCCAACCACTTGCTCAGGGCGAAGCCGAGTGACCGGAAATGCGGCCCAATGTTGTTCGTGGGCAGCGGTGATTTCATGATCGGCTTGGCTGTCTGTTTGGAATGCGGTTGTTTCAGCGATGACGCGAATCAATCGTTGAACATCAAAATCGTGCTCAATAAAATCATCCGCCAATAGATCAAGCCCAGGCGGGAAGGTGCCATCCTCATACGTTCCATCAATCGGAATGCTGTCGACAGGTTCGACCAAGGGCCGACTGGTCATAATGGCCCAGATGCGGTTGACGATGGCTCTTGCAAACGGGCGGTTTTCTGGATGGGTGACCCAATTGGCCAAGCGTTCGCGTTCGGTGCCTTGTTCTTGTAGCAGTTCTTTGTTGAAGGGTACCATCGAGGGAACGACCACTTCTTCCTCGGCATACAGATATTTGTAGTTGTAATCTTTCTTTTGATTATCGGTGATGCCCGTGAAAGAGTTTTCAGTTCCGCGGAAGAACGAGGCCATTTCATGGAAATCACTTTGTAACAAATCTCCGCCGAGATTGTCGTCGTGGCATTCTACACAATCCATCCGAGTCCCAAGAAAGGCACGGGTGACTCTGGCTGCCAGCTTCACTGGATCAGGTTGATTCTCTCCTTCCTCTTTGCCCATCGAGGCCGTGATGAAATTGACCGCCGGTTCGTCGGTCCAGATACCGCGTTCTGCAATTAAATCTTGAACTAGTTCATCGTAAGGCCGATTGTCATAAAGTTGGTCGCTCAGCCACAGTTTAAATCGACGTCCACGGTACACCAAGAACGGACCATTTTCGGTTCCAACATAGGCCCGGGCCAAACGCTCTGCCACGAAATCAGCATAGCGTCGATCTTCAAACAGCTTGCTGATCCACCATTGAATGCGTTGCGACTCGGGCTGTTTTTCGATCAAGCGAATATCTTCGACCGAGGGTATCTTGCCTGTTAGGCCCAGCGACAGACGCCGCGCGATCTGTAGATCATCAGCAATTGGAGCAGGCTCAAGTTTTTCGTCTTCCCATGTGGTTTGAAACTGGGCATCAATCTTTTCGACAATGCCACGGAACTCCGGCTGTTGAAATGCTACCGGATTGTGGCCTGAAACCTGCAAGGGCATCTCTGGAATCAACAAGCTGGCTGCCACGGTTGATAGCAACAAGCCGCAGATGCCGAGGAATAGAATGTTGCGAAACCACATGAGCGCGCTTCCTGGAGGGATGTACGAGGATTTTGAGTTCTTAGGTACTACTTATATCGTACCAAAAATGTTTCAACTATCGAAATTTGAATTACTTAGTTTGTCAAAAAATGATGAGCAAGAACAAGCCCAAAGGGGGTAATACAGTCAACGGCCAAGCATCTGGCAGGGCATATCAAATTTTAAATCCAAGGAATTCATCTAAATAATATGCACTTTAGTAAATCTAATTGCGTAAAACAGGGGTATATCGGGTGGAGACTCCGATTTTTCCAATGGGATTTCGGTGTTTCTTTTCCAGTCTTGGCAAGAAATTGGCGCCAACAACGAATTTTAGATGAAATAGCCGAAATCGGCCCAACTCCTTAACAATTCAGTTCGATTACTGTCGGTCAACCTCTTATAATGACAGATGTAAAACCTCGGAATACTTTGACGATGGATTCTACAGTGACAACCCCCTCAGAAACAATTCCCACCACTAGCGACACAGATGAATCGCTTGTTGCCGCAACCAGTATTGCTGCGGATGAGCAAGATTTGCGTGAAGAGCTTGTTCCGGCTTTAGGGCAACCCGAGGCTTCAGCACAGGCGACTCCCAAACGCCCTTGGTTGATTGTACGTGCCTTTTTGAAGATCTGCTCTGCTGTTGAATGGCTGTTTGGTTTGGGCAGCATGATTTTCATCTTAGCCGTACTGGCGACGATTCCGATTGTGAACATGCTTAGCTTGGGTTACCTGTTGGAAGTCAGTGGCCGCATTGCGCGAACGGGAAAGTTCAGCGAAGGATTTATAGGAATTCGGACTGCCGCTAGAATCGGCAGCTTGGCCCTAGGCACCTGGCTGATGTTTATCCCGCTACGTTTGCTTTCAGGTTTCTGGACATCATCTTATTTGATTGATGCCGAAAGTGTGCAGTCACAACGATTATGGATTGGGTTAGTAGCTGCCACCTTGTTGATTGGCGGGCATGTCGCTTGGGCCTGGTTTCGCGGAGGAAAATTGCGACACTTTATCTGGCCAGCCCCGTTGAAACTCTTCCGCCGCTTATTTTCCGGCGGGATGTATTCCGAAGCAAGAGACAACACGCTTGAGTTTATAAAAAAGCTGCGAGTCTGGCATTATTTTTCACTGGGTGTACGAGGATTCCTTGGCACGTTTTTATGGCTTGCGATTCCGGTGTTGTGGATGATTTTGGCGCGTCAGTTATCTCAGCCTGTGGCTGCTGTGTTAGTAAGTTTACCGGGTATGCTGTTGTTTTGTATCGTGCTGCTGTATCTGCCTTTTGTACAAGCACATTTTGCGGCCGAGAATCGTTGGGGAGCGTTATTTGAGATTCGCAAAGTTGGCAAGCTATTTGCGAAAGCGCCGATTGCATTTTGGACTGCGCTGTTTATCACGTTACTGTTTGCATTACCCTTGTATCTGCTGAAGATCGAATTAATTGATCGAGAGATCGCCTGGCTGCCAAGTTTGGTCTTTGTCGCTTTTATGCTTCCAGCACGTTTTTTAAGTGGCTGGGCAGTCGCACGAGCGCGACGAAGAGCCGAGCCGCGACATTTCATCTTCCGCTGGCTGGCACGGCTAGGTAATTTGCCGGTAGTTTTTCTGTATGTGTTCTTCATGTACTTGGCACTCTACGTCTCGTGGCGTGGGGCTTATGGTTTATTGGAACAACACGCTTTTCTGGTGCCAGTGCCGTTCTTGGGTGGATGATTCGGGCGTGTCTTGAAAATTGTAAAGTTCTAACAGGGATTCTTCACGTATAAAAGTAAAGCGAATTCTCTGGCTCTGCTTGCCGCTGATCCGTCAGAGGTTACGATAGAGTATTGCTTATCTCTGTTTATTCCCTTCTGTGTGCCATGAGAACAACATGCCGCGTTTCAATTTAGCGATTATCTTTGCGGCTTCGGTTATCTCCCTGGTCTGCTACAAAGCATCGGAACGCAATCGCTTTACTCAGATGTTTGGCGAAGTACTCAATATCATTTCCTATGAATATGTACGCAATATCGATCAAGAAGAACTGTTTGATGCGGCCATGACAGGCATGACAACGCCGCTAGATCAAAACTCAACCTACCTTCCACCTCATGTGTTACCTGATTTTAAAGCAGATTTAGACCAAGAGTTTGGCGGCATCGGAATTCGTATCTTTTACGATGAAGAAAAACATGAGATCCAAGTGGTCTCGCCTTTGGCAGGTGCCCCAGCTTACGAAGCGGGTATCCAAGCGGGCGATGTGATTGTCTCTATCGATGCGGTGGATGTGACTCAATCCGATTCCGAAGATGCGGTCTCCTTATTACGGGGTGAGGTGGGCACAAGCGTTCGTTTGGGAGTACGGCATCTAGGGCTAGAAGAGATTGAAGAAATTGATGTCGAAAGGGCCGAAGTAATGGTCGCCTCGGTCTTAGGAGACACCCATCAACCCAACGGAGACTGGAACTTCACTTTAGAAGCAGAACCAAAAATTGGATTGATCCGAGTCAACATTTTCGGAGATCATACCACAGATGAGTTTGCCAAGGCGTATCAGCAAATCGATGACGATGTCGATGGGCTCATTATCGATCTCAGAAACAATGCGGGCGGTTATCTTTCGGCGGCAAAGGCTATTTGTGACATGTTTATCGACGATGGAATCATCGTTTCGGTAAAAGGGCGGGAAGGTCGATTTGAACGAGCCACCAAGGCCCATTCCGACACCACGATAGTGAAGCAAGATATTTTTGTCGTGGTACTAGTAAACCAGCTTAGTGCCAGTGCCAGTGAAATTGTGGCGGCCTGTTTGCAAGATCATAAACGGGCGGTAGTGATCGGAGAACGATCTTATGGAAAAGGAACCGTTCAAAGTATTTATAAGTTTGATAAGGAAAAGCGAGCCATCAAAATCACCACCGCAACTTACTGGCGGCCTAGCGGAAGAAACATTCACCGGTTCCCCGATGCAACCGATGAAGAAGACTGGGGAGTTTCTCCCGACGAAGGTTATGAAGTGACCGTGACTGATGATGAGTTAGTGCAAATTATCAAAGCACGGATGCAAAGAGACATTGATCGTTCCAATATTAAGGATCGCAGCCGGGTTGATAATCGGGTCAAGTCTGATGAAGAAATTGAACTAGAAGGTGTGGTAGATACCCAACTTCAAAAAGCAATCGAGTATCTGAAAGAGAAAATTAACTGAAGCCGGGCCGGCATTCAATCAACGGGCGAGCCGCAGCTGCTCGACAAAAAAACTAAAGTATCTTCTCACGCTTGGGTGCATCAAACCAATTAGATAAGATGACCTCAACCTCTTCATTCACACCAAGGTACACGCGGTGAGCAGAAAAATCCATGATCAGTTTATTGAAATCTCTCAGGAGATTTCCAGCAAGTTGACTCAGGCCTTGATTCGCACTGGGCCGGTAAAGTTCAAGCGTAGAAACGAAAAACCACTGCCAGATACACTCTGCCGGGTCGTGGCCGGGCAACAACTATCGACCAAAGCGGCAGCTTCGATCTGGGAGAAAGTTGTCAAATCGGCAGGCCGTAAAAAACTGATTAATCACATCAAGAAGGCCGAGATCGAAGAACTGCGGGCCTGTGGGCTCTCCAACGCCAAAGCCAAAACCATGAAGGCCATCATCCAGGCCCATGAAGATGGTTTACTCAACGAAGCCCAACTAAAACGAATGAAACACCCAGAGCGTTCCGAACGACTCACCACGATCTGGGGCATCGGCCAATGGACGGCCGACATGACTGGTATCTTCTACTTCGGAGACAAAAACATCTGGCCCTCGGGCGATAACACCGTCTCAAAAATCTACCAAAGCCTGACCACCGAAAATGCCCACACCGGCTCCAGCGTCGATCGCTTTCAACCTTACCGAACCTACCTGGCGATGTACATGTATCAGATTGCGAAGAACCCTACTTTGTAGCCAAGATGTCCAATGGCTAAATTTCCCAGAAAACCCCTCTGGTGCGGCCATTTTGTCCAATGGACAAATTATCAAGCCACTTGTCGTCGGTTGGCAGGTCGCAGAAGCATTTTTTGTGTCGTTGTAAGTGGTAGTCTCAAGTGACTTATGGCAAGTTGAAATACTGGCAACTGGAACATGTCCCAAATTTGTCCATTGGACAAAAAACCATCCATGGACAAATTCGCAATCTGCACATTTTCAACCGATGAAACAACAACCTTTCCCCCCGGTAGAAACTGGTTGGTGCCGCTTGCTTGCCAGTGATTGAAGCCTGAGTGCCCCATGAAAAATCTCTCTGTTTTGTATTGAAAAAAAGATCCGAACTCTGGTCCAGTTTACAAAACAAATGTAAGGCCCGCCGGGTGTTTTTAATGAAACCCTGGTGCCATACCCTCGCGCTTTCGCGTGGGCATGCTTTGGATCAATTCAACGTCTATCTTGTTTCTCTCGATCCAACTCAAGGTTCGGAAATTCCAAAGCCCCGGCCTTGCCTCGTGGTTTCCCCAAATGAAATGAACCACACCCTAAGAACCGTTCTCATCGCACCCATGACAACCTCTCTGCGAAACTATCCCTCAAGAGTCAGAACGACGTTTCAGAAAATCAAGAGTGACATTGTGCTCGATCAGATCCGAGCCGTCGACAAAACGCGATTGGTGAAGAAGCTCGGTTCCGTACATCAGACCACCAGCAGCAAATCTCTGGCGAAGTTGCAAGAGATGTTTGCTTGAATGATCTAGCTTGCGGTTGACCTGATCAATTAATTTTATTGCCTATGCAGAATTTTGACAATCCGGCTATAAACGACAATCGATGTCAGCTCCGTGTTTCCGCCGGTAGTACTCACAAATTGAATGACAACAGTATCATTGTCCGCGTGATAGCGTGCGATACTGTGGTATCCTGGTAACCAGCCTTTATGTTCATATTTGTAGATAGAGGAGTAGATAGCCTGCTCATCGTCATTCAGCAATGAGCCATCATTCAATGCTCTCAAAAATATACCGACGTCCTCTGCAGTTGCGACCATCGATCCACCAGGAATTGTAAAATCAAGCTGCCTAAGATCATCGTCATATTGATACCAGTACCCACTGACAACATCTTCGTATTCCACCTGGCTGAGCAAACTGTACGTATTCGTTAACCCGAGAGGAGCCAGGATTTCACTATCGATGTATTGCTGGTGACTGTATCCCAATACTTTATCAAGGATACGGCCAATCAACAGATAATTTGTATTGGAATAACTGTAGCGAGCGTCAGGCTTAAAATCTGCGGGTTCATCTAATACCAGTTCCAGAGCCTTGTTGATGTCTGTCTGCGGAATGAACCAGTCGAACTCTTTATCGTCGGTGAAATTAGGAATGCCACTGCGATGTTGTATCATCTTTCTCAGGGTAATCTGATCTGCATATTCAATTCTTCCAACAAGTTCAGGTAAGTGATCAGCGAGGGTGTCGTCCAACGACAAGCTCTGGTTATTGACCAATTTGGCGGTAGCAGTGGCGATATACAGCTTGCTGATACTGCCAATTTTGAACAATGCGTGCGGATCGGCTGGCACTTGAGTCACTTTGTTTTTCCAGCCAGCGGAATAAAAAACGGGCGTTTTGCCTGGTTGATCTACATAAACGATGATACCATCCAGCCCATGGTCAATCGCATCATCGACCTGCTCCTGCACAGTATCAGGTAGAGGCACTATCCATGCCCATATTCCGTTCCAGGGAGGGAATACCACAATACTGATTATCCCCACGAGAGGCATGATTATTCTAAGTATTCGAACTGTACGCTTCATTTTTTGCATTTACGATTATCTTTCCGAGCCGCCTGACTTTGTGATTGGAAGTTTCTGCCTAGCAGCTGTAGGCTGCAAATGTTCGGCCTAACGCGCAGGCAGTCCAAGTGTAGCTGTTGGTTGCTCCGTTGTCACCTCGTTGCGAAACTATCCCTCCAGAGTCAGAACTACATTCCAGAAAACGAAGTGTGATATTGCTCTCGATCAGATCCGAGCCGTGGACAAAACGGGGCTGGTTAAGAATCTTGGTTCCGTACATCACACCCCCAGCAGCAAAGTTCTGGCGAAGTTGCAAGAGATGTTTGCTTGATCTAAAAATGTAGGATGAATGGCGGGCAAGCGTTTGGGTTTTGGTTGAATCGACTGGATAATTTTTGGGTGTAGACCATCCATTCTGCTTGACTGATTCAGTCTTGGTTTTCTCCTGTCTTCTTTCTCCGACCAACGAAGGAAAGCACGAGAGCAATGATGCCTCCGACAAGCAGTCCAGAACCTCCCGCAAGCATTAAGACAACTTCATCTTCTTCAAAGTGCGTTGTCCCAATTTGAAGAAAAATGATTCCAGCGACGATTCCGGTAACACCCGCCCCCGAAGCCAGCACTGCAAAAATTCGAGCGATCACTCTGAGAATGATTGGCTTCCAGATACAAAGGGCGATTAAGCTGACAAGCACGAAAAACATAAGAACCGGCATGACAATTTGTAATTTTAACACGAGGATTGTCCCCCTTTGATTATGGTGACCCCCTGTTGTTGGACCAGGGACGGTCATTCTTTAGAAAGTAAAGTAGGACGGATGGTCTAAAATAAAAATTACTCCAATCGATTATACCGTCCACGGCCAACCCGTTCAATCAAAGCACAAACGCACTGCCGCCATCCATCTGCTTGTGCGGTCTCATTCAGAATCGGCCACTCATCTCCGAAAAATAGTGCATCTCCTTTTTCTTCCTTCTTTGCGACTTGGCGTCTTTGCGTGAGATATATTTCCTGCACTTCTAAAGTCGGCTGGCGAGTAGTCAATCTACTAAAACTTCAAAAACATGCTTATGCCTAACGGCAAAAAGCATGGCACCCTGGCCAATTCTGGCTCTACTATAATAAAATTTCTAAAAATAAATGTAGATCGCCTACCCTCTTGGTCTCTGGAATACGCTTAACAGTGTGGTAAGCTGTGTTGTAACTTGCTGACAGGTGAAATCTCTTTCAAATTGGAGTCCGCGAATATGGCAATCTATCACACTTGTCCTAAATGCAAAGCAGATTTGCATTCCCCAGAAAGTTGTGCAGGACGCCGTGCCCGCTGTCCAAACTGCTCAGAGGTGGTCACCTTGCCGGAGGTTCAACCCACGGACCCGGACGAGTTGGTGCAAGCGGAATCGGTGCCTGAGTCGGAGATTCCACAAGAACCTGAGAACAACTGGAACTTAAAGATTGCCAAAGATCTGTATGGCCCCAAAAGAGTGCATGAGTACCTTGATTCAGGGAATCCGAACACAGATAAGGCTCCGGCTGAAGAGGGTTCGACAGAAGAAACGCAAAAGACCAACTCTGGCGACTGGATGAATCGAATGTTTACCGCATTGCTCGATCCTCGCAGCATTCATTGGCTGCTAACGCTGGGTGGTGGAATAATGGTGCTGGGCGGTCTCATCTGGTTGATTAGCTGGGGAGTCTTTGAGAGCCCACTGCTGGCAGCAATAATCTTAGGCGTTGCCAGTTTGGCCGTACTTGGGTGTGGTGGAGCCGTTGAATTAAAAACTAAATATAAGACCGCAGGGCGTGCCCTGGCCTTTCTCGGGTGTGTTTTTGTTTCGCTGAATCTATGGTTTTATCACGCACAAGGTCTCCTGCAACTGCAAGAGGGTTTATGGATGGCAGGTGTGGTCTGTGTGCTTATCTTTGTAGGCACCGTCTGGCTTCTAAAAGATCCGTTGTTCATGTATGCAGTTCAGGCAGGAATTACTTTGACTGCTGTATTAATACTCGGAGACATCGGTATCGCGGAGAATGCGACTCCATTGAGCGTATTACTCATGACGATGGCATTGATTTCCATTCATGCCCACAAAGCTTTCCCGGCCGAAGGAGAAACCTTCACCCAAGACAAGTTTGGCTTGCCGCTATTTTGGAGCGGACATGTGCAGTTGGCCAGTGCATTGATTGTACTATTTGGTTCGCAATTGGCAGGTTCAGTTGAAGCATTTGCAAATTATATTGAGCTTCCAGCAGGCGGTATTCTGCTGACAGAAAGCCGCTTAGTTCCGGGTATCTTGTGGCTAGTCGGTGCGTATGCCTATCTATACAGTGACTTGGTTGTTCGGAAGATTGGACTTTATATCTACTTGGGCGCGATGTCGTTAGTAATGTGCGTGATGACATTTGTCAGCCTTGATTTAGTCAAAATCGAAGGCGTGATTGCCACACTCGCAATCATGGCGACAACCATTAGCTTGGTATCGTATTTAATCCCGGCATCAAATGATCGGTATGCTCGCACCGTTTTACCGTTAGCTCTTATCCTAAGCATCGTGCCTGTTGCATTGGGTTTGTGGCTTCACCTACAAGCGACCAGTGTTGTGGTTGGCGAACTGGGATTCAGCCGAGATACCTCCTGGATATTTGTTGGTGTCATGCTGTTGGTAACCGCTGGCAATCGAGTTTCCGCCTTTTTGTATCAACGCAAGAGTGAAAGTTTGGCGGCTGTTTACTTAATTTTTGCAGCAGGTGCCTTGGTCGTTGCAGCCGCAGGCAGCTTGCGAATGTTGGGCGTTGTGACCTGGTACTCTCAAGCACCCTGGTTAATGGTGATCCCAATTGGATATATCATCGCTTCAAGATTGTGGCGAGGCGAATCGCCTGAACGGCCAGTTGCCTGGGTTGCTCATGCAACTACGATATTGATCTTAGGCCATGTGATAGTAGAATCACTTGCATTGGCAGTCAAAGGGATCGATCCAATCGTTCATCTGAATCTAGCAATCGTGCTAGGACAAGCGTCAATATTTTATGCACTTGCCGCGATGATTCGTAAGCAGTCGGTCAGTTCCTATGCCGCTGTGGCTGCTGGATGTGCGGCCATCTGGCAACTCATGTTATCCTACGACTTGCCACTAGAATTCTTCACAACTGGGTTCGCGTTGGTAGGCTTGGCACTGATCATAGCTTCTCGCTGGATCGAAAAGATCGAGGAACAAATCTACTCTGCTACCGGAGAAAAGAAAACCGTAGATCGTGGACAAAGGGCAATCGTACTGCAATCTGGTCATGCAATCTTGTCAATCACGTTGCTTGTCGCCTTAATGAAAGGACTGGCCCAACTAGCGGCAATCGGTTTAAAGAACCAAGACTTAACTTCGTTTGAATGGTTGTCATTGGGCATCATGACTGCTGCCGGAATCGTTGCAGCTGTCGCGTCTCGATCAAACACTTGGCGAAGGGTTTACACGGTGGCTACTGTGGGAATGGCAGGAGTGAGTATTCTGACGATCAATATGGCAATTGACCTTTCCATCTGGAGAAAGACGGAAATCTTCTTGGTTGTCACCGGCCTCATTATGCTGGGCAGTAGCTACGTGGGTCGATTCCGTGAAGAGGAATCGAAGTCACCCAACGACACTGTCTCGCTAGGACTGTGGCTCGGGAGCATGCTCACGGCTTTACCACTACTTGCCATGGTGTTTTACTATTGGAAATCATCTCAGGCATTTTCTCTGTACGACGAAGTTACGCTAATCGCAATCACGCTGATGATGGTCTCAACCGGTGTCGTCTGGCGGGTGAAAGCATCGACACTGTTTGGTGGTGGTTCACTCTTCTTTTACCTATGCGTGCTGATCATCTCGTTGGTCTACCAACCGCAAATCGCCATCGGTATCTATCTAACTGCAGGGGGCGGCATGTTGTTTGGAGCAGGATTACTATTGGCCTTCTATCGAGATTACCTCCTGGAATTACCAGAACGAGTCGCCAACCGCGAGGGAGTTTTTGAAATGCTTGACTGGAAGTAGCTTCTCATGTTGCTTGAAAGAATTCGAACATTCATCACAAAGAACTTATTTAAATGAATAAGATACGCTCGGCTGCCATCCATCCGGATATCGAGTTTATCTCGCTTGCGTTGCACTCATCGAATCGACTGCATGTTTTTGCAGAGAGATTGGGCAATTTCTTAGAGTAGCGTTCGCCAATTTTGATCGACACCACACAATCAGATGAATGGCGCTCAAGCGTTTGGGTTTCGGTTAAATCCGTCTGCTGTGGACGTTGCAATCGGTTGGATAGTTATTTGTTGAAGACCATCCATCCTACTTCACTAAACGCTACGGTCTTCGACTGCTGTTTTTAATTGCTCACGTTCGATTAGCCTGAGCCTGGTCGGTTGCAAATAATCCCAAGAGGTCTGAATTGGCCAATGCATGCGGGTTGCCGCCAGGAATTGCGGATGATCAAACTGTTAATAGCCTATAAACCTCTGAGTATTAAGGTAACTTTTAGCCTCACCAAAACGTAATTTTATGCTTTGGTGGCATGGCTGGAAGCTCCGGCAACAAGGGTGAACCTGAAATATAAAGGAGATTTTAAGAGATGGGACTTAATATAAAACTGCTTGAGGATAGCTTCGAGCTCTTAGCGCCGCAGGGCGATGCCTTAGTGGAAAGATTTTATGACAACTTGTTTAATGATTATCCGGTTGTTAGGCCATTGTTTGAAAACGTGGAAATGCAAGAACAGCGTTCAAAACTGCTTGCTGGTCTGGCCTTGGTCGTTGCCAATCTGAGATCACCAGATCAACTTGTGCCCGCCTTAGAGGAAATGGGACAACGGCATGTCGAATACGGTGCTGTGGAAGATTACTACCCAGCCGTTGGCGCAACTCTATTGAAGAGTCTGGCTGAGATCGCTGGAGATGCTTGGAACGACGAACTCGAACAGGCGTGGTCGGATGCTTATGGTGAAATTTCGAAGATCATGCTGGCTGGGGTTGCGGCAGTCACAATTTAGTAAAATCCGTTATTTCAACGCTTCGGTTTTTCATAATCCAAGGCATCTCTAATCACCTGAGCATAGAGTTTTATCGAGTTGTGAGCCAAATGATCTAGAGAATGAAATGAGAGAAGAGCAGCTTCCAAAAATTCTGATTGTGGACGACCGGCCAGATGGACAGAGGGTCATGGAAGAGACTCTGCGCTCTATTCCGGCAGACCTGCATTTTGTTTCGAGTGGAGCAGAGGCCCTAGGGGTAATCATGAGCCACGAGATTGCCGTAGTTTTGATGGAAGTACAAATGCTCGGACTTGATGGTTTTTCAACGGCAATCGCCATGAAAAGCAGCTGCAGAAGCATGCGGCAAACGCCCATTATCTTTATTACAGATGCTGGTGCTGATGAATCAGCAGAATATAAAGGATACGAGGCGGGTGCAGTCGATTACCTTTACAAGCCAGTGAATCCACATGTACTGAGAGCCAAGGTAGAGGTGTTTCTTAATCTCTACCGTTTGCAACGAGAGATTCGACGAAAAAATGATGTGCTCGAAGAACGTACAGCAGAACTGATGGCCGCCTGCGATGCGGCCCAAGCCGCCAGTATCGCCAAGGGCCATTTCTTGGCCAATATGAGTCACGAATTACGCACTCCTATGACTGCCATCCTTGGCTTCTCTGACATCCTCCTCCGCAGCTTGGAAAAGCCAGAGAACATCGACTTCGCAACCACAGTTAAGGTGAACGGCGAGTATCTGCTTAATCTAATTAACGACATACTAGACCTGTCCAAAATTGAGTCCGGAAAACTAGATGTTGAACAGATTGCGTATTCCCCTCATCAAATCATTACTGATGTCGTTTCGTTAATGAGCGTACGAGCGAAGGCAAAGGGGCTGCCGCTGGTCGTTCAGTTCGATGGTCCAGTTCCCGAATTCATTTACACAGACCCCACTCGACTGAGCCAGATTCTCATCAATATTGTTGGCAATGCGATCAAGTTTACGAAGACTGGATTGATCAAGATCGTCACTCGTTTGTTGAACGAAACGTGTGGCGATCCTAAACTACAATTCGATGTAATCGACACGGGAATCGGGATTCCAGCAGACAAGTGCGAAGAGGTATTCAACCCGTTCACGCAAGCCGATAGTACGACAACTCGAAAATTTGGTGGAACAGGCCTTGGTCTTTCGATCAGCAAACGATTGGTAGAACTACTTGGTGGCGAGTTCTCTGTATCCAGTACGGTGGGCGAAGGAAGCACGTTTTCCATCACGGTCTCCACTGGCCCATTGGACGATGTGCGGCTAATCCGAGACACCTCCGAAGCGTGCGCTGAAACAACAGATGGAAAAGTGGTTGATGTCAGGGACATTCCTCTCTGTAACCGCCGCATCCTGCTCACCGAAGATGGGCCAGACAACCAACGGCTGATTGGCTTCGTCTTGAAAAAGGCAGGTGCAAAAGTAACGCTTGCCGACAACGGACTAATTGGCTGGGAATTGGCGACCGCAGCCAAGGCAGAAGGTCGGCCATTCGACGTAATCTTGATGGACATGCAGATGCCAATACTGGATGGTTATTCAGCCACACGTCGACTGCGCAATGATGGGTATTCCAGTCCAATTATCGCTCTGACCGCTCATGCGATGAGCGGCGACCGCCAGAAATGTCTCGATGCTGGTTGCGATAACTTCGCCACAAAGCCAATTGATCGGGAAAAGCTGATTGAGTTGGTGGCTAGTTATGCGAAGAGGTCGGAGGTAGTGGAAGCGACTTTGACAACGAATTAGTCGTAGAAGTGGCTCTGACTGCATCACTCCTCTTCAGTAAACACGACAGGTGACACTGATAAATCAAAGACATTTAGAGTACACAATAAATGTCTCTTGGTAGATCTTAAGAGAGCCATTGGCATTCTAAACTAAAGATTGCACTTCGAATTGAACGCGCTGCGAGAGTCAAATTGCACCCTAGTCCGCAGATCACAAACCCTACGAAAAAAGCTGGAAAGTTTTAGGGCTTTCCAGCTTTTGTGTGTTTCAAATTTGTCAGCAGCGTGCGTTACTTGTTGGCGATGGCTCGTTGCAATGCGGTGCCCATGTCTGCGGGGCTTTCGGCGATTTCTACGCCGGCGGCTCGGAGGGCGGCGAATTTTTCTTCGGCGGTTCCTTTTCCACCAGAGATGATCGCTCCGGCGTGACCCATGCGTTTGCCGGGAGGGGCCGTGCGTCCGGCGATGAAGGCAGCGACAGGTTTGCTGACGTTGTCTTTAATGTAAGCGGCCGCTTCTTCTTCTGCGGTTCCGCCGATTTCGCCCATCATCATGATCGCTTCGGTTGCAGGATCGGCTTCGTACAGTTTCAGCAAGTCAATGAACGAGGTGCCGACGATAGGATCGCCGCCGAGCCCTACGCAAGTTGACTGGCCGAGACCTAGGCTGGTGAGCTGCCACACGGCTTCGTAGGTTAAAGTTCCACTACGGCTCATCACGCCGACGGGGCCTTTCTTGTGAATGTAACCAGGCATGATGCCGATTTTACATTCTTCTGGAGTGATCACACCAGGGCAGTTAGGTCCAACGAGTACCGAGTCACTGGCTCGCACTTTTCTGTAGACTGGCACCATATCGAGAACCGGCACGCCTTCGGTGATGGCGATGATGACTTCGATTTTTGCGTCGAGTGCTTCCAAGATGGCATCAGCGGTGAAAGCAGGCGGAACAAAAATCATGGTGGCGTTGGCACCCGTTTGCTCGCGGGCTTCTTCCACGGTATCGAAGACAGGCAGGCCTTCGACGGTTTGCCCTGACTTGCCAGGCGTTACGCCACCGACCATTTGAGTTCCATACTCTAAACAGCCTTTGGTGTGGAACCCGCCAACTTTACCGGTGATTCCTTGGCAGATGACCTTGGTGTCTTTGTTAATGAGGATGCTCATTATTTTATCTTTTTATCAGGGTATGTTGATTTAGTAATCCGAGTTCAGTTCAAATGATTAACCGGCGGCTGCTACGATTTTTTTCGCGGCGTCGGTCAGTCCTTCGGCAATAATGATATCGATGCCGGAGTTGGCTAAAATTTTACGGCCTTCTTCTACTTCCGTTCCTTCAAGACGAACGACCAGTGGAAGATTGAACCCGATTGATTTGTAGGCTTCGACCACGGCATTGGCGATGGTAGTACAACGCATGATGCCACCGAAGATGTTGACCAACACGCCTTTGACTTTGGGATCGCCCAGTAGGATGCGGAAGGCTTCGGTCACTTGATCGACATTGGCTCCGCCACCTACATCAAGGAAGTTGGCCGGGTCACCGCCGTGCAGTTTGATGATGTCCATGGTGCTCATGGCCAGTCCGGCTCCATTGACCAAACAGCCGATGTTGCCGTCGAGCTTGACGTAGCTCAGACCAGCATTGGCGGCTTGCACTTCGTCTGGCTCTTCTTCACTTATGTCACGTAGTTCAACCAATTCTGGATGACGGAACAGGGCGTTCTCGTCGAAGCTGATTTTACAATCCAAGGCGATCATGTCGCCTGCGCCGGTGAGTACCAGCGGGTTGATTTCGGCCATGCTGCAATCAAGTTCGGTGTAAACTTTGCAAAGACCTTTGATGAATTTTTCAGTACTGCGAACCGCTTTGCCTTCGATGCCGAGCTTCTTGCAAAGTTTGCGAACTTGAAAGCTTTGAGGCCCTTCGGCAGGGTCGAAACTCTCTTTGAAGATTTTCTCTGGCGAGTGCTCAGCCACTTCTTCAATTTCGGTTCCCCCTTCGCTTGACATCATCAGCACAGGCTTGGCACTGGCTCGATCAAGGACAATACCGAGATAAAGCTCTCGGGCAATGTCACAACCTTCTTCTACCAACACTTGATTGACAAGTTTGCCAGCAGGGCCGGTTTGAATAGTGACCAGTTCTTTGCCGAGTAGTGCTGCGGCGACTTGGGCCGCTTCTTCGGCAGATTTGACAAGCTGTACGCCATGTTGGGCATCGTTGTCTTTGATGGTGCCTTTGCCGCGTCCACCTGCGTGGATTTGGGCTTTGACGACTGCAAATGAGCCTCCGAGTTCAGTAAAAGCGGCCGAGGCTTCATCCGCACTGCGGGCGACGATACTGCGAGGAACGGCGACTTGGGCGTCTCGAAGAAGTTGTTTTGCTTGATATTCGTGAATTTTCATCAATTCAATCCATGATGCTTGTGAAACAAAGGTTCACTTGGCATCGAAGTAGCGTTGTTTCGTTAGTAAAACGCTTGTGGCAACTGTAGACCACATTCGCTGTAAGGTAGATGCAACAACTGCACATGACCTTAGAAGCGTGGATTATACGGCTCGATTTCTAGCAGGGTCAACCATGGGCAGGCGACCCGCGAAGAGATAAGTCCGTTGTGACACACAAATGCCAACAACGGACTGCTATTTTACGGAGAAGTTGATAGAAGAATTCTTAATGAACGGCGACCAGATGCGGAGGATCTTCGAGGCCCAGTTTCTTCATCTTCTTATACAGCGTAGTTCGGTTGATTTCCAATTGATCGGCAGTGACGTTGCGATTCCAATTGTTTGACTCTAATACGTCAAGAATAATCTGACGCTCAGGGCCTTCCAGGGCCGCTTTCAGGCTCTTTCCAGATGAACTGCTGACCGAGATCGGTGCCCCAGCGGCCACCATGGCAGGTAAGTCAGACGGGGTGATGTACTCATTTTTTCCTAATAGTACCGACCGCTCGACAATGTTTTGTAGTTCCCGCACGTTGCCTGGCCAGTGATATCGCTGTAAGGCTTCAAGGGCTTCGTCGGTAAAACCTTTGAGATGACGACCATTATCGGCACAAACTTCATCGAAGAATTGCTTGGCCAAGCGAGGAATATCAGAGATCCGTTGTTTCAAGGAGGGTAGTTCAAGATTGATGACGTTGACCCGATAGTATAAGTCTTGGCGGAATTCACCTTTTGCGACCAGTGATTCCAGATCTTCATTGGTGGCCAAGATCACTCGGGTATCTACCGTATGGGTTACGGTTCCGCCAACGGCTTCAAATTGAAGTTCTTGCAGAACTCTTAACAGTTTGACTTGCATGCTTTGTGGGGCGGTTCCGATCTCGTCTAAGAAAATCGTGCCTCCATCGGCTTGCATAAATTTACCGATTTTATCGCCAGTGGCACCCGTAAATGCGCCTGCCACGTGACCGAAGAGTTCACTTTCGAGCAAAGCTTCAGGCAAGGCTCCGCAGGCAACTTCAATAAAAGGTTGCTCGCGTCGGTTACTGCGACGATGAATGGCCCTGGCTAATAATGATTTACCCGTTCCAGATTCACCAGTGATTAGCACCGAAGCACGGGTATCGGCAACGCTATCGACCATATCAAAGATCTTTAGCATGCGTGGATCGTGGCCGACGATGTTTTCGAGACCGAAGCGTAAGTCGAGTTGTTCTTTAAGTTGTTCGTTTTCCTGGATGACTTCCTGCTGAGACAGCGCCCGACTGATGGCCATTTCTAGTTCTTGGTCAATCAGCGGCTTGGTCAGTAGATCAAACGCACCAGCGCGTAACGCGGCAATGGCGGTATCCGCCGTTCCATAACCGGTGATTAAAATCACAGCAGAGTCTGGGTGATGTTGTTGACAGTGTTTGAGGATGTCAAAACCATCGCCATCGCCTAACCGAATATCGGCCAGGACCAAATCAAAAGTCTCTTCACCTAAGCACTGAATGGCCGATTGATAGCCGTTGGCCGTGGTCAGGTCGTGACCAATTTCTCGCAACCAATCGCCCATCGATTCCAATACATGGCGATCATCGTCAACTAGCAACAGCTTTGGGGTACTCATTAGAAAACCAATCAATCTGCACGGGCTTTATTAGGGTCGTTAATACTATTTATGAAAACTTCTGATCTGTGTGGTAAACCGTACTCAATTTTTCAGTCTGAAAAATGATCCGAAGAATTTCATAATTCTAGGCAGGCTGTGTGGATTCCTACCTAGAGATATTTAGGTCATGATTTGCCCCAAGTCAACGTAATGTCGTATTTTGGCAACATTTGCGAAATTACATCGACTTTGTGTTGTTTTGAATCAAATACCCCTCCCTAGGCGTTTAGTTGGAGTTGTATTATGTGGTTACCGCAAAATAATGTCCGGTAGACGCCTGTATTAGAATAAAATGGTAGCTTTTAGAACTTTGGACCCTGTAAAAGATAGTAAAAACGGTTAATATAGTGTCAGAGAGGGTATAAGCAGTAAGAAGAGAGTGTTTCGAGTTAATTGGGCACCTTTTCATGTTTTAGCCATTCTCGTCCCCTGTTGTGCAAATTGCTGGTGAGAGCGTTTGTATTCAAGTAATATTCGCCAGTACTCTTTTCTCTTTATAAATTGGTGCGGGAGTAAATAATTATGACCATCAACGTCTTAGTTGCTGACGACCATGAAGTCGTTCGTAGTGGGCTGGCCAGCCTTTTCAAAGGAACGGACATCAGCATTGTTGCTGAAGCGACCGATGGAAACGAAGCTTTAGAAAAAACATTAGAGTGCAAACCGGATGTCGTGTTGCTCGATATTCGCATGCCTCAAGCAGATGGGCTTTCGGCCTTAGAAAAAATTCAGAAAGCGGCTCCTGAGACCCGCGTTGTGATGTTGTCGACTTACGACAACCCAACTTATGTCGCACGCAGTGTTGCCTTAGGTGCTTGTGATTATGTGCTAAAAGGTTCACCTCGTGAATCAATCATCGGTGCCATTGAAGCTGCCGCCACTGGAGCAGAAACTTCAAGCGATAGCATCATGAACCGCATTCGTGGTGCAATGGCCAAGCGGCAAGACGCCAGAACCAATGACGTTCCGCTAACCAATCGAGAGATGCAAGTCCTTCGCCATTTGGCACTAGGATTAAGCAATCGAGAAATCGGTCGTTCGCTCGGCATCAGTATCGAAACCGTTAAAGAACATGTTCAAAACATCTTGCGTAAGACGGATGTAACGGATCGAACACAAGCCGCCGTTTGGGCAGTGCGTCGCGGAATGGTATAAGACACCTTCTGACAGATTCGTAAATCAATAATTAAAAACGCCACAC
>NVWB01000179.1 GCA_002733575.1 Blastopirellula sp. | reverse complement strand
CGCCAGTTGTTGTGCTTGGGCCGCCTCATCATTGCCTGCTGCACGTTGTTGATTGGCTTTGGCTTGGCCTAATTCTTTGCTTGCTTCTTGCAGGTTGGCGATATCTTGTTGAAGCGAGTTTTTCCCTTGTTCAATGGCCATTTCAACCGCAGACTTCGTTTGCTGAACATCGGCCAATTGCTGATCGGCAATTTTCGCAAGTTCGGCAGCCGCTATGCCTGCGTCTTTGCGAAGTTGTGCGGCCGCTTGTTTGAGTTGATCGGCCGCTTGGTTTGCTTGTTGCTCTGCTTCGGCGAGTTGCGGTTTCGCCTCTTGGGCAGGCTGATCTTTTGATTGCTGCAAAGCATTTTTTGTTGCTTGAATAGGGGAGTCCGCTTTTTTGAGAATTTCCTGCGTTTCAGGTGAAGTGTTTTCAACTCCTTTGGCGATGTCTTGGGCGATGCTTTCCACAGCTTTTTCGGTGTCGATTAGGCTTTGCGTTTCTTCGGGTGTTAACCCTTTCTCTTCTGTTGCTTCTGCTACCGTATTGGCAATCTGTTGTTGAGCGGCTGCCGCGCGTTCTAAAGCTTCAGCCGCTCTGGCAAGTTCGCCCACTTCAACTGCTAACTGCTCGCGTTTGGCATCGGCAATCTGCGCTGCCAGTTCGGATTCCGCACGTTCGATGGCCTCGCTCGCTTTTCCGAGAGCTTCTTGAGCACTCTCTAAGCTTTCAGGTTCTTTGGCATCCGCAGATTCACTTGCCGCTGCTTCAGTCAGTTCTTGCGCGTTGGCTATGCGAGAAAGTACAGGCGAAGGCAACTCTTCCTGATGTGTTAGCTCTTCGAGTCTCTTTGCGGTATCTGCTGATTTTTTGCTCGCTTCAGTTTGATTTTTCTCTAGAGCTAGTTCTGCTTCCTCTTGTTGTTTGGCCAACTGGTGAAGTTCTGCCTGTGCTTTTTCTAATGATTCAATGCGGTTTGCCAGGCTATCAGCACTTTGATCTTGGGTTTGCTTAGAAGCATCCGATTCAAGTTGATGCTCCAGTTCGGCAAGTGCCCCGAGCACCTTGTTTTGATCGTCAAGCGATTTTTCTTGATCGCCCTCAAATAGGTCGGCGATTGCCTCGTGGGCGGCTGACTTGCTTTGCTCTAAAAGGGGTTGTAGTTCTTCTTGAGCCTGAAGGCTTGCGGCCAGTTTTCCGAGCTCTTTGTGGATCTCTTCCTGTTGCTCGATTAATTCTTCCGGTGTCTCTTGGGCAATGTCTGTGTTCTTTGTTGTCTCACGTAGCTCTTCTTGCTTTTTGGTGATTGCTTGAACTAGTTTCCGTGCTGCTTCGCGGTCGGCTCCGATTAATCCACGCGTCTCTTCCAGCTTTTCTAGTAGTTTCAGTAAGCCTTTGATGGTAGATTTCTGGCTGACTGCGGCATCATCGAACCGGCCTGTGCTGGCCGATTGAAGTGAATTGTCTAAGTGCAGCCCTACTTCAGCCGCTTTAAGAATCCGTAGTCCATCAATAGCACCGGCGCCAATGCGTCCGCTCCATTGGCCGACTTCGTTTAAGGTGTCAACCAGTTGAAGGAACAAGCCGTTCACATCGCGTTGATCTTGAATCACGGCCAGTGCCAAGGTTTCGCGTTGTTGGATTGGCTGGTCGGTCAAACCGGATGTGGCGACTTTTGTTTTTTGTTGAAGTGCGATAACTTCCCGCGTTTGTGCGGCAAGCCTGGCGATTTGTAGCCGTTTGTAAAGTCGTTGGCGCTCGGCCATTAATGCCAGCACCACTTCTCGGATGGCATCTCTGGCACTGTTAAACTTCTGTAGCCGTTGCTGTTGCGTGCCAGATTGGGCTTCTGTTAATAGATTGACAATGTTGCCCATTTCGTTTTCGACTAACTGATCAACATTGGCACGCATGGTTTTGATGTCAGTATAGACGGGCAAGCTTGTGAGTTGATTTTCTTCTAGTTGCCGAATTTGGATATCGAGAACTCCAGAGATTAGTTCTTGTGTCATCGCCCTGGCACGTTGTTGAGCTTGTTGACGCCGCTGTAGATCGACCAGTTCAATCGCTTGCGCAGCAACCAGCGAAGGCATAGTGATTAAGGACAGCAGGATTAGGCAAATGATTCGATTCATTTTGTTTCTCCAATGCCGAGTTGACGTTTTATGATATCCGTAATTTGTTCTTCTGATTTTTCATCGGCTTCAGAAATGGCCGCTAATACGCCGCTTTCATCTGATATGTCTAGAACCAGTGGTTCGCTCAGTGTTGTCAGTCCTTCGATCTCGCCCCGGTAATCGGTGGCTTCTAATCGCATGCGTAAGCGGTCGTTTTTGTTGAGTTGTAATTCCGACAAATTCAACTGAAACTGGCCTATCAGCGGAAGCTTTGCCTTATGCAGTGGCAGGTCTTTTAATATCTCATAGTATCGTGTATCTGACACGACTGAGTCACGCTCAATTTGAACATTTAAGCGGAGTTGTGAAATACCATGATCATCATCGACCCGATAATCGAGCAAAGGTTGAGCGTTAGGCAAGGTGACTTTATGTACGAATGCGCCGGATACCTGAGGGCCGCGATCTGCCTTGATACGCAAGTAACCTCGCAGAGGGAACTGAGATTTCAATTGATCTTGATCCAAAACATGAAGCTCAAATCGGACTGGACCTGAGATCGAATCAAAGGGTGGCGTTTTATTGGGGAGAGTCCAATTCTTGTTCTCAGAATCACTTGCCTCTAATGAAACTTTGATCGGCTCCTCGTCTGTTTGTATTAGCAAATAAGCTTCGGTTAGTTTTTTAGAACTTTGTGCTTTAAGTTGAATGCGACTGCCTTCCAACACCGAGGCTTGCAGGTTGGTTGAAACAACCTCAGCCTCTTCGGCGGCTGCGTACTGGGGAGGTGTTACTTGGATGGTTGCCTCAATAATTGGTAGTGAAATGACTTGCACAGGTGCAGGGTCAGTCCAGGCATCTCCCAGAAATACTTGGTAGCGAATAGGGGCAAGTAACCGGGGTAGTTCCGCAGTGAATCGATTTTCCGTCGAACTTTCATCGGGTGTGAGCAAAATCTCAGTCTCTTTGCCCTGCGAATTAGTGAGCAAGATCCGGCCTTGTTCTGGAATAACTCCTGCGGCCTGAAGATTAAATTCTAACGGCTGGCCGTAACCGATATTCACGATGGATTGGGAAGGCCGCACTAGATCGATGGTGAACCCAGAAACATCGAGTTCTGTTATTTGTGTCGATGTTGGATAATGTTGATTGCCAAGCAGCAGACGCTGAAAGAATACGGTGAGCGTACTCGGATAGATCAACCCAAGAACTACCGCGATGAACAGAGCAACGCCCATAGTGGAAAGCCGTTTTTTGAACGAGCGAGTGTTGAGCCCTGCGAAGACATCGATACCAGTGCCCAGGTCTGCCACGTAGTCGATTACCGCGGTCTCTAGATTCTCGGAACCCCACTGGGATGCTTCAGGAGACTCAAACTGTAAAGCGCTAACCAGATCACTTTCGATGCCGTGTTGATGTTCAACCAGTAATGCCATTTCTAGTTCGGTCTCATGAATTCCAAATAGTGGAAGCGAGAAGCGAACTGTCGACCAGTAGAAAATAGTGACTGCAATCGTGAACACAATCAGGCGTTGAAGTACCGAAAGTTCAAATAGTAAGTCAATGGCGAAGACCGAGAGTAAGACGGCAATCAGCGAAATCAGTATTGCCGACCACGCACTGCCCAGGCGAACACTGCGGCGTGTTTGCAGCAGCTTCTGTAACTGCCTGCGGAGAGTATTGAGTTTCGACTTGCTCATGCCAGATGTGCCACCTTCCGTGAAAACCATTCTCCGAGCATCAGGCCCGTGATCAGAATGAACCAAAGTGGCGTGGCCCAAAGCGGATGATTGCGGGTAAACTCTTCGCGTACATCTTTGAGTTGTAATTGATCAAACAATTGGTCGGCTTGTCTGATCTCAAAGGAAGAGCCACCGCTTTGCCGGGCAATTTCGTCTTGAAGTTCAACATTGCGGACCGCGTTTCGGAGTTCGGCTGAAACCCCGGCCACTTGAAACCGAACTTCGCTTTTGTCCTGGGTGATCGGGTCGAGGACTCGAACTTGGTACTGCCCATCATTATAAAGGGGAAGTCTGGTTTCAAATCTTCCATCTCGTAATTGTGGAATGGTGAATTCGTGTAATACGGTCGCTCTTCCGGTCGCGTCAGGAACAAACATTTCTGCGGAGAGTGAACGGCCATTGAGATCTGCTTCGGTGAGCGGCTCAAAGTTCTCGTCATAAGCTTCGACGGAAATAATGGCTTTATCGTCTGCTTGATATTTCTCACGATCTGTTCGCACAACAAAACGTTTTTGGCTTCCCAAGGCATGCCCTAGCCCTAGTCGATTGATCAACTGCGACCAGAACTGGCGATAGTATAGCTCACCATGCTTTCTTCGTAATCGCCAAAGTTCGTTGAAGGCGATGTAAACCACTTCGCCGTTGCCATAACGACGCACGGCAATCAGTGGTTGTGGTGTGATGCCATCGTCGCAAGTGTCATACGGATGTTCGGCCAACACGATGGCCTGCGAATGGATACCGGAAACGGGTTGATACCACGATAGTTTCCCTAAGTTTTTCCAAGCTTCCATATTCTCTTGAGCATCATCGGCTTGGCCTAATTGCATGAAATCGGATTGCAGGCCAAGCGTAGTTAATTGCAAATCAAATTCGCGATTGTCTCGAATGATGCTGCCTGTGTTGACTTTAACCGGCAACATATCGGCCAGTGGAGAATCGGCCAGTTGTCCTGGTCCATAGTGTGGCCCTGCGATGACAACTAAACCGCCGCCGAAGTTACCCACAAACTCTCGGGTCATTTCACAGAAACGATCACTGACCGTTGCACCGGGCATGTCTCCCAGAAAAATGACGTCATTCGCAAAGAAGTCACTTCGCTTGGGCGTGAGTGTAGGAAGGAACAGATCGTTGTTCTGTCGAACTTTAGGATCTGCCGAACGCAAGAACGTTCTAAAGCCTCGCATGCCAACGAGTTTATCACGATGAAAGACTTCTTTGATGAATCGCCATTCCCAGGTCGGTTCGTTCTCGACATACATCAAGCGAAGATAATCGTCGATGATATTAATACTGCGAGAGGAACGATTGTTTTCAAGGGTTGCTTCGCCTGGCTGCGGATCGATTTCCGCGATGAAGGCAAATCGGCCTGCTTCTTCTGGTGTAAAAGAAATGTCAATGTAATGAACACTGGATGAAAGTAATACGGTTTCCGTGCCGACCAGTATATCGTCTGCCGAATCCGAAGGAGCGGAATTTGTGCCTTCCACTTTTTGAGCGGTAACACGCACTGTCACAGCTTGCGAGTCCAAGCCGGTTTGGGTGATTCGGACGGTGATATTTGCGCGTTCGGCTTTTTTCATCTTCGGCGGAGGTTGCACTTCCACCGCCAAGTCAATGGCCGAAACTGCCCCGATGCCAATCGTATGAATCGGTACGCCCACTCGTCGAATGGGAGAAAGATCTGCTCCGCTAGCAGTGCCTAGTGGAGCAATACCGGCGTTGTGAGCAAAGTCACTAAACAGTAATACGCCTGCCATACGCGAGCTGCGAAATTGCTTGGATAACTCAGTCAGCATTTCGCCGGTCGCAGTGACTTTTCCTTGAGTCGATATTTGGGACACTAACTCCTTGGAATCAAACGAGTCTAGCCTGCCTGATCGGTCGGTCGTCAGTCGCCGGAGCGTACTTGTGTTGACCCCATCGAAAATCAACGGCTCGATACGAATGTTTTTTTCAGTTTGAAGTCGATCTAACAGATTGTTCTCTGATTGAGAAAGAAACTGCTTTAAGAGATCAACTCGCGAGATACCTGTGGATGCGTCTGTCGTCTCGCTCGGTTGTTGGCCAGAAGTCTGGTCGACAATCGCCATGCTTTCAGTCCCATCAAACACAGCATAAACAATCGGTTGTGGATCATTGGTGGCGGTGAATTGAAGGATTGGATCGGCAAGCGTGATGACCAGCATCGATAATAACAGCCCACGAGCAATTCCAAATACCACGCGATACTTGGGCGTCAGTTTGTCTTGAAACTTCCAATAGAACCACAGCGAAAGACAGATCGCAGCCACACACCCCAAGAAGACCCAAAACGAACTTTTCTCGGCCCAAGGTGCAGCCAGAGAGACATGGATGCCGTCAATTGACGTGGCACCATCTATCCCTAATAACCAGCCTATCACCTGAGTTAGCATTGGAGTTCAGTTTCTATTGGGTTGTGAAGTTATGAGTTTCAGTGTTTTGAATTAACCGATTGAGCGTTAGTCGGCAGTGGTAATCTCTTTAGGCTTCGCTTGAAATGGCGATAACAAACCAGGCTTGGCCAGGAATAACAACTCTGCCAGCAAACAGAAGAGTAAGGCCGTGACCAGATATTTCCACCAGTTTTGTCCCTGGATTTGCGTGCCAGAGAGACTGATTTCTTGATCGCTAGAGATCCAGCGCACGTGTGTTCCTAATTCGCGTGCGTTAAAATCTTCTTCCGATAATTTTGAAAGTTCCGATTCATGTGCGGGAGATTGAATGACAAGAGGAATTATTTGAGCATTCTCATCATTACCTGAACCGAGTGGATCAATGCTTTGCGATTGCTCTTTGATGTGCAATGTATACTGGCCACTGGTTAATAAATCGTTGATCGTAATTCCCTTGGTATCTTCGTCAATGAACCCTATCGGCAACGACTCAGGCGAATCTTGACCTGGCCGCCAGAGTTCCACATAAGTGGCAGGCGTGGTGTTTGCGATAGGCAGAGTCAGTTGCTCTATTTCTTCAAATGTCCGTTGAGGCATCGTTGATTCCAGCATTCCGCGTAAGATACGATCAAACATTAAAATTGCGTTGGTGCCAGGCAGTGTGGTCCAGCGGTTGTCTAAACTGCTGGAAGCAAAAATCACCCGTCCTTTTTCAATGTTTCTCTCAACAATGAACCCGACTTGATTGTCAAAGCGAGCCAACACTCTCGGCCTGGATGCCTCGATCTGTTGGTCAATTTCCTTGGTTCGATCAGAATTCGCTGCATTCTCCTCGCTCCCTTGCGTCTCACTGGCAAGGTTGTTTGTGGGGAAAGAAGCATCTGTGATTTCACGAATAGCCGTTGTGCGTGGTTTTTCCGACTTCCAAAGTAACCACTGCGGTTGTAGCTCTAATAATTGCAGTTCTAGATTTTCAATCGATGCTTCTTCTGCAGCAGAGATCGCATTTGCGGCTTGAATGGCCCGTTGTTGCTTGAGAAGTTCAGAGGAGATGGAAGCCTGTTTCTCTAAGCGTGCTCGTTCAGTTTTTTCTAATGCGTCATAAGCAGCCGCATCGCTGTTGGGTACCACCGCTTTAAAGAAAAGGGGCTCGGAATAGAGGTCCAGCAGCTGGGAGTCAGATTGACCTGCCAAACGGAACAGCGCATGATCTCGCATGCTAGAGTACGCCAGCCGAAACGGTTTCAACTCTTCAACTAGGCTGTCAACTGAATGGCCTATGGGCGAGTCTTTGAGCGGAAGCGGCAAGATGCCGGCTCCACCTTTCCAAGCAACATCTGTCCAAGCGACAGGGTCAAACTGACTGCCGGCTGCGATGAACAGTTGGCCGCCTTGCTGTAGGTACTCACGCAACAGCGAAACAAAATACTCCGGCGGTTCCTCAATTCCGGCGATCACCGTTAAGCGCGTATCTTGCAATGCTTCCTTCAGCTCTTGCGGGGTTAAATCCGAATGTTTGACATGACGAATCTGAATTAACTGTCGGTCGGTCTCTGAGCGATCAGTGATTGGAGCCAACAATCTTCGTAGACTCCAAGTGGCACCAAAGCGGTTTTTTCTAGGGTCTTCTTCGGAATTACTCAGTTCATCAATAAATAGTACTGGAAGCGCGGCAACCACCGGGACGATTAACGAACGCGAATCATCCGAGTGTAAACGATCAGGCGAGATGGCCACTTCCACAGGAACAAACACTGGCTTACCTGGTTCGACCGTGGCAATATCAAACGTGTAGCGAAAACTGATTTCTTTTGCCGAGGAACCTGCCTCGAAGCTGATCGTTTTCGAGGCGACCTCGTCTCCGTTAACTTTAAACACCACCTGAAGATCATCGCGTGGTTGCTCGCCTTCGTGTTGGATACGAACTACAAAGTTGGTCGGTGTATCAACATCAGCCAAGGCGTCTTGGATTTTAAAGTCAGAGACCCAAGTGTTGGTTGTGTCCGCATCGCCGACTTCCACCAGTTGCATTTCAGGCAACGACTCTGCTTGTGACGCATCCAACAGGTCTTTCCAGTTGCCCGATTGTTGGTCGGTGAACATCACCACCCGAGGTGCAAGTTGTGGTATCCGTTCAGCAGCGGCTGTAGCCAAGTTGCCTGCCATGCGAATTGAACTTGAGCGTGAGACAACTTCAATGCGTTGAATGGCCTCTTTAGCATCTTCTTTCGTGCGATAGGCATCTTCTGCAATCGGAGCCGCAGAGCCGCATAAGGGAATCACCGTAGTGCGGCTGCCTGGGGGAAGTTGATCGATGAATTTCAGTGATTTTTCAATCGCCTGATCAAGCAGCGTACCTTCTAAAGACTCTAGCCCCATGCTCAGACTGTTATCGATCACCACAATTGCATGCAATGGCTGAGTAGCATCGTACTGATGAGTACCGAGTGCCATAAAGGGCCGGGCCAATGCCAATCCAAAAAATAGTACAGCTGCTGTTCGTAGAATGAGTAGCAGAATATCACGCATTTGCATGATTTTACGATTGCGTTGAACGGCTTCGAGCAAGAAATCCATCGCTGCCCAATTCACGGTGCGAAACCGGCGCCGGTTCAGCAAATGAATAATGATCGGCCCAGCAGCACAGGCAAGCCCTGCAATGGCGAATCCGATAGAGGTGAATTGGGGTAAGAAGTTCATTGAATACTATAAATCAGGAAGGCTTGGATATTCTTAGGCATTGATTTGGGTAAATCGGGGTGAGATCGCTAGGGAACCTGAAACTGATCACGAAGACCTTCGATGTGCCCTTCCTGAAGGATCGGAAGATAGCGATTCGGCATGGCCAAAATAAAACAAGCAACAGAAGTTCCATAGAGATCGCCAGGCTGGCCGCCAACATGCGAAACCGCTCTCCATTTCCCGTGCTCTGCCGGATTGTCTGGACTGATGATTTGTGACTCAACAATGTAATCACGCAGAATTGGATACGAGCGTTCCCAGTCTTCTCCCCCTGCTTGATACAAGGCTTGCCCCACGTAATACAACGTGTAAGCATCAAACGGTAGATCGCCGTTATGGCTCCGTTTGCGATTTTTTAGTTCTTCGATTTTTGCGTTGATCACATCCATGTTCTTACGAATCCGCCAGTCGTCGTATTGGCCAAACTCTTGCAAGCAAACAACACCTGCGGCGGCCATGGCAATCGAGGCTTTACCCCCGTTACGAGCATACGTGAATTGACCTGCATGTTTTTTTTGTTCGGCCTCGGATGCGTTGCGATTGCCTTGTGCCGGTCGATAGTGGCTTTTCACACTGCGAATGGCTAGATCAATGACTTCAGGTGGTACTTCTAATCCGCTGTCGACTGCACTACGCAAGGCTTTTGCCTGCATCACGACGAGGCTTAAATCATGCCCGTTCGCTTGACGATGGGCCCGATAGTCCCAGCCGCCATCATCACACTGGGTGTTCGCAATTAATTTCAATGCACGATCTAACACCGTGTTGATACGTGGGTCGTTGGTCATTCCGTGGGCTTGCCCCAACACAAACGTGGTTAAGCCATGGTTGTACATGTCTCGTTGAGCGGAGGTAATGTTTAACAGACCCGAGGGTTTCGCATTGCTCAGAATGTGATCGAGTGCCCGTTCTAAGGCATGCCCATTCTTGCCACGACCGGGCGAATCTCCGTTGGACATAAATGCCAAGGCACCCATGCCTACCAAACCCAGGTCGTCGGTCTTCCAATTGCCTTCTGCACCTTGGTTACGTTCGAGCCAACCAATGCCCCGAGAAAGAGCCCGTTCACTTCCTTCGGTGATTTCCCAATCTCCCTCACCTTTTACTTGGGTAGAGAAAACGGTGCCAGCAAGTGCCGCACTCAGGAGAATTTTAGTGAGGAAGTGATGAATCAAGCCAGTTATCCAAGTCAAACGCAGGGGAGTAAAACAGAAGGTGAGATAACCTCTATCATATCCTCTTATGTCTAGAATTTCACAAAGGTTGCGCAAATATTCTTGCAAAACATCAAAACTTATTGATGTTTTACCAGAAACGATGCTAACTCTATTGATGGACTAGAGTTCGATATTATTGGTGTGTTATTCAAGTAACACACCAATTAATCCAAAATCAGACTCCGTTTTCTTCTCTTTTGGGCTTGAGATAATTTGAAGCCAGCCTTGCTTCAAATTTTCTCTGGGAAGTGCAATGTTGATTTCAGTCGGGAATGCTAGGTCAGGTTCAGGCAATTGTTTATCAAACAGCACTTCTGATCCATATTGAATCAATAATTGAATCGATTGACCTGCTGCAGGTGGAGCAAGCTCCACTTTAAGCTGCTCGGAATTATCTAAAATATCTAGAAATTTTCCTAGAACCAATGGCTGTTTAATCTTGGTTGATAGATTGCGTTGGAACTTATTTTTCTGCTGATTGAAAACCAGCCCGCCAGGTGACAAACATTCTGGAGTCAGCAGTTGCCAGTCTGTTAAGTCAGAAGATGAAAACTGCTCGGCGTATTCGGTTTGCGATAGATCAAACTCGTCAGTTGCCTGAGTGAGAGAGGATAGTAGAGGAAGATCATGTTTCGGTTGAAGCTTTAGTAGTTGATGATTTTGCCCCCGTTCTCCTTCAGAATAAAACATCCACAGGTTTTGATCGTGCAACAGCAGAGGACCAGCTTGCGGCATTGCATCGGAGAATTGATCTAGAGTTGTAGCGGAAACGATTTGCCCATTCTGTTTTTCGATCCAATGCAGCGAAAGCGTTTTAACTTTATTGGGCACCAGTGATCTTGGGGTACTCGCAACCAGGACATGGTTTTTCTCTTCTATTTCCCATTCTACATCAAACGGAGTTTTCAGTTCCCATTGAAGCTCGCCAGTCTCAACATGCAACGCTTGATAAGAATCAGAGTTGCGAACGATCAGAGATTTCTGATCCGCAGAAACGATACGCTCGGCCTCTGGTAAATACTGAGACCACGCTAATTCCCCGGTATCAATTTCAACACAATCAAGCGAACTAACACCTGGTTGTAAGACGATCACTTTCGAGCCTACGACCACTGGTGGCTCGATATGTTGAGCGGCCCAATGCTCGCTGATGTTTGCTGGGGTATAGGTTTGCTTCCGCACCCAACGCATGCTGCCAGAGAGATCACAAGCTAAAATTGCCCCACCGAATTGTGCGATGATCATATCGTTCACAACAGAAGCCGTGCAGAAGTGGTGGTTTGACCACTCTGGTCGTAAGCGGATTAGTTGATGATGTTGAACGACATCTCCGGTCTCTGGGTCAAATCTGGTGAGACGGATATTCCAGAACTTTTGCTCATCTGCGTAAGCCGTTAATGCTAACAGTTCGCCCTGTATCGGGATCGGATCGCAAATTACGATACCACTCGTGGCCGACTGTGCATGCCAAATGGTCGTTCCGTCGACTACCGAGAGACAGTACAGATGCGGTCCATTGCGGTGTAACATTCGCGTGAAAATTTGTTCACCGGCAACCACTGGTGTCATCGCTTGAAGTTGCCAGGTATGGGTTTTTCCACGATCTGAATTCTGCCGTGATGAATTCCAGATGATCTTTGATGTTTTTAAATCGACAGCCGAGACTTGAAAGCGATTGTTGATCAGCAAAGTATTATCGAACACAGCGGTGCCCAACTGCTGACCAACCCAGTTTGTGGCATGTTTCTTAATTTCTGACGGAACACTGTTAGGGCTATCTCCCATATCAAAGTTGAGTGCAACGGATGTGCCCTCGGCTAAGCCACTCGGTTTGAATTCAAGTGATTGGGATCTAATAGAGCGATTTGATTGTGCGAATCGTTGACTGCCTGGCTGCGAAGAAATTGGCTCTTTCAATATCGAGGTGATTTCAGACTGAGAGATTTCGGTTTCGCCAAGTTGAAAATCACTGAGGTTCTCAATCGAAGGAGTCTCTCCTAACATTTTAGAAACAAGCTGCATGCGTGCATCTAACTGAGGGTTGCTCGTTCGTAGAGAATTGTTGGCCGCCTGTTGATAATAGGCCATCGCGCGGGGCGTTTGCCCGATGGCCATCGCGCGATCTCCTAACCAGAGATTGGCTTCGGAAGCGGCTTCGGTGCCGTAAAACTGCAAGCCAACTAGCTTGACGGCCTCGGTATTGCCTTCATGCATGGCCGCTTGCACCCTGAGCATTGCCACATCTGAGAACTCTCGGTTCATGGCCGCTCGCAGCTCAGGGTCTTGTCGCATCTCTAACGTGATTGCAGCAGGCAATGAAAATAACAGGTCTTGATCTTGCGTACTCGGTGCAAGACCGTTGATGCCATAAAGATTGACGCCCGTTATAATTTTGCAGGCGTCTTGGTACGCATTACTCTCTAAAGCCGCACTTAAATCAGCACTGATGTTGTAGGCTTCTTTGCTCAGTTCTTCGAGCAGCGGTGATCGCCAGTAGTTTTGTTTCCCATACCAGGAAGACGAACTTTGCTGCGAACTCTCTCGTACTGCAAGTGCGTGACCCCAGATTAAAAGGGGCAATTCGCGTTCGAGACGACTTGGATCGAGCCCACTAAAGAATCGGAATTCATCGCAGTATTTCTTAACTTGCTCCCATTCACGCTGATGCATCAAACGTAGAATCTCATTAGTAATCAACTCTTGTGAGAGAAATCGAAGTGCGTCTCGGTTATCTAAGGGCAATGAGAAGAGCGTGCTGCGGAGAGCGAGCAAGTCAAAAGTACGCCCATCGGAAAAATATTTCCCCAGTAAGTTCTCATGCTGCTCAACAATCCATTGCACCATTTGTTTCTCACTCTGACCGCCTGGCCAAGATCGAGAAACAAAAGCAATTTCATCAAGTATCGCGAGCCGGTCTTCCAAATTGTCTTGTTTGTTAATCGCTAGTAAACCAAGTTGCTGGATGATTCGTTGATCATTCTTACCTGCAACATAAGCTTTTAAGCAGCAAGCAATCATCCAATCATCCAGATCAACTTCTTCAGGCTTGCTTGCCAACACCTGCGAAAACCAAAGTGGATAGTTGATTTCGTCGATGATCGGAGATTGATGGTAGAGTTCGTCGGAAACAAGTTGATTCAACAAGGTCACTTTGCGTACAACAATTTCTTTAAGCCGAACTGTTTTCTGTTGCAATGCTCTTCGAGAGTCGGTCGAAACAATGCTCATGCCCATATGTGTGAACGGACGATTGTGTCCGTAGGAACCGCTAGGAATTAGAGCCCAGTTTTTTCCATCGACGCTTATCCAAGCTCGATTCTGCCCCATGCCAGTCATGATGCGAACCCAGGCATCACCGTTGATTGCCATCGAGTTGTATTGCTCAATTCTTCGAGTCGTGTCGCCCCCTTTATCGTAAGGATTTGACCATCTGGCATAGAGTTGATCGGTGGAGCGATTGAAAGAAAAGGTAATGCCAATATCAGGCCCGAGTGTTTTTGAATCTGGAGACCCTAAGTCGCTAGTATCGGCCGCGATGCCTAAAAAGACCGAGGCTCCTCTCTCAATTTGTTGCAAGTGGAAATCGACCATACGGATTCCATCGCCTGGAATCGGGGCAGCGACCCAACTGCCTTTGGTCCCTTTTTCCGTAGTAATTGCAACACTGCCATCCTCATGACGAACCAACTCGGCGTCTTCGGCCAGATGTTTGTCCCATGGAAGTTCAGCGGGAGATGGTATCGGCTGAACTATTTCAAAATCAGGCGTAGCGGGTGGCAACTCTTTGAGCGGAACAAGTTCTAAACCGCGAAGAAAAGTGGAACCCTCGAAGAAAATCTGCTGCGGAGGCCCCGGCAGCGGGGCGCGAATCAGTTCGACATCACCTTGATAAATCACGAGTTCCTGCGTAGCAGCATCGTAATAGATGAGCAGTGTTGGTGTGTATCGGAGATTGCTACGACGAGCGGCATACGAATCGTTCGAGCTGACACGAAAACTGTCCGGCGTTGTTCCGTTGTTTTTGCGTGTTGTCACATAAGCAAACCAAGGATCATACTCTCCACGGTAATGATAAACCGAAACACCTTGATCTTTATGGAAAAAATGTAAAGCCAGCCGATCTTGATCCCAAAGAGATAACCGCATGGCAACATTCTCAGGCAACGGGGCCAGTAGTTCGAAATTGCCAGAGAATCCGTAAGTGGTGATGTTCTGAATTCGTTTCGTGGTGCTTCGATTTCTACTTTTGGGATCAGGCTTAAACCAAGTATCTAAAAACTCTTTATCGGGCATCGATTGCATTAGGTCAAAGTCTTGACGCCAGGCTTCTGCAAATGGAACAGGAAGTTTGGCCAGTTGTTGATCCCAAGGGCCTGTTGGTAGTTTCTGTGGTTCTGCAATTTCAACTGCTGATTTGGCCGGTTGTGGATCTGGTAAATTTTGCGTTTCGGTATTTCCGGGATCGGAGGAATTCTCAGGCTCTGGTTTAACAGGAATCTCAGTCTGATTTTGATCTTCGTTAGAATTCTCTTCATCCTCAGAGTGCTCTACTTTAGGAACATTCTTTGCCGTTTGATTTTGTTTTTCCCACCACGGTCTGACAACCAGCACGCCAACTACCGAGATCATCACCAGGCAGAATAAAACTCCAATAACGGGATAGAGCAGCCGTGAGTTAGAGCGATGATTTCCATCTGACTTGGCAAGAATATCGTCCGCAGTGAAGCCTGCCCTGCCTAGTGCCTCATGCAGGTATTGCTCCATTTCGGGTTGGTCAAGCAATACTGATCTCAACTCCGCAGACTCGATTAATCGGAGTCGGAGTAAAGAGATTTCGTCAAAGGTGAGATCGGCTGGTGTTTTGTTTTGAACCAGCTTGATTAATTCTTCGTCAGTCATCCGAACTCGACTAGATTTTAGGTGTGGTACAATTTTTCAATAATAGTCTAGCATGGGAGACCAGCAGTTTTATGGCCACTCGCTACGATGTAGTTTCTCGCCGATTCGCTGCATCTTCATTTTACACTAAACAAGAAGGGTTGTGCAATCAAATCGTTCTCTATTTGTTGTTAGGTAAAACGATTCGATGCTTGAGAGATTTCCATCTAATAATCACTCGAAAGTATCAATGAATAATCGGCCAAGAAAACAAAAAAGGCGAAGCCCAATCTGAGCTTCGCCTTCGTTCGTTTCTAAATTATGGATATCTCGAAAGGATTACAATGAATAACCTTCGCGATATTTTGGTCGTACAATTTCTGCAACTTCAGGTGCATTGGTTGCGACCAAGTTTTTAGCGTCCCATTCGATCTTTTTGCCAGCAAAGACCGACAAGTTACCCAGCAAGATCACTTCGGAAAGTGGACCTGCGTAGTTCGGGAAGTTCGACATCGGTTCTGGACCACCTTTGATGGCGTCTGCAAATTCTTTAAAGTGACCAGGAGATCGAGGAATCGTTTCCTTCGGACTTTTGTAGTCCGCGAATTTATCGGCAGGCAGCAAGTTGTATTTTTCACCATAATCGTTGGGTGAATAAATCATGCCCTTATCGCCAATCAACAGGCAACCGCTGTTGGACAATTTCTTTTTGCCCCCTTCGGTCACTTGATCAGTCAGTTCAGCCGAAGGCAGTTTTCCGCCATCGTACCAAACCATTTTCAATGCGGCACGGCCTTCGTATTCAGGGAACTCGAAGTTAATGACCGACCATTTAGGATAGGTCTGGCCATCGTGTCCTGCTGTCGTGGAATCTACCGAAGTAGGGTCACGCAGCTTCAAGCCCATGTAAGGCATGTTGAGCGTATGACAAGCCATGTCGCCCAAGGCACCTGTACCGAAGTCCCACCAGCCACGCCATTCAAATGGATGGTAGCCTTCACCGTAGGCTCGTTCTTTGGCAGGGCCTAAGAACAAGTCCCAGTGCAAGTGTTTAGGAACTGGTTTCTCTGGAGGAACAGGAATACCTTGTGGCCAAACGGGGCGATTGGTCCAAACATGTACAGCGCTAACCGT
This sequence comes from Blastopirellula sp., assembly GCA_002733575.1. Classification (GTDB taxonomy): domain Bacteria; phylum Planctomycetota; class Planctomycetia; order Pirellulales; family Pirellulaceae. The sequence continues at coordinate 17,701 of NVWB01000179.1, read as the reverse complement.
ACCAATGTCACCAGCTTGAATGATTTCTGCCGCACGTCGCAAGCCTGACCCAGCAGTTCCCTGGTTACCCATCTGAGTTACCACTTTGTTCTCACGAGCGATTTCGCCTAGTCGGCGTGCTTCGTAGATGCTGTGAGTCAGTGGTTTTTGGGTAAAGCAATGCTTGCCCAATTTCATGGCCATTGCCGAAGCCGGAGCATGCGAGTGATCTGGAATACTGACGGTCACGGCGTCAATATCTTTGTCCATCTCATCCAGCATGACGCGGTAATCGTTGTATTTTTTCGCATCAGGGTAGCGGTTGCCTGCATCGTTCAAGCGTTTATCATCGATATCACAGATGGCAACCAGGTTTCCGTTTTGGGCTGCACTGCGAGAATCACTGGAGCCTTTGCCCCCGATTCCGATAGCTGCAAAGTTAATTTCTTCATTGGCTGAAACAGATTCTTTTGCTTCTGCACCGGCAGCAGCCCAAAAACCAACACCAGCTGCGGCGGTTGCTTTAAGAAAATCTCGGCGAGTATTATTGGATAACACGAAGTTACTCCTCTCTCAGAAAAAAATGAAATCACATCAATGAGTGAAAGCAACCCAATCGATGCGTTGAAATACTAATAATTAAAAATAGAACAGAGCCACTCTTCTACCCAACTTTTTGAATCATTGTGAAAAATCAAAAAACGTTGTGCAAAAAAAGTACCTTAATCCTTAACCGTAAGTGTACGATATGAGCATTAAAATAGCGAGTAGCGACGGCTCGTGCAACAAAATCAGTACGCTAGCACTAGAAATTCCAAGAAACAGGCTATTTTCCGATGCAAAATCGGCTAAAAATCACATCCAAGATGTCGTCGGTGTAGACCACGCCCACCACTTTGCCTAATTCGGCCAGCGCTAAACGGATTTCACCAGCGACAATTTCTTCGCCTATTTGGTTATCAATCGCCAAGATCGCTTCGTGAAGTGCCGTCAATGTATCGGTCAAACTCGTATGACATCGAAGTGCCGTGCCGGCCACCACGGTCCCTGCCTGTAAGCGTGCTTCTTGCAAACGATACACAATCTCGGTTCGTAATTGATCGAGCCCTGTGTGTTGATTGACGCTTGTTGGAATAGAACGAAAACCTGGATTGCAGTTCGGAACTAAATCGGATTTGGTAACAATCGCAATTGTCTCTTGCGATTGTTGCTCAAGATCAAGCAATCGAGCTTGAGCATGATCCAGATGGGTCGATTCAAAACAATAGAGAACTAAATCAGCTTCATGTTGCTGTTGCACAGTCATTGCTTGGGCCGAATTGGAAATCGATTCACCAGCATTTAATGCCTCTAACCCGGCGGTGTCTACCAGTTGAAAGTGTGTCCCTGCAAATTCCATTTTTGCAGAAAGGTAATCGCGGGTCGTTCCTTGAATCGGCGATACAATCGCTTGATCGGACTCAAGCAGTGCATTAAACAGACTGCTCTTGCCTGTGTTCGGGTCGCCCATCAGTACCACACGTGGCAGCGTGTCGCTCGTTTCTCGCTGTTGCATCTGCAACAGCATTTTTTCTACTTCGGCGGTTACCGCAGTCAGTTGCTCACGAATTTTTTGCTCCGAGACAAACTCGATATCTTCTTCCGCAAAGTCGAGCCCGGCTTCTAACAGCGCCAAGCTTTCGAGCAATTGTTCGCGTGCATCATTCAAAGGGCTCGAAAGCCCGCCTGCCAGTTGAGTTAGTGCTGTGTCTAACTGTTGTTCGCCATGCGAGTCAATGATTCCGAGTACAGCTTCTGCTTGAGCCAAATCAAGCCTTCCAGCGAGAAAGGCTCGCATGGTGAACTCACCTGGCTCGGCCAAACGAATGTTCTCACCCAACAAAGCTTGCAGCGTTTCGTTAAGCAGAGGGCGGTTGCCGAGTGTGTGAAGTTCGACACTCGGCTGTCGGGTATAGCTGCGAGAATCTGGCCAAATGTAAGCGTCACACGGCAGGCTGATATCGGCAGACGGCTGTAGATTAAGCGATACAACGGTTGCCTGCGTCACTTCTTGAAGAACCGATTGATCTGCTTGACTGACAAGCGAATAAACCGAACGTATCGCATCAGGCCCACTAATCCGAATGACACCACGCAGTGCGTTGCCGGTGGCTGTACCAATGGCGGCGATGGTGTCGTCGAGATGAAACGTCATTTCGGATTATTGTAAAGGCGTAACAAGTTGGGTAGCAAGGGTGTCATGCCCTCGCGCTTTTGCGTGGGCATGTATTAAGACTCTTATGATGGTAACTTTAATACCGATGACACCCATTCCCCTGGGCCGGTTTGGGTGATTCGCATTGCTTGAAGTTTCCATTAATGATACTTCAATAACATGCCTACGCCTAATCGGCGAAGGCATGGCACCCGGCACCCTCAATGGGTCAGCAATCGATTACTTTTTCTTCTTCTTTTGACCTTTGGTCTTCGGTTTTCGAGGCGTCACTGGCACACCGTCTGAAGGATCGATCTTAATGTTGAGTTTCGGTTTGGGTAACAATTTGCGTTCAACGATTCCCCATAGACTGGACGTAATAAAGTACAAGCACAAACCAGCTGGCACACGGAAGAACATGATGCCAATAAAGAACATCATATAGGTCATCACCTGCTGCTGCATCTTTGTCTGATCATCGGTAGCAGGCGGGGTAAATAATTTTTGCTGCACTAAAAATAACACAATAGTAAACAGTGGCAAAATATTCAAATAAGGGCCAAGGTAGCCATTCGCGCCAGCTAGAAAATCAGGAAGAAACCCTGTCCAGTACCAAAGCTGATCAGGGGCAGCGAGATTAGAACACCAATCAAGCCCTGGGATCAACGGAGCCTGACGCAAGTGGACATCAACCGCCAAAGCGCGATACAGACCTAGGAATATCGGAAGCTGAAGAAACATCACACCACAGCCGCCGAGAGGACTGAAATTATGCTTTTTGAACAATGCCTGTTGGGCCTTATGTTGCTTTTCCATGTCGTCCTTGTACATTTCCCGAATCTTCTTCAACTCAGGTGCCAGGGCTTGTTGCAAAAGCATGTTCTTGGCTTGCTTACGACTCATCGGAGTCATCGCTCCACGAACCATGACTGTTAGCAAGATGATGGCAATGCCATAATTTCCAATAACGGAGTAGATGGCATGTAAGACCCACAATAAAGCGATAGATACATAACTAAACCAGCCGTAGTACTCAAGCTTTTCCATTTTATAAGAGGCTAAGAGTTCGGGATCTTTTGGGCCAGCAAAAATTCGATACTCATGGGAAAGGATGTGTGCGGTTGGATCGTTGTCACTCTTTCCAGGAATCGTCAGCGGAACGGTATCGAGCGTAAAACTACAATCGGTCCGTGTCTTTTTGATCGGGTCTTCCGGGCCAAAAGGTTCAGCCGTGGCTTTCGAGAAGAGGATGGCTCCCTTGGTAGGCAATTCGCCTTCGACACGTGGATCGTTGATCAGTAACGCACAGTTGAAATACTGAGCATCGACGCCCACGTATTTGGTCAACGCTGATTCATTCAAACCATAGAGCGGAGTTTGTGGGTCTTTGCCTTCTTCTTCGGTCCGACCCAAGAGCGCGCTGACCGTGAACATCGAGTATTTACCCTCGGTCGATTCCCAGACCACGTCTCGTACGCCTGCACCGCCCCAGCCTCTTGCAATTTTGTTGCTATACCACCAGCCTTCGAGTGGTAAACCGGTTGGGCCCTGTTGTCTGTAACCAACGGAAATCGGATCAACCGATTCGTTGTGAATTTCTACCGTGTAGTTCAGATCGTAACCAGGGTGACTGTGATCATCCCGCTTGTCTTTAGGAACCGGTTTGATTTGGTATTTTTTTACCAATTTCAAATGACCTTCGACTCCAATTTTTTTCAACTCGCTGGGTGTCAGTGTCGTCTCAAAGTGAATTTCTTCGTCCGAGATAATGACCGGTTTCCAGTTTCTTTTAAACAAAGAAGGGAGGTTTTTAATTTCTTTATCGCCTACGCGGATTGTTTTTGTTCCGACCGATGAGAGCGTCGTCAAGAAAGCGGAAGGATTTACTTCATCATTTTTAGCCCCAGTTATTTCATCGACAACGTCTTTTGTTATCGATTGACTTATGACTGCGAGGGGGTGCTTGCTTAGGATGCAAGAAAATTTGAGAGTAGTTGTCTTTGTAGGTGCCACTTTAGGGTCTATCACTCGATCAACAGTGATAGATATTGTATCTCCTGGCTTGGTATTGTTGTCAATATAAGTCTGATATCCTATTTGATTATTAATTGCGAATTTATCTATCTTCGTGATTACATCACCAGCCAGCAAACCTTTAACCGTCGAATCAGTCGACGTTGCAATCGATGCAGGTGTGCCGGGAAGTACGACTTGAATTTTACAGCCGCCGGTTTCTACATCTTCTAGGGCCAGTCTGCCAAGGTAACCACCCAGTTCACGATGTTCGGTGCTCGTGAATCTCTCTTGATCACTCAGTTCGATGCTACGAATTGATGCACCTTGGGTGTCGAAACAGACGCCCATACGATAGGGATTACCAGGACCAGGATCGATAGAACCGAGCGTCAAGAATTGGCGTACCACAGGCGGAGCTGCAACTACTTCGCCAGGTTCTTCCGCTGGGTTGAGTTCAGGATCATTGTCCTTCGGCTCGTTGTCCTTGGGCGCGTCGCCATTGGGATCTTCATTCCCATTTTCGACGACTTGATTTTTGTCTGGTCCATCTGCCGGATCCTTTTCAGGATTGCGCAGCATGTTGAACGACAATAAGACCATTGCAGACAATAAAAAAAACGTAAATAAATTACGACGTTCCACTCTTGTGATCCTTGAGTTGGAAATACTGAAACCGTAGGAGGTTACAGACGACTAAACTGACACCAATGTAATCTCGTATTCTCGCAAGCAGCCCATTTCTTGCAACCACCTATCAAAAATCGAGATATACCAGAATAGCTGATAAAAACAGGCTAGGGGGCTTAAAGCCTTACTGTGCATAGAGATTGGTTAATAAGTCTTCCCACAATGGGTAGAAATCAGAGTAGGCGATACAGACAGATTCTTTGAAATAATTTAAAGCTACTTGCCATCGAGCAAGCGATGCCCTTGTGAATCGTTCAATTCGTCGGTGGCAAATATCTTATCGACCGTCTTTTGCACATCATACTGAACTCGGCAAAACTCCAGGCTGTCATCTTCCAGAATGAGATAACTGCTGCGAGGATCACCATCACGGGGTTGGCCGACTGAGCCGACATTGACCATGATTTTTTCAGGCGTGAACTCATAACGCTGGCCCACTAATTGGACAGGACTCTTGAATTTCCCTCCATCGACAAATACGCCCGGCACATGCGTGTGCCCTTGAAAGCAGTATTTGGGGACAAGCGCGAAGATTTTCTCTAACTTTTTAGGGTTATGCACATCTTCTGGGAACACATACTCGTTTAAAGGGTTCCGGGCCGAGCCATGCACAAACATGAAATCGCCTTCTAAGTGGGTACGCGGCAGGTGACACAGATACTCCCAACGCTCTGAAACCTTGGCATCCTTATCAGGGTTTGCTTCCAATTGGTTTCTGGTCCAAAAGATGGCTTGCTCTGCCCCGTGGCTGAAACCTTCGGGGTCAAACAGGGCCGCCTGATCGTGATTGCCTAAAATACAAAGGTCAAAGTTTCTGACCAAGTCTAGGCATTCACGAGGATTCGGTCCATATCCAATGACATCACCCAGGCAGTAGATCTTGTCGATATCATCTTTATTGCTGATATCTTCCAACACGGCTTCTAGGGCCTCTAGATTGCCATGAATGTCACTAAGGATTGCCCTCTTCATCGAACCGCCTTTTTGCACGGTAAAGAACAGAAAACGAGTTGCACAGGTATTCGATTATTATGGACTAGATTGTAACTCTGCGAAATCCCGCAAGAGTGCGAAAATTGCTTGTTGTATTGACCGATGCTGTTAGTAGCGGATGAATTCAGAGAATACAAAGAGTTTATCGTCCTTCCCGAATTCGATCACCCAACATGTTATCGAGATCAGCGGCATCGTAAATACGTGAGGCAGTGGCCTCAATATCGTACTCCACCCGACGAAAAACGACCGATTCGTCTGTTAGAATCACATAACAAGCACGCGAATCTCCATCCCGAGGCTGTCCGACACTGCCGACATTGAACATGGCCTTTTCGTCACCCAAGCGATATTCATAATCGCATTCTTCAGGACCGAAGAACTCTAGGCTCGGCGTAAAAACACCCGGCACATGGGTATGACCCTGAAAGCTAAACTGTTCAATTCGATCAAAAAGATTGTCCATTTTCCGTTGATTATAGACATCTTCTGGAAAAACATATTCGTTGGTAGGGTCACGGGGTGAACCATGGACAAACAGAAATTTGCCTTCTGAGAGCGATCTGGGAAGTTCACCCAAGTAGTCCCACCACTGATTAGAATTCGAGGCATTGTCGATTTGATCACGGGTCCACAAAATGGCACGAAAGGCCGTTGGGTTAAAACCATCAGGGTCAAACAGTGCCGCTTGATCATGATTGCCTAAAATGCTGATTTTGCATTTGCGTTTTACTAGTTCCAGACATTCAACCGGGTTAGGGCCGTAGCCGATAATGTCTCCCAGGCTATATATTTCTGTTATGCCTTGTTGACGGATATCGTCTAAAACGGCTTTGAATGCTACTACATTGCCGTGGATGTCGCTGACGAGGGCTCGTTTCACGCCCACATACCTTTCAAAAATCAATGCTGTTAGTCAATTGTGGTCGTTCGTCGCTACTGTAATATGATATGACGAATGGCACAAACTCGTTATTGTATCAAAGTTTACCCGGTGGAAACCCCTATCAGGTCTCCATTTCCGAAGTTTAGGGTCGTAACCGGTTCAGGTCAACAAGAAAGAGACATCCGAGCCGAATCGATCCAACATTCTTGGTTTGTCACAAAAAAATCGACGTTTTTCAACTAAGTTGCCGCTTTATTCATGGCATCGCATCTTTGATAATATCGACTCGATTAGTATATTTGTTAGCAAGCTTTTCCAAAAGTACCCGGTTTTCTAGGAAGATACGTTGAAATTACTGGCAATTGACACATCGACCAGAAATGCTTCGCTTGCAGTCTTTGATGGCCCTGAATTACTTAAATTCGCCGAAATCGACCCTCAACTACGCACTGCCGCTACTCTGACACCCGCTTTGCAGGAACTTTTTAACACAGTGGGCTGGAAACCAAAAGATGTTGAGTTGATCGCCGTTTCAGAAGGTCCAGGCTCTTTTACGGGGCTGCGAATCGGAATTACCACCGTAAAAACTTTGGCCTATGTGACAAAAGCCGATGTGCTGGGGATCAACTCACTACGGGTTATTGCCAATCGAGCACCTGAAACAGTCACCCAAATTTCTGTAACAATGGATGCCCAACGGCGACAATTATTTGTCGCCAAGTTCCAACGAGACCCTAAGACACTCTGGCAGTTACAAGGCGAGCTGCAAATTGTTGATGCCGTAGATTGGATTGAAAATTTAAGCGAAAAGACAACCGTATCTGGACCGGGGATTACTCCACTTATTGATCGACTCCCTAGGGGAGTCGAACTTCTCCCCGAAGAACTCCGGGAACCCAATGCAATCGCCTTGGGCGAATTGGCTTATGCCGATTACCAAACAGGCCGCCGTGAAGATCTCTTAAAACTGTTACCCAAGTATTATCGAAAAAGTGCCGCCGAGGAAAAGCTCGAAGCCAAAAACAAATCGTAAATCTTGCTTTACAATTCGGCCAATGCTTCTTTTGCGGCAATGATCGTTTTGTCGATATCCTCTTCGGTATGCACGACAGAAACAAACAATGCTTCGTACTGTGAGCAAGGGAAGTAAACGCCTCGGTTCATCAGGCCCCAGAAGAACTTGGCAAATCGGTCTGTGTCGCACTTGGCCGCTTGATCCCAGCAGGTAACTTTTTCTGGATTAAAGAACAGCGTCATCATACTGCCGACTCGCGTTAGTGTATGAGGAATTTCCGCAGCCGTTGCGGCTTCTGCTAAACCGGTTGCCAGGCGTTCGCTTAATTTTTCAAGCAGCGGATAAGGATTGGTGTTCTTCAGAATTTCGAGCGTCGCAATGCCAGCGGCGGTCGCCAGTGGGTTCCCACTTAATGTACCAGCTTGAAAGACTTCGCCTGCTGGCAAAACATGATCCATGATCTCTTTTTTTCCGCCATAAGCGGCAATCGGCAGTCCTCCGCCCAAGATTTTGCCCAGGGTCGTAAGGTCTGGCGTCACATCAAAATGCTGTTGCGCCCCGCCCAGTGCGACACGAAAACCGGTCATCACCTCGTCCATTAACATCACCGTGCCATGTTTGGTGCAGAGATCTCGGATGGCTTGCAGGAACTCAGGTGTCGGAACCACGCAGCCCATGTTGCCGACGATGGGTTCAAAGATAACACAAGCCAACTCGTCGCCGTGTTTCTCAAACGCAGCGGTCAACTCTTCAACACTGTTGTAAGCCAGCACAATCGTATCGGCGACATTACCAGGCGTAACACCTGGAGAGTTCGGCACGCCTAACGTAGCCGCACTACTGCCTGCGGCAACCAGCAAACTATCGACATGCCCGTGGTAGTTGCCTGCGAATTTAATCACTTTATTGCGGCCCGTGTATCCGCGTGCCAAACGAATGGCACTCATCGTGGCTTCGGTACCAGAATTGACCAAACGGACTTTTTCGACCGAGGGCACCACTTCAATAATTAACTCAGCGAGTTGATTTTCACGTTCAGTCGGTGCTCCAAAGCTGGTTCCTTGGTCGACCGCCTCGTGTAATGCCTGGCGAACTGCTGCGTTGCCGTGCCCTAGAATCATAGGCCCCCAAGAGCCGATGTAGTCGATATAGCTGTTACCATCGACATCAAACAGGTAAGCCCCTTCACCCCGCTCAATGATAATTGGTTCACCGCCGACTCCCCCAAAGGCTCGGGCCGGGCTGTTCACACCACCGGGCATTAGTTGGTTGGCAGCGGTAAATATCTGGTGGCTTTTATCTCGATTCATGTTGTTACTTTATCTTGAACCTACAGCGAATGGGAATGGTCCCCTAATATAGTACCGATATCGTTAAAACGACAGACCCTTTGCAGATCCTTGGACTCCAAGTTAAGTTTTAGTTCACCTATTAATATATTTTGAAGTTTTAGCACACGATTGACCCAGCATGGATGGAATCCTAGTCCTCAACAAGCCAGAAGGCATGACTTCGCGCGGTGCCGTAAACCGGGTGCAGCGTCGAATTCGCCCCGTCAAAGTCGGCCATGCTGGCACGCTCGATCCCTTGGCAACCGGCGTGTTGGTTTGCTGCTTAGGAGCCGCAACTCGCTTGATCGAATACATCCAAATGATGCCAAAAACCTATATCGGCACCTTTGAACTCGGCAAAACGAGCGATACCGAAGATATCACCGGAGAAATAACGCTCTTTGAGGATGCTCCAGAAATTACACGCGATCAATTGGAGCAACTGTTGCCTGAGTTCTTGGGAACCATCCAACAGCGTCCTCCCTCATATTCCGCAATTCATGTCGATGGCCAACGGGCCTATCATTTGGCCCGGCAAGGTCAACATGTCGAACTGCCCAGCCGCCCAGTGCAGATCCACTCGCTCAAACTACTTGAGTTCGCCTACCCACATTTCACATTAGAAATCAACTGCGGCAGCGGAACCTATGTACGCTCTCTCGGCAGAGACATTGCCCTGCGATTAAACTCCGGCGCCGTGATGAGCGAACTTGAGCGGACCGCCATCGGCCAGTTCAATCTCGCCGACGCCCAGCATCCTGATAGCCTGGATGACTTCAACTGGCAACAAGATCTGAAGTCATTAGAGACTGCGATCACCCTCCTGCCGCAGATCCTACTGACTGACCATGAAATCAACGAACTAAAATTTGGGCGATTCATCGACCGAGAAATCGAGGCCGAGATTTCATTGAAGGCAACCACAGATGAAGTGGCCGCCTTGACTGAATCTGGCCAACTAGTGGCCATCCTCATGAAACGCAGTCCGGGAGTCTGGAAGACAGCAAAGAACTTTTCGCATTTGTTGTCTGAGTAATTTCCTGTAGGTCAGGTTGTACCTGACATTGAAGCGAAAGCGGATTGTGATTCTCGTCAGGTATAACCTGACCTACAAAAAATGTGTCTCAAAATACATAGGGAAGAATCGCAAAACAATAATCCACTCCTCAAATTTGATATCACGATCAGTATCCAGTAAGATATGAGGCGATACCGGCAAACCTGAGATAGCCCCGCCTCATTCAATCCAAGAACTATCAAATCAACCGGAGTTTAAGACATGCCTAAGCTTTCAACCTGTTTTGCAAGTGTGATATTAGCCAGCCTGTTAGTTCCGACCATCATGGCAGATGGGCCCATTGATATCGGGAATCGGTTAGAACTTTTCGTCGACCAACATCTTGTTGAAACGACAACAGGTGCTGCTGAATTTAAAATGCACCGGCCAGTTCCTCAGGAAGTGGTGCTTACCACCGACAAGCCGTGGGAAGGGAATACGAGTGCCTATTACACGATCTTCCAAGATGGCGACCGTTACCGGATGTACTACCGGGCCTCGCATTACGACACAGAAAAGAAAAAAGCCACGCATCCAGAATTCACTTGTTATGCCGAAAGCAAAGACGGCATTCATTGGATCAAACCAGAGCTTGGCCTGTTTGAGTTTGCCGGTTCTAAAAAGAATAATATCGTCTGGAGCGGGCTAGGAACACACTGTTTTGCACCGTTTAAAGATACCAACCCAGATTGTATTCCCAGCGAACAATACAAGGCCCTCTCACGCGGCAGCATGAATGGAAAGTCAGGGCTATTCGCATTCAAGTCGCCAGATGGAATCCATTGGTCGTTAATGACAAATGAACCTGTGATTACCAAAGGGGCCTTCGATTCTCAGAACTTGGCTTTCTGGGATTCCCATACAAAGCAATACCGTGAGTACCACCGTTTTTTCGCCAACGGTGTCCGAGATATCATGACAGGCGGCACCACTGATTTCCTAAAATGGCCGGAACCTACTCCGCTCACTTATCCAGACGCACCGAGTGAACATCTTTATACGAACGCAGTTCTCCCTTATCCGCGGGCTCCGCATATCTTGCTCGGGTTCCCCACCCGATATTTACCCAAGCAAGGCAGCCGGGTTGAGCCCGTGTTGATGGCCAGTCGTGATCGACAAACCTTTCATCGTTGGCCCAATGCACTGATTCCTGAAGACGCTCCAAAAGATAGAAAAGGAAACCGCAGCAACTACATGACCTGGGGGCTGCTGCAATTACCAGGAAACGACAAGCAACTTTCTGTCTACGCTACCGAAGCCTATTACACCGGGCCTGATAGCCGAGTTCGCCGGTTTACCTTCCGCGTTGATGGCTTTGCATCTGCCTCGGCACCTGCAACTGGCGGCACCGTTTTGACAAAGCCATTGACATTTCAAGGAAACCAACTGGTCCTAAATTTTACAACCGCAAAAGCTGGAACTCTACGAATTGAAATTCAAGACGATCAAGGAAAACCAGTCCCTGGGTTTGAACTAAATAATTGCGAATCTATCCAAGGCGATTCCATCGAACAAACCGTGGCTTGGAAAAATGGACCCGACCTGAGTAAATTGGCCAACCGACCGATTCGGCTCCATATCGAACTCACCGATGCCGATCTCTACTCATTCCAATTCCAGCAATAACGCCCAGTAAGGTGGATAAAGATAGTTTCTCATGCTAAGCCGCTAAGGGATTTGAAATCACACCTTCTTCGCGGCTTCGAGGCTTAGCGTGAGACCTTTTAGTGAAGAAGGGCGGATAGGCTTCAACAAAAATACTCTCCAAACGATTGCAAAGTCTACGACTTATCGATTCAATTGAAAAACAGACCCTTAGCCGCCATCCATCTGGTTTTGCGATATCAAACAGTGGATCACGTTTTGTGAAAGACCACCCTGCCTTCTTAACTACATTCCCGTCAATTATTTGAAAACCAGTTGTACTTCGTAGTTGGAGCGCCTAGGATGACCAAAGGCTTCAGTTTTATCACTTGAATTTGGTTCGTTCATAGTATTGCCTAGTGGAGATAGTGTCATGCGATTGTATCTGTTAAGTGTTCCTATAATCTTTTGTTTGGGAATTTCGATTATCGGTTGTCAGCCGTCTAGTGATCAAGTCTCTACTCCAACTACAGCAACCCGGAGTTCTTCTGACACAACTCAAGCGTCAACTGTGCCCAAGGGCTGGAAGACTTATACTTCGCCCGAGGGTGGTTTCTCTGTCGTCGTTCCAGGCGATCCGATTGAGTCAAACTTTAGTGACAAGAAAATATGGAAGCTTCACTCGTACGCATTTGCAAAGAAAGGGGCTATCTTGGTTATTGAAGTTTACTCTGACCGAACAGGCGATCTTGCTACAAACACAGTCGCGGACTCGCGGAGTGATAGTTCTTCCATGGTGGCAGGATCGTTACGTGATGTTTCTCTTCCAGGGATGCCAGGAATCGAGTTCCGCACGAAGGGAGGGAGTGGCGAGGTTGTTCATCGAGAGTATTGCTCGTCTGATAATTCGCGATCAATTACTTTGTTTCTCCAGAAGGATCTTGGCGGAGGTCTGACCGAGAACGAAGTCCGTGCATTCTTCGATTCATTTAAGCTTCTGCCATGATGAGTGAAACGAAGTTGAAGCAACACGGATAGACAGATGGATGGCCGCCATCTGTTTTTTTCAGTCAAACAAATTCTTTGTGATAAATGTTCGATGTTGGAGAATCTTTTGTTTTAGACCATCCATCCTACACGTTTTTTTTGGATGAAGTCGACCCTGATTTTCACTTGGAAGCCGCAGGTGCAGAGTTCTCTTTAGTCGCTTTCGGCTGCGTGGCTTTCACAGCTTTCTTTTTAATTTTCTCAAATCGCTTGTCGATGATCCGAGTATCTGCTGGAAAGGGGATACGATTCAAATCGACAATGTCTCCATCAACAATTAACTCGATGTAGGTGTCGTGTAAATAATCATTTTTTGCTGTCTCCGATCTCTTGGACTTCAACGCTTGATTCTTGGGCGGAGTGTGAACCAGGACGCCTGCCTTGATATTACCAAGCCATGTGTAGGGGCTTCGCAACAGAATGACCGGGGCTCCTTTGCTTTTAAGCTTCAAGAGATGTGGCCAGGCCGCCTCGAATTTGGCTCGATCTTCAAATGTAATATGATAATGAAGGTAGGGAAGTGTTGGACCTTGTAAAGTTTCAGCTTGATCTCGTAGCGGCTCAAGTTCCTTAGGCCAAGTATCAGGCCAAGTTCCTTTATCCGAGACGGAATAGAATGCCTGTGCGGGAGAGACGATGCAAAGGAAGACGATGGCAATGCAGATGAATTGAAGTGCCTGAGGTCGTTGCACAGAGTATTTAAGATGCAGCATGACAACTCCTTTGGATAGATTATTCGGTTTTGATGTCAACTAATGCATGGCTGCCATCATTCCGGTTAATACGATACATTCGGCTCTTGTTTATAATGAAAAGTTCGTTGTTCGCAATTACAAGCTCTGCTGGTTTATTCCAAATTGGATCGCCCAAACTACGGCGCAAGCCAGTTGTTGGGTTCACTTTATAGAGCTGATTTTCAATCACAATATAGATGAATTCACTGGCTGCCATTGCTGTGGTCTTCGTCCAGTCGTCATCGCCTATCGTTTGTTGTGAGCCATCGAGAAGATTAACCTGATAAAGCTGACCACTCTTCACAAGGTACAGCACTTTCGCATGCGAAGTTATGGCAGAAATCTTTTGCAATTTTCTTGATAGAGATTGTTCTTCAGCAACGAGGCTCTCTTGGAAAAGGTTAAATTCACTGACAAGTTGGAGGCTTTCTGAACCATGCTTAGTGTCCACCTTTTGTTCTGGAAGGTCTGTTAAAGCGAATGAAGTAACCGTTCCTTCTTTGGTTGGTATACTTTCACTTTCTACAAGTAAAGTTTCGAAAGAGCTCGTGCCGACACTTAAATCTCTTGTTGGCTTCTTTTCGAGATCCGGTTCCCAGATTGCCATCCGATCTAAATTGGACTCCAATTTTTGGGCCAACTCCTGCTTTGTCTCTGGTGTATTCGAAAACGCAATCCAAATCATGCCAAATACCAGTGAAGCTACTACAAAACCGGCACTAAAATAGAGACTACGCTGTGAATTGTGAGGTTGCTCTTGCGTTGATGCTTTCCGTGTCGATAGTGGAGCGGCTTCAGCCTGGAGACGCTTGACTAAGTTCTCAGAAAACTGATCGTCGAGTTGCGGAGCACCATACTGCTGGGTGAGTAGTGCTGCTAACTTGTTGTCTTCATTATCGGGTTGCATTGAATTGATCGTATCCTATTAAAATGTTTCCCTCGTTCAGAAAACGCAGATCGGTAGCAATAAGTGAGTTAATCAAACGCGGTTTCATAGTGCGTACGAAAGGCATTGCGGGCGCGATACAACATCGCTTCTACCGATTTTTCAGTTTGTCCTAATCGCTCGGCAATCTCACGAACCGTGCATCGATCCAGATATTTCCATTCCAAGATAATTCGCTCTTCATCAGGCATGGCATCCAGCACATCGGCAACCATGATGCTTTCAGAGGAAATCTCCTGGGTCGCTTGTTCGTTTACCATCGCAGAGGTTTTTTCACACTTTCGAAACCAGTCCACAATTTTGTGTTTTGCGATACCTGTTAACCAAGCGGCAAAGTTCTCTGTCGTCGATCCGTTTTTTAAAGAGCGAATTGCGGCTAAAAAGGTCTCACTCATTACATCCTGGCCAGCGTGAGTGTCTTGCTGCATCCTTGCAATGACGTATCGCCAAATCATTGGCGCGTACCGCTGGTACAATTCCGCCACGGCATCGGAATTGCCTTCACGGATTCGGGATATTAGTTCCTGATCAGTCAGCAAAAGGGGCACACTCCTGTGTTTCTACAGTGATGTCGTATTTAAACACGCAAATCACTCAAAGAAAATAGTTTTTTTGAGCTCTCACATGAAAAATAAGATGGATTCGAACGAGCGAGCGGCTGGTACGCAGTACCGTACCCTACAAAATTCCCGGCAAGCCTTACACCCGTTTTGTAAATTGAACCAGAGTTCAGTTGCAATTTTTCGGAACAAACGGGGGTGGATTTTATGCAGGCCAAGTGGGTAAATCGGGGGCTTTTATTGGTCGAGGATCGATTTCTGGTGGGGGGAAAGGTCATGTTTAAGGGTGGTTGGAAAATCGGAAATCAAGAAGTAGGCCAGTGGCTACTTTTTGTCCAATGGACACATTTTGACCAAGGGAAAACTTGACATAAACCTAGTTTCCTTAAATGCTGTGATAGACAGTACTTGCAACGACAAGAAAACCGGCCATGTGGCCGATCAACGGGCCGGTTTCCGGGTGCAAAAGTAGTCCACTGGCCTACTTTTATTCTACAGAGGGGTTTTTCTGAAAAAGTAGCCAGTGGACTACTTTTGGCGAGTCAGGCTTGTAAATTGTTTCTATGCTGAACTTTTCCGCTTTCATTTCTATCTATTTGCTTGGACAACTCGATGGCCTATCCCAAAAAACGAACTGCGTCGATTGTTGCTATTGGGCTGGTGTTGATCGCTGGTGCGGTTTTCTATCTCTACTATTTTGTGGCCCGGCCGATCGGCACCGGTCCGGCGGGCCCGGTGGTTGAGGCAACAGAATTTTCGAGAATTTGGACCGAGCGTTCGGTGCGTTTGATTGGACTTGGCGACAGCGTAACCGCCGGGTTTGGTGCCGATTCGATTGAGCATTCCTACTTCAATCGAATGATCACGAATCCTGCCGACGAATTCCCCGAGATGCAAAACATTAGTTTGTCGACCGTGCTGCCGAATTTGTCTTTTGAGAACATGTCGGTCTCCGGTTCGACTTCGCTGGATCATATCGTCACCATCGATGAAAAACTAAAAACCTTTAACGAAGAGGTGTTTGGGCTCGTAGTAATGACCACCGGCGGAAACGATATCATCCACAGCTATGGCCGCCGAGCTCCTACAGAAGGTGCCATGTATGGGGCAACCGTAGCTGAGGCCGAGCCGTGGATTGCCAGTTTTCGAGTTCGGCTGAATACAATGCTGGATAAGATTACCGCCAATTTCCCAGGTGGTTGCGAGATTTATCTGTGCGATATCTACGATCCAACCGATACGGTTGGCGATACCCCGAGTTTACTGCTGCCTGATTGGCCAGACGGTCTGGCCGTTCATTCCAAATACAACGAGGTGATCCGCGAATGTGCGGCTATTCACCCTAATGTATTCTTGGTGCCGCTTCACCAAACCTTTCTCGGCCACGGCTCACATTGCCGCCAGTTCTGGAAAGACACTTACGTGGCCGAAGACCCTACGCACTGGTACTACAGCAATGTCGAAGACCCCAACGACCGTGGCTACGATGCGATCCGGCGGATATTTTTGAATTCGATAGTGGAGAATTCTCGGTTGTTGGAGTGAGTGGGGATTCCAATCGCACCGATTATCCCGTTTCTACCTGCTGCACCTATTAATCTCAGCACGTAAACCTAAACTCTTCGGCAGAGTTCACTATGGATTGCCGCTAGCAATGACGACAAAGATAAATGGATTGGTAGGTCATTTTCGCTACCGGTCTAATCATTGAATTTCAAGTCGGTCACGGATGGGACTCGCATGTTTGAACAGAGGAATCTTCAGAAAGATATCTTCGCACTAGGGCTACTGGCCTTCGTGGTGTTCCTTGGTCTGTCTCTGCTGACCTATAGCTCCAGCGATCCTATTGGCGAAATGTCAGGGCCGTTGAGTTTGATCTATACGCCGAACCCTGTGGTTTATCCTCCGACAACCGTTACGCATAACGCATGCGGTGGCACCGGGGCTTTGACGGCCGATATCATGTTCACCTATTTCGGCTGGGGTGCGTTTTATGTGGTGTTGTCGCTAGGGATTATCGATGCCAGGCTGTTGCTGCGAAAAGAAATCGATTCTGCCGCCCTTCGGCTCACCGGGTGGTTGATGTCTTTTGCTGGAATTACAGCACTGGCCACGATGGTTTTGCCAGGCAGCATAGATGGAACGATCACCGGCCCAGGCGGGTACTTGGGCATCGTCGGGCAAGGACTGCTGCATCACTACTTTGCGACTGCCGGAAGTTTGATTCTGGCCATGACCATGGTCGTCGCCGGTTTGCTGCTTTGTACCGAGTATGAAATCTTCCGTATCTCAGCGGTTTGCACTGCCAAAGCCATCGAAGGCTTCCTGGTTACCAAAGAGAAAATGAACACTCGCTTCGGTAAAAATGAATTGGATTCCGAAGCGGAAGAGGAAAACGAGGAAGAAGAACTCGAAAGCGAAATGACCATCAAAATCGGTGGACGGACCATTCTTGAAGATGGCAGCGAAGAAGAACTTGAAGAAGAAGTGGCCGAAGATGAATCTGAAGAGGAGTACGACGATGAAGAAGCAAGCGAGGAAGATGAAGAAGAATATGAGGCAGAAGAAGAACTAACGGATAAAGAAGCCGAAGAAGAAGAGATTCCGATTGTAAAACCGGCCGCGAAAGTAGAAAGATCGTACGCAGTCAAAAACAGCAAGTCGAAAAAACA
>NVWB01000178.1 GCA_002733575.1 Blastopirellula sp. | reverse complement strand
TAATTCTCGCGTGCCGAGCCACTGCCCGGTAAAGTTTTCAGCAAACGCCCACGCTTTTTCGTCGGCAATCATTCGCTTGACTTGGGCCAGCAAAACTTTGTCTTTGTGCAGTTTACCTTGGTCGGCCAAACGCAATAGTTCCTCATCAGGCATCGTCGACCATAGGAAATAAGATAACCGTGTTGCCAGTTCATGATCGGCTAGGGGCTGCATGCCGGGCTGCTGCGGTTCACGTTCTATGCGGAATAAAAAATGGTGAGAAACCAGTGTCGCTTTGAGGGCCAGTTTCACGCACTCTTCATACGGGTCACCTCGCCGTTGGGCTCTATCGTAGAGAGTCATCAGTTTTTGTAGTTCTTCGTTTGCAAGCGGACGCCGATAAGCTCGCTCTGCAAAGTTGCGAATTACTTCGGTAGCGGCAGAACGAGGATTGATGGTCTGCTGGTTTTTCCCCGCGTCAAAAACATGGTCGTGAATGGCTTGTTTGGTTTGTGTGATCGATCCACGATTCTCTTGAAGTTGAAGCTCTTTGATAGCGACTGAACTTTTTTCGCCATTAACTTGCAGCGACAACGCATGGAGTCCGCGAGATAGACGCACCATGGTTTCATGTGCGCCGAGTTTTTTAGATTCGGAGTTTTTCTCTGCTTTTAACGAGAACCGATGCGCGGCGATGCCATCGATCAGTAAAACCAGTTTCGCTGGCTGTTTTGATTGATTGCCTGCTTGAATCCGCACTTGATAATCGGCGGTCGTATGAACTTGAATTAAAGTGGTGATCTTTTTACCTGTTGCAAGAGAAATGTGCCCTGTTTCTTTGTCAATTGTTTTGGGCGAAAAATCATCCGACTTTAGGGTTTCGTTGAGTATTGGCGTGATCACCGCTTGATTAAGAATGTTGTCGGCAACTTCTAGATAACGTTCCATCAACAGCGGCGGAAGAAATAGGGTTTCGCCATTGTTGTCAAATCCTTCTCCGCCTGAACCATCGACCGGAAATGAATCTGAGAAGGGGAGATCAAGCCCGATTAAATCTCGCACGGTGTTGTCAAACTCGTGGCCATTCAAACGCCGTGGGGTGACCATTCCGGCATACGGGCCATCGCTGCAAGCGGTTGCCCTAAGATAGGTTTCAACCCAATTGGCAATCTCCAAGCGATTTTGTTCGTTCGGTTGTTCCTCTTTGGCAGGTGGCATTGTGCGGTTGCGTAACTGGACCACCACGCTCATCCATAAAGTACGCTGAAGTGGCAGGTCTTCATTCTTTAATGCGGATAAAAAATTGACATCATTTTCAGGGTCATCCGGCGCATGGCATTTGCCACAGTATTGCATCAACACGGGGCGAACTTGATCTGCAAAATGACTGGCAGATACTGGCTCTACCGCCTGCACACTTACAGAGAGAATAAGCGTTGAGAAACCTATGGCAAGAAGATACGAGTTCATCGTCATTCAATTACAAGCGGAGGGACTTGGCGGAGGGCGAGTTGCTATTAAGTATATCAGACACGGCCTGTCTTCGCAAAATTTCACGGCGAACTAGTTTTCATCACAATCCACGAATTCAAAAAAAAACGGCCAAGAGATGCTCTTGACCGTTTGGGATTTTAAACTGAATTCGTCTTTGATTCTTAGGCGGAAGTTGCCCCTACTTCCTCCACTGCTGCATCTTGCTTGGCTTGGTAGTGACGGTTAATTAGATCATTTTGTACCCAAAGCAACTTCGTAAAGGCTCGCAAGGTTTTGACTTCTGTTTCACGATCAAGATCGAGACTCAAGATGGTTGCAACAAAAGCGTCACCAACAAAACCCAACAAGGCGTTCATTTGCACCAAAGGTACATCCAGCATTTTGCTTCCCGCTGCTGGGGTGTGCATTTTACCAACCATATCAAGGTACGAGATCATTTTTCCATCGTAAGGCCGCGTGACCAGTGCTGCTAAGTAACGACCTAGATGTTCTTTACGATATTTAATTTGCTCGTGATCCATCGATAGATCTTCAAGGTTCGTTGGAACATCGCCTTCGAAACCATGTTGGCGAGGAACAAAATGACGCCAAGTTGAACTGTAACCTTGTAATTTGTCGTAAACAGCGTCGACCAAAGAAGGAACCAGCGGTGCCAATGCAGGGGCTGCCCCATGGATTGCGGCAATGTCTTCTTCGCCTAGCCCGATGAATTCTAAAAGGTAGCCAACGCGGTATTCTAGGTCATTTTCTAGTCGATCTTCGTCAATTTGTTTCATCGGTTCGCCTCGGGTTAGGATTTTGGTGTGACAATACGTTACAATAGGTGTGACAGGATGAAACAGGACTTGTTTGTCCTGTTTGAAGCTTTTCCAAATTTAGCTCACTATTAATCGGATGTCAATGTCCGATTAATAAGGAATTTAAAATAAATGTTCTCGCAAACTGTTGAATATGCGCTGCGTGCTGTTTGTCACCTTGCTATTCAATCTCCTAAGTCGTGTACTACAGAAGAGATCGCGAAGGTCACAAAGGTTCCGACCGCCTATCTATCGAAGGTTCTGCAAGGGTTGGCACGTAATGGGATTGTGAAATCTCAGCGTGGAATCGGAGGGGGCATTTCGCTAGTAAAAACACCTGATGAGCTCACAATTTTAGAAGTGGTCGATGCCGTGGACCCTATCCAGCGGATTACCACGTGTCCTCTAGGTCTCAAATCGCATGGCGAAAATCTTTGTCCTTTGCACAAACGTGTTGATGATGCATTAGCTGGTGTGCAGGAAGCCTTTTCTAAAACCACTTTGGCCGAAGTCCTAGCCGAGCCTACAACAAGTTTTCCGCTCAGCGAATCTGTTCCTTCTCAAGATGTTGACGAGTAATTGATAGCAGGCGAGACTCCTGCTGTTAAAACCCCAAAAGCTTCTCTAATCGTTAGGTCTTTCTTCAAGCGCAAGGTCCGCTTAAGTCGATATTAGAAACGGTGCCCTGCGGTCGGTCTGCATAGAGGGCAATGCTAGCATCGTTTTCTATAGGCAACTGAATGTCTTCTGGACCTGTTTCAAAAACCAATTCTCCGTTGCCCAAAGGTTTCTTTGCTGGCATCGAGGAGGGCGTCGTCAATTGGATTGCCGATTGGGGTGCGGTTACCTTAGACTTTGTTCAGGCAGTTGGTGAACTTACACTTTTCACTCTACGCACCTTTGCGTGGCTGTTTGGTCGTTTGCCCAAACGCGAAACTTTGTTGCCTATATTTTACCAAGTCGGTGTAATGAGTTTGCCGGTGGTTGCTTTGACTGGAACCTTTATCGGAATGGTGTTGGCGGTTCAAAGTTACTTTCAATTTCACCAGCTAGGTTTGGAAACGCGTCTCGGAGCGGTGATCAACATGTCGCTTGTGCGAGAACTTGGCCCAGTGCTGGCAGCCACCATGCTGGCAGGTCGCGTGGGTTCGGCCATGGCGGCGGAACTCGGCACGATGCGAGTTACGGAGCAGATTGATGCGTTGTCGGCGATGGGGGCCAACCCGATCCATCATTTAGTCGTACCCCGTTTTCTGGCTTGTGTGATGCTGATTCCTGCATTAACCATCATGGCCGATTTCATGGGTTTTGTCGGTGGGTTCTTCTACTCTGATATTATTCTGGGAATCGACAAACATCACTATTTGTACAACTCGCAGCAGTTTGTCGGAACCTGGGATGTTTTCACTGGGATCTTTAAAAGCTTCTTTTTTGGGGCCACGATCGCTCTGATTAGCTGTCATCGTGGTTTCACTTGTACGCCTGGTGCCGAAGGCGTTGGCCGTGCCGCAACTGCCGCTTTTGTTTATTCGTTTGTATTTATCCTGATCATTGATTTAGTCCTTGGAATCACACTGGATTCGGTTTACATGACACTTTGGCCAGACCATAGAGCCTCGTTTTAATTCCTCAACATGCACGCACGCTTAGAAGATCTTGATCAGCCGCCGATTATCGAAGTGGAAAATCTGTCTGTCCAATTCGATAATCATTTGGTGTTGCGCGATCTCTCGCTGATTGTGCCCCGTGGACAAACTTTGGCCATTATCGGGGAAAGTGGTTGCGGAAAAACTGTGCTGCTAAAAACGCTGATAGGGCTCATTCAACCATCCGAAGGTGAAGCTCGGTTTGAACAGCAAAACCTGCAACAGCTTAGTGATCGAGAGCTCACCAAACAACGCACACGGTTCGGGTTTGTATTTCAGAATGCAGCATTGTTCGATAGCATGACCGTCGGTCAAAATATCGCATTCCCACTGAAACAACATACGCAAAAACCGTTGGATGAAATCCGTGAGATTGTTTATGCTCTGTTAGCAGAAGTTGGTTTGCCCGACTCGATTGTTTGGAAAAAACCAGCTGAACTCTCAGGCGGAATGCGCAAACGAGTCGGCTTGGCCAGAGCTTTAGCACTGAATCCAGAAGTCATGTTGTACGATGAACCAACTACAGGGTTAGACCCTATCGTCAGCGATGTGATTAACGAACTGATGCTAAGAACCCGGTCAAAGTACCCGGTAACCAGTATTATCGTTACACACGATATGCGTACCGCACGAAAAGTGGCAGACCGGGTGGTGATGATGTACCCTTTTGCTCGATTAGAAGAAGATGAACCACAAATATTATTCGATGGTCCGCCTGAACGTCTCAATGACTTTCCTGACCGCCGGGTAACTCAATTTGTGAATGGCGAAGCGGGCGAACGCTTGATGGAAATGCGTCAAGCGGCCGCTGGGTAACTTTTTAAATTGACAAGTATTTTTACGCTGCACTTTTATCTTTTGGCCTGAACTATCATGGATGATCGAAGTTTACAATATCGCGTGGGCATTGTGATGGTCTCGGCCGTGTTCATTGGCATCTTGCTGCTCGTACTATTGGGAGAGATACCCATAATTGGGGCTGAACAGAATACAATTTTCGTTGAATTCTCTCAAGCACCTGGCGTGACGGTAAATACTCCGGTTCGCACTTCTGGGATATTAATTGGGCGTGTGAAAGAGGTGACACTTCAAGAAAACCGTAAGGTATTAGTGACGATTAGTGTTGAAGTCAAATATATGCCTCGTCAAAATGAAGTTTGCCGGATCTCGTCAGGCTCACTCTTGGGGGATGCCATTCTTGAATTCGTACCTGGTGATGATCCCGCAGCCCAGTTTGATCCCTTGCCCGATAATGCTGTGATTACTGGAAGCGTTTCCACGAATCCGCTCAAGGTTCTTGTGAACTTGGAAGATTCGCTGACCGAAGCAATCGGCTCATTAACCATGGCTGGAAATGAAGTGACACAACTGGCCAAGAATGCCAATAATGTGATTGTAGCTAACGAGGGACAACTTGGCCGAATTGTAGAAAAAACCGAAGTAGCTTTAGATCATTTCGATAAAACAATGCTCGCCATTAATGACTTGGTGGCTGACGAGGAACTCAATGCAAATCTAAAATCCGCACTACAAGATCTACCTGCTACGTTGGCAGAAACCAAAAATCTGCTCGAAAATATGAACAAGATGGTTGCCAAAGCAGACAAGAACTTGGAGAACCTAACAGGTTTCACCGAGCCACTCGGGGAGCGGGGTGAAGAACTGATTGCGAACTTAGAAGGCAGTACCGAAAATCTCAATATCTTGATCGGACAACTGGCCAAATTTAGTACCTCAATTAACAGCCAAGAGGGCACACTAGGACAGTTGATTCACAACCCTGATCTGTATCAACGCTTGAATAGTGCGGCCGGAAACTTGCAAGACCTTTCAGTCAAACTCAAACCCATCGTCGCTGATGCCCGCGTGTTTGTCGACAAAATCGCCCGCGATCCCGGTCGAATTGGAGTCAAAGGCGCCTTGGACCGCAGCAAATCGGGTATTAAATAATGTTGTAGGGTGGCTGCCGAAAGGTCAGCCGCCCGGATATGGACATAGCTTCTTCCTTGGTGTCTTTCTGACTTGGTGGTGATTCTCTTTTCACTTCAAGTCGCCAAACGAGCAGTCAACCGACGAAGTTCTTACCATTAAATCCACGAACGATATTCCCGTAACCTCAATCGCGAAGCGTCAGCGAGGACGAAGCAAATTTACACTTCGTCCTCGCTGACGCTTTTTGAAGTTGCGAGGTTTTGATAGGAATCAGTGTTAAGTCCTTTTGAAATAGCACTTTACCATCGGGTGGCAGCGATGACGATTCCGGCGAGGGCATTGCTTCGAGATCAAACGTATTCGGAACGTCGTCGGTGTGGCGTAGGCCATTAGAGGTTACAGCGGCCAAGAATTCACCGTACTCAATTGGAAATCCTGAACTAGTTTAAGCCTCGATTTATAGGGGAAAATGGAAGCCTCTCTAACCTCTGATCGACTAACGTCGACCCCGACGTCGTTTTGAATGAGCGTGATTGAGTGGCCAGCGATTCCCAAAACCGACATCGCGGCCACCCGAAATATACAACCGCGCAACTTCAAAGCTGACGCTTCGCGCTTAAGATTGTGAAAATACTCTAAACCATATTTAAGCTGAACGTACCATGTTGGCGGCTTGGTTCAGTTTGGTGTAGATTGTTTTCAAACTAACGCCCAGTTCTTCTGCCGCAGCGGGTTTATTGCCGTTGTGACGTTCGATGGCTTCGTGTATCGCCTGCATTTCTAATTCGCGAAGTGTCATCGGCCCCAATATCTTTAATGTCTCAAGTGTTGGCTGTTGTACAACGGATGAGAACCGACGCGGTAAATGTTCGGGTAAGATGGGCAACCCATCACATAAAATTGTTGCATGTTCAACCACATTGGCCAACTCGCGAACATTACCTGGCCACTTGTATGCTTTTAGTACCTGCATTGCTTCGGTCGAAAACACGGTTTGCAACATCGAAATTTTTGGCCAAAATCGTCGACACAAATGTTCTGCTAACAGTGGAATATCATCCATGCGTTCCTTCAAAGAAGGAATGTGGATTTCAAACGTGTTGACTCGAAACATCAGGTCTTCGCGGAATTCACCTTCGGTCACCATTTGCTCGATATCGCGATGGGTGGCACACAAGATTCGTACATCCACATTGATCGAATCATTGTCGCCTACTCGACGAATCTCGCCCGACTCTAGCACACGCAAAAGTTTTGCTTGTAACGACTTGGGAAGCTCGCCAATTTCATCAAGAAACAAAGTTCCACCATCGGCGACTTCAAACAATCCGCTCCGATGCTCCTCGGCTCCGGTGAACGCGCCTTTGCGATGACCAAACAGTTCGCTTTCGATCAAGTTCTCAGGAAGTGCACCGCAGTTGACCGTCACAAACGGCATATCAGCTCGTAAGCTTTGATCGTGTAAAGCCCTGGCCACCAACTCTTTGCCCGTTCCTGTTTCTCCAAGAATTAACACCGTTGAGTTTGTGGAAGCCACTTTTTCAACCAAGCGATTGACTTGCTGCATTCCGTCGGATCTACCAATTAGCTCGGACTTGCCTTCGAGCTGTTCTAAGCGGTTTTTTAGAGCCCGATACTTACGCATTAGTTCTCTTTTTTGAGCCACACGCGTCAGCAGAGTTTGTAAGTCAACCAAACGGCAAGGCTTGGTTAAATAGTCAAACGCACCATGACGCAAAGCTGCAATCGCGGTTTCGACCGTTGATTTTCCGGTAAGAACAATCGCCTCGGTGTCTGGCGACATCTCTTTCGCCTTCTCGATCACTTGAATGCCATTTAAACCAGGCATGTCGATGTCGACCAAAATGCAATCGTAGGTATTGCGTTCGAGTGCAGCGACTGCCGTGAGCCCATCGGGGCACACGGTCACTTCGTGCCCTAATCGAGGCAATTCTAAACTCATCAGTTTTTGCAATGATTTCTCGTCATCTGCAAACAATATCTTCAAACTAGGCTGCTTTGTATTGATGATTCTTTTCCTCACTATGATCCACGGCAGGCAAGGTGACTACAAAGGTTGTCCCTTGTCCTGTTCCGGGGCTTGTTGCTTCGATCTGCCCATCATGTTCTGTGATGATGCGGTAGGTGATAGACAGCCCAAGTCCTGTGCCTTGTCCGTCTCGTCTTCTTGTAAAAAATGGTTCAAACAAATGCTTGCGAACTTCTTCGGTCATGCCGCAGCCATTGTCTGAAACGGTTAATATAATTTTGTTTCCTTGGTTCTTTAGCCGGATATCGACCGTTCCACCTGGGTCTAAACTATCGAGAGAATTGGTAATCAAGTTCAGCACAACTTGCTTTAACTCAGGTGCATTGACCGTTGCCAATACCAAGTCATTACATTGGAAATCGATGGTCTTTTCTCGATACGTACCCAGATGACGTACCATGTCGATCACGTTTTTGACCAGCTCGTTTAAATCGGTGTCATGTTTTTCAATGTCACCAATGCGCGAGTAATCAAGCAACCGTTCCGTGATTTCCTTGCAGCGGAACGCCTCTTCTTCAATCATGCCGAGGTAGGTTTCTAGAACTTCAATCTCTTCGATTTCATAGAATGCACTTTTGGAGTTCTCAGCATTCGTGTCGATATTATCGGTATTTGCGTCGTTGGACGAAGCCCGTTGTTTGGTCATTGATTCATTCAAACGAGCCTGAAGTGATTCGGCACAAAAAGCAATCGATGCCAGTGGGTTATTGATTTCGTGAGCCACACCGGCGGCTAAAAAACCGACACTGGCCATTTTTTCGCTATGAACCACTTGCTTAGTTCTCTCGCGGACTTGCTCGTTTAGATTATTTTTTATTTCTTCAAAGCGCTGAGTCATATCGTTCATTGCATCTGCTAATGTCGACATTTCGTCGTTGGTATCCAGTTGGATACGATGCTGAAAATCTCCATCAACCGAGATGCGACGTGACTCTCGATGGAGTATCTTGAGTGGGCGATAGATCCACAACCACAGCAGATAGGCGAACAACGCGAGTAGCAACATGGCGATTGCCGTTGAACCTGTTGAGATTAAAATCAATGTTCGATATTGTGTCCGTACATCATCTTTCAGTTGTTGCATTTCTTCAATTAAATAGGTAGGCAACTCTTTCGCCATCGTATGTAAATTGTCTAATTCACGTTCTAGTTCTGCATTGGCAACTTCATCTTGCAGCCAGTTTTGTTCTTTTAATGCAGCCACCTTTTCTAGTGATTGATCTATTTTGCGAATGGTTTTACGTTCTCGTTGACTGTCTCCGATTTCGCCTGATTCCAGATCATTGGCATCTAACTGCTCCCGGTACTTACGCAGTTGCTGTTCTGAAAACATATATTTTCGGCGAAAGTCATCGCGAGCATCATCGCGAGCAATTGACTGGCTAAAACCAGGGATCGCAATCGAGAACTCTTGGAATTTCTCCGCTTGTGTGTAGGTATGGCGTAGATCGGTCACCGCGATAGAGAAATTAATGGCAAGCGGCAGTTCCGATGCACGTACGCTGACGCCGCGTGCTAATCCGCGATAGGAATAATTTCCGATCAGGGCACTTGTGGCTAAGATGATGAGACTCACAAATAGCAGGGCAATCCCAACCATCAATTTGTCGCGTACAGATCGTCCTGACAGCATAGCGACCTCCTTGTCGCAGAAATTGCAGGAATGAATTAGCAGTCGTATTTTTTAGTGTGCAGTCTTTGGACCACTTGCTTTCATATTGAATCGTTTAGTTTTGAACTAATTGGATCGGGAGTCTAGCAAGAAATGCCCTGTTAGAACAATACGAACCATCTGATTATGCCAGCACTGCCTGCACTTGAAGCAGTGGCGTTCCACATCATAGAAATCTTCAGAGCGGAGCCTGCTCTGAATTATTGATCTTTACGCAGATAACAGGCGAATAGTTTTCTCGATTGAAAATTAATCTCATCTTTATTCCCGAAGGCCAGACAAGGTTAATAACGCATCACTCGTCGTAGTAAAATTAGTCCGATTAAAAACAGCACCAGGTTGCCTCCCCAAACTGCAATCGGCGGCAATGCGCCTTCTTTGGCACGATCTACTCCATACGCAAGCAGTGGATAGAAAATGAGCAGCACAGGCATGAATGCCATAAAAAAGGTCGAAACCCAGTCGCTGTTGCGTTGTCTGATGGCTAGGGGAATTCCAAGCATGACAAAAAATAGGCAGCTAAAACCATTGGTCCATCGCCGATGGGGTTCGGTTCTGACTCGGTTAATGCGTGAGCGACTCCAGTCAACTTTGCTGACCCAATTGTCCCATTCATCGCTGTGCATCTTGTGTAAGTCGCCAGTCATCAGGGCAAAAGTGGTCATTGCGGCAAACGATTCTCGACGCTCTTTCGCAATCTTCTGATGCATTACCATATTCGTATCTATTTCACTCAGCGATAAGTAGGAAGGACTAATCGCGATACGATACTCTTCTGAGTCATCCAGTGAAATGACGTGCTGCATCACGCCAGGGTGATCAAAAGAACCGGGCTCGTTTCCTGCGGCTTCGATTCGGCTATCGATCAATGAAATAATTAGGCGGTTGTTCTCCGTGTCTGATTTTAAAGTGGCTTCCGCTGCCGAGATCGACAACTGGGGACTGTGCTCACCTGCGGGAACTAAGATCTCGGGGCGAATCAAGCGGTCGCCCTCAACATCTTTTACCAAGATAGAAAAACGAGAACTGGAAAACGATTTATGTGTTCGCAACCTGCCATAAGCAATCTCTTCAATCGATTCAATCACCACTCGACGGGCACCTTCATGTCCCCACGAGACTGCGACATCGTTGAGCCATACTGAAAACAGAGATGCTATCGTGGCCAAAAACAACGCCGGCCAGATCATCACCATTGGCGAGATGCCTAACGCCTTAACGGCAACAATTTCGTTGTCAGACGAAATTCGTCCATAAACACAACACGCTGTGAGTAACATGGTGCCTGGCACTGCAAATCGTAGCGCATTGGGAAGCAAATAGGGAACTAAACGCAAGACCGGGGTCAAACCTAGTCCTTCTTTGATCGCTTGTTGTCCGACACCAACAAACATCATCATCAGCGTCAGTAGGGTCAATGTGACCACAAACACTTTAATAAGTTCAATCAGGATGTAACGACCAACAATTCCCATAACAAGCGACACTCCTTTGCCGCCAAGCATAGTTGCTAGCACCTCAGTAACATGTTTAACCAGAGTCGAGCCGAACAATTTACCATGTTCAGGCTGTTCCACAAACGACAGTTTAAGCGGATGCCGAATTTACTTTAAGGTATTTTGTTGGAAAATGGCTCAAAGCTCCCTAACCTACATCGGGCCCAGCATCACCCGGTTTTGCTACACTAGGTGATTTGTTGTCTCGAATTTCTGCCATGATCAATCCGATGATCACAAGATAGTGTTTGGCTGCCAGCTTTAAATCCTTTTCGTTTAGTGCTTGAGCTGCTTTATCTGATAGCTGATTGATGGGAGCCCAATTGATATTCCACTCGTTTTCTTCCGAGGTCTCTCGCAGTTCTGAGACAATCGAATGCAGGTTCTGGATCACTTCAGGCGAGGCTTTACAAACCGTGACTTCGTAAGGGGCTTTCTCTTTGCGGGTGGTTTTGAAACCAGAGGGTACAGCTTCTTCACTCTCGCCCGAGAATTTATAGATTCCAATCATGGTGGCAATCAATAACGAAGCTCCGCCCGTGACAATCGCTCCCAAAGTTTGTTCCATGGCAAGCAGAATAATGGTCACCACAGCAAATAGTGCGATGAGCGTGTAAAAGCCCCAATGGATGGATCGCTGGGAAGAATGAATCACTTGGGTAACCGTATCTTCCAATACGATGGGTTGCCCACGAGCAGGGTCATTGGCCATTTTAGGGCCGGTAATTTTTGCAACAATCGCGGTAATGTTATCAGGGCCACCACGCAAGTTGGCCAAGTCAACAATTAATTGTGCTGCATGCTCTGGCTCTAAAGCTTGTAAGATCAAGGAAAATTCATCGTTGCGGATCGGCCCTGAAGCCCCATCACTGCAAACCAAAAAGGTGTCACCCACTTCCAAAGGAAAAGGGCCTTCGATGTCAACTTCGACCTGTTCTTTGGGCCCTAGAGAGCGGGTAATCACGTTTTTGGGAATGGCCGCATACAGGTCAGAAGATTCGTCCATGCCAGCGGTTGCCGCTCGGATTTCCCAGGCCATGCTATGGTCAAACGAGAGTTGTTCCAGATTGTTTCCCCGTAAACGATAGACTCGGCTATCGCCCACTTGCCCTATGACGGCGCCTTGCGGAAGCAGTAGCAGTGAACTGAGGGTAGTGCCCATCCGATGAAAGGCCACGTTCGATTCGCCACGACGGTGAATAATTTGGTTCGCTTCTTCAATCGCTGCCACCAGTGCATCGGCGGGCGGTCTGTCCGAAAACTTGCGGTATAAATGAAGCACGTGGTCAACCGCCATTTTACTGGCCAGTTCGCCAGCAGCATGGGCGCCCATACCATCGGCCACAATTAATAGATGACCCGTTTGTTGCCAATCGGCCCAATCGGCAGCCAGGCTCATGCCGTAACTGTCTTGATTATTATTCCGTCGCAGCCCAATATCGCTGATCGATGCTATATGCAAGCACGAATTCCATGTTTTCGATTCCAGACTCATTCGGGGTCTCGGTTAAGGCGATTGGGTCAATTTCAGGAGACACACTAGAACGGGGGGATATTTTCTAAGTGCCGTTTTAGCAGCTATTTACGATGATAAAAGCGTTAGTTTGAGTAATCAAGCAGGATGAGCCAAAACTGCTGAAATACCTGATGATTCGTAGCCATATTAGAAAAATAAAGATCGATCTAGCTACTTTCGTGGCACATCTCTATACTTGGCCGCCCCACGTAGGGAACAGATTTCACCTTTTATTACCGATCTGATTGATGCTCAATCGACAATTACAACTAGTTTTACCGGTTCGCTTCTGCTTTGTTGCGGCGATCTTGGTCACAATTTTAGGAAGCACTGGCTGTGTTCGCCGGCGGATGACGGTGCGTACCAACCCTCCAGGTGCGGTTCTTTATGTCGATAATCAAGAAGTCGGCGTGACCCCGGTCTCGACCGATTACCTGTACTACGGAGATAGAATCCTCCGTTTAGAGAAGGATGGATTCGAACCGGTCGAACAGTCGCACAAGTTCAAAGTACCCTGGTATCAATATCCGCCGCTAGATTTTGTGACCGAAAATCTGATCCCGTGGGAAATTCGAGATGAACGCGAAATCGATTTCGAGATGAAACCCCAGCGGATTGTACCGCCAGCAGAATTACGACAAAGGGCCGAACAAATGCGGGCCAACGCCACTGCGGGCTTTGCCGTTCCCGTGCCACCAACTCAACCGCCACAACAAACACGGTACTCTTTAGGGAACGCTCAGAATCCAACTCTGGCCCCACCTTATTCACCGAACCCACCGCAAGTTCAGTTTCCGGCCAATCAAAATTTCGCCCCACCGGTGAATCAACCTGGCACATTGCCACCCGGCGGCTATCAACTTCCGCCCCCGATTCAGTAACGCGATTGTGTTAATATTTTCAATCGCAGATTGTCCTTTTCGGGTGCCACTGGCTTCCAGTAACGCGGGAATGCTGTTCCGCTGGGGTGGTTGTCCGTTGGCTAATTTTTCTGGAAACCCCCTCTGGTGCGGTTGATTTGTCCAATGGATAAATTTTCAAGATGGTTTTGGTGGGATGGTGTTGGGTCGGTTAATTTATTGCGTTGTTGTAAGTGACAATCTCAAACAACTTAGGGAGAGTCAAAAAAGTGGCAACGCTCAAATACCCAAAATTTGTCCATTGGATAAAAAAACATCCATGGATAAATTCGCAAATCGCACATTTCCAACCAGTGAAAACAGACAGCTTTCCCCTCCGATAGAATTGGGTTGGTAGTGCTTGTTTGCCAATGCTTGAAACCAGAGTGCCACATCGAAAATCTTTCTGTTTTGTGTTGAAAAAAAGGAACCGAACTCTGGTCCAGTTTACAAAACCAATGTAAGGCACGCCGGGTGGTTTTTTCCTGAAATAATCTGAGCCCAACACTCTTGCAAATTCTCAATCAAAACAGCAATTCAAACCCCAATCACACTTCACACTGGCAAGATGCCAGTGCCACCCGAAAATGGTATCTTGGTTGTGTTAATTTTTTTCAGTGCACCCGTCGAATTGGAGGTATGTAATGTTAAAGGTATCTCTGCCGCTAAAAACCATTGATTTTCCAACCCTCCTGATCCACTGCTCAGGTTCACCGCTTGGTTAGGGTTATGCTTCAATCTGATCCAGAGCTGAAAGGAACTCATCTGGAGGAAGATATTTGTGGTCTTTTACATAATGGATAATCATGTGTGGTACAACAAAATATTTATCCTCATGAATCAATAAGACTTCTCCACGATCATCATATTTGTTGCATATCTCGCAAGTATGATAGCCCAACAATGCTTGATCAATATAACGAGTTTCGCATAAGTCTTCTAAATGCTGCAAGTCTGCATCGCTAATTACGCCAATGCTTTCAACTTTGTTGCCTAGCCAACCAATCATTACGGCATCAAACTCTTTAGGCAATGATGGGTCGTAAGCTGACTCTGGATGATGCCACCAAGATTCTTCTTGTAAATCAGAATATTTCAAAGGTAACCTATCAGGTTATCAACCTGCAAAAATTCAGGTCAGGGTGCCATGCTTTTGCCGATCAGGCATAAGCATGCTTTGTACGAATCAATAAAACAGTTCTGAACCCATTTGATCATCAAAGGTTCGTCAACAGGAGAACTGAATCACGGTCAATATTTAGAACGGAGTCTGTTCCTGCCTTCCAGTCTTTTGCACCGATGGCCAAAGTGCATTGGTTAAGTTTACCCTATTGGTAAATCAAAAACATGCTTATGCCTAACGGCAAAAAGCATGGCACCCTGGCTTAACTGCCATGACTTCCAGCTTGCGTGTAAGCATTGAACTCATCCCGAAATTCGTCCCACCTGCCTTTGCGAAAAACCGTGATGGCTTTCTGTGATTCGTCTTCGTCGTGAAAGCCGGTTGCGGTGATCCCCAGTTCTAAGA
Source organism: Blastopirellula sp. (assembly GCA_002733575.1). Taxonomy (GTDB): domain Bacteria; phylum Planctomycetota; class Planctomycetia; order Pirellulales; family Pirellulaceae. Next base: position 19,306 of record NVWB01000178.1, on the reverse strand, counting down.
AGATCAGAAAGCCCACCCATTCAAACGGCTGGGGATCAAACTGCAACAAGAATTCTACGAGCGAACTTTCATTGCACAGGTTACTACCATGAAACAGCAGTCCAGCCGTTGGATCAAATCCGATTTCAACAACCTTTCCATCGTCCTGTGAATAGCGAACATTCATGGGGCCACGACGTTCGTCTCGTTCCCCCAAGTCATTCATGTTAACAGCTTCGGCGGGACCGAGTATCTCCTCGACATCAGCGGCCGTCATCTCGAAAGTGACGGGTCGGGCTCCAACATACGGCACAAGAGTGAATTCAGAGATCATAGTGGTGGGTTACCTCAAGCCAATTCGACGGGTGACACTGACAAATTCCAACTCAACAGAGAAACCTTTTGGGTGCCACTGGCTATCTGCAAGTGTGTGCAGCATTTCAATTCTCGTTCATGTTGATTTTAACACAAGTTGATTTGTTGTGCTTCAATGTTTCAAGTTCAGTAAGATGGTTTGAACTTCACACTGGCAAGATGCCAGTGGCACCCAAAATTCTAATCTAAATCAAATCCACTACTGCCCCAACACATACGCAAACACCAGCGGGGCAACAATTGACGCATCGGAGTTGATCATAAACTTCGGGCAATCTTGATCTAGTTTGTACCACGTGATTTTTTCGTTCGGCACCGCGCCGCTGTACGATCCGTACGAAGTGGTCGAGTCCGAGATTTGGGCAAAGTAGCTCCAGAGTTTGGCCTCTTTCTGTAGGTCTTGCAAAATCAGCGGCACGGCACAAATGGCAAAGTCGCCTGCGATGCCGCCGCCGATTTGGAAGAACCCAATGTCGTGTTGCGTTTGTGTGGTCAAATACCAGTCAACCAAATGTTGCATCATGGCAGTGCCCGGCTTGATGACCGAATGCGATTTGAGCGTGCCATCGATCACTCGTGAGGCAAAGATGTTGCCGAGCGTTGAGTCTTCCCAACCTGGCGAATAGACTGGAATGCCCGCTTCATAAGCGGCCAACATCCACGAGTCTTCTGGTGGAATCTCGTAATGCGGTTCCAAATGTTTTTCAGCAAACAAGCGTTGGAAGTATTCGACCGGAAAGAACTGCTGGTCGTTCTGATCGGCTTCGATCCAGTATTCCAGTAATTTACTTTCCAGATGTCGCATCACCGTTTCTGGAATACACGTATCGGTCACCCGATTCATGCCAGTATCACGTAATTCCGTTTCTTCACTGGGCGACAGGTCTCGATACTGGGGCACCATTTTGTATTGATCATGGGCCACCAAATTGAAAATATCTTCTTCCATATTAGCAGCCGTACAACTGATGGCATGGACCTTGCCTTGCCGGATCATCTCGGCCAGCGAAATTCCAAGTTCTGCGGTACTCATGGCACCTGCTAACGAAACCATCATCTTGCCGCCTGCTTCAATATGCTGACGATACGCCTCTGCCGCTTCAAGCGTTTCTCGGGCATTAAAGTGCTTGAAATGCCGCTGCATAAACTGGGTGATACTCATTCGATTTGCTTGGTATTAATAATGTAATTGAACTGATTGATCAGGCAGATTGAATATAACACCCCGTCTTGGGTAAGGAATAGCGGTGAACATTCTTCTTCTCAGAATGGAAAAATAACAGTACGATAAAACGATCTCCTATATCAGATCGTCTATACTTCGTATCTGTGTAGGAAGAGTTGATTCCTCAAAAGGGTTGTTCGATGAGTAAACGTATTCGCTTCGGGTTTTCTACACCTTGGCTTGGGTTCAATTTTCGATTTATGATCCCCTGGCCCAATTTCAGTTGGTTCCGGCTTAGCATGAGCAGTTTAATGCTGTTGGTTGTGATCGCCGCCATCCTTTCGGCCTGGTGGCGTGACCATCGGCAAATGGATCAGGAAATTGTGGAACTGACCGCTGAAGTCAGCGTGAACCGTAAAAGCACCACCGCTTGGGGAGTCGAGCAAATGGTCGGTGAGCCAGATACCACCGGCTCAGGCGATATGCGCACTGCTTGGGCTTCTGGAACCCAAGATCAACAAAAAGAATGGGTGCTAGTGGAGTTTGAAAATGAAGTCAATCCGGCTGAAATCTTGGTCCACGAAACCTACAACCCCGGAGCCTTGTACAAAGTCTCGATCTTTGACCCGCTCGGGCGAGAAGTGGTGGTCTGGGAAGGAAAAGACCCGACTCCGACCACGGCACTGCGCGGCATTTCCAAAGTGCCTGTGAACACCATCTGGAAAACCAAGCGAGTGAAAATCTATCTCGACTCGCCCAAAGTTCCCGGCTGGAATGAGATCGATACGATTGGCCTGAAAGACAAAGCCGGCAATACACAGTGGCCCCGCTATGCCAAAGCGAGCAGCGACTATGCAGCCCGCTATGGTAGAGGTTCAATCTCGGGGTTTTCGCTGGATGTCTTTAACACGGTCCGTTAAGCAAGTTCCGTTTTTTTACAGCGGAACGCCGTCCCAGCGAACAAAGGCTTCCATCGCAAAATATTCTGGCAGCCCAATTTGATTGTAGCTGTCAGCAGTTCCTTTGTTGCGATCTTCCGAGCGTTGCCAGAATTCTCGTGGGTCAGACCCTGGGAATAGCGCACTATCTTTTTGACTTTCGTGCATGAAAATCGCTTGGCGTTTCTTCTCGATATTACTAGGGCTCAGCGGAACCGCAATCTCGATTTCATGCAATGCATACTCTTGCCATGCACCTCGATACATGAGTGCTTCTGGTCGGGTGCCGGTCTCTTCCTCAATCAATTTTAACGCACGGAAGATGGCCATCGCACAAACTCGATGGGTTCCATGTGGATCAGAAAGATCGCCTGCCAGATAAACTTGGTCTGGCTGTACTTTTTCAATCAACTCTTTGATGATCTGCACGTCTTCGTTGCCCAACGGTTTTTTGGCAACTTGCCCCGTTCGATAGAAGGGCAAATCTAGGAAGTGCAAATTCTCTTCATCACAGCCTGCTTGAATGGCGCCTGCTTTGGCTTCACCCCAGCGAATTAAACCTTTGATCTGTTGCACCAATTCGATGTCTGACTGACCTGGAATCTTCGATTTCAAAGATTCAGCAACCGCCGTTTCTACTTCTTTTGATTTCTCAATATCAATGCCGAACATTCGATTGAACTCGGTCACAAGATCGGCCAAACGCTGTGCATCGTGATCAAAAACGGCAATGTTTCCGCTGGTCATATAGGCCACATGGGCCTCGTGCCCGTCGTCGACCAAGCGAATCAATGAGCCGCCCATGCTGATTACATCGTCGTCAGGATGGGGGCTAAAGCAGATCACTTTCTTCTTGGTCTCTTTGCCGGCTGGGTGATATTCAATCGTGTCCATCATCCATTTGAAAACACGATGGGCCAGCGTTTGAGCCGGGCCATGATGTCGCAACAATTGGTGTAAGTTGTATTTGCGGAAGTCATCGTCATCCAACTTCAACAACGCTTTGCCCGTTTGATCACACAACCATAACACGGCCCGTTTGATTAACGCGGTGTCCCATTCGGTCGCACCTTCAGCCCAAGGGGTTACCATGCAAGTCAGTTTACTGGCCGCAGCTTCATCAACTAAAACTTGCACATCATGATGTTCTTGCAAAATACTGGCCGGCACGCGATCCGTAATTTCGCCTTCCAGCGTTTCACGAATGATGGACGACTTGCCTTCGCCGAGTGCCAATAGCAAAATCTTTCTGGCTTCGCGGATCGTGCCAATACCCATCGTGATTGCTTGCGGCGGAACATTTTCTTCCTGAAAGAAATCACTCGCTGCAGCCCGGCGTGTTACTGGGTCAAGTGTACAGAGTCGCGTTCGACTATTCTGAATACTAAAAGGTTCGTTAAAACCGATGTGCCCATTGCCGCCGATGCCAAGAATCATTAAATCGATGCCGCCTGCTTTTACAATCGCCGCTTCATATTCGCGGCAGTATTCATCCACATCGGCCCGGTCGATCATGCCGTTGGGGATGTGTATGTTTTCAGCCGGAATGTTGACATGCTTGAAAAAAGTTTCGTGCATGGCTTTGTGATAACTTTGGTCCTGCTCAGGGCTGATGCCAAAGTATTCGTCTAAGTTGAAGGTGATCACATTCGACAGATCAAGCCCCTCATCTTCGTGCATCCGAATCAGTTCTCGATAGACACTAGTGGGAGTCGAACCAGTCGGCAAACCCAACACGGCGGTTTGCCCGTAGCCATTGCGTTCACGAATAATCCCGGCCACAGTCTGAGCCACATGCCGGGCCAAGTCTTCGTTGGTGTTAAAAGCAAAGGTAGGGATTTTGGTCGAACCAATCGCCGTAGCGACCGATTGAGAAGTTGACTGAGACATCGTAAGTAAAAACCTTCTGGTTTCAAGCGATTTTATGAGAAAGAAAAACCGAACTGGTTAGTATGACAGAAGGGGTAATTGTTGGGAAGGTGGTGAGAAGACTTGTAGGATGGATAGTCTATAACAAAACGTGAGTCGACATCGAACATCTATCTCTCGGGTGCCACTGGCTCCGCCAGTGTGAAGTGCAAATTGGCTTGAAAAACCATCATTGAAGATAACAACGACTGGCACTCATGGCTAATTTCTCCCAACACAGATGCACGGAGGAAACAGAGCTTTGCTTCAAACTCTCTCTGTTCAAGATCTTTATTTCATCCACACTACCGATCAAGTGCGTCTTGAAAAATGCCAACCGAATAAAGTTAGTAATAGAACATTCGCCGAGGTCCATGCCATTGGGATCGTTATTGCAATAAAAAAACTGAGCGCTTCAGCAGTTTGAGTGATTGGTCCATTCATTCCATAGGCCAAAGCAATCGCGCCAACAGGAAGCGGCACTAACATTAAACGATACCACTTTGTTCCACATCTAGCAGAGAAAAAAATGATTGCAGTTAGTATGGGCGAGCCGATAACTAGCAATAACATCGACTGCAACCGATGGATCACAAGCGGGTCGAACTCACTCGTGATTGTTTCTGGGAGCGGTGCCCAGTTTCTACTGCCCATCTGAGATCTTAACTCGATGAGCAGGAAAAACATCGTCATCGCAATCAAGATGCCAGAGAGTGTCACTTTCTGACTTTGTAGTTGAGCAGGCCCGACCCGTAACCGACTGTAAGACCCAAGCACTAAAAGCAGTAAACAAGCAGTGCTTAGTACAAGATATAAATCAAAAGAGCCTGACGCATCATATTGTTGGGGGAATGGTATTACAAAAAAGATTGAGATTACTGCAAGACTCACACCGAAAAGGCAAACACGCTGCCAGACTGTTCCTGGACCTAGTGCAACGAGTAGGCACAGTATGCCTAGTGGCGGAAATAAATATAAATCAATATTCCAGTGGAGCCTAAATATGCTGGAATCAAAATAATCATCGATCAGATAGACAGCAGTCACCAGCACCAAGTTGACGAAAATCAGTAAATAGCTGTACACCAAGTGATGCTTGAGAGCAACCTTTTCAAGATATTCCGACTGAAGTTCGTATTCGCTTGCCATATAATAAATGTCAGTGTTTGAATCGAGTCTTAGCGACTTTGCCTATTCTACAACTGGAAGCGTGGGATTTGCAAGCATTACGTTCCGAGGCCCGACGACTAATTTCTCCCAACACAGATACACGGAGTAAACAGAGCCTTGCTTCAAACTCTCTCCGTGCACTCTGTGCCTCTGTGTTAAAATTCATTGTGTTGAACTCTTGTTCTGAATTTCTGTTGCACTCCGCCAAGTGACCTTTCACAATGCTTGGCAGAAACCAAGATCATCGTAGATTATTTTCATCAAATTATTCCCCAAAAGGTTTTCCTGTAAATGGATTTACCGTGTCCTCTGAAGTGGGCTCGGTTTCAATTGTTACCGTAGGCAATACTACTTTTAATTTTGAGATGCCTGCTTCTGTTGCTTGAGTGTTCACCAGAGACAAGGATTCTAACTGGGTTAGTTGCTCTAAGTGAGAAAGGCCCGCATCGGTTATTTGCGTGTCGTTTAGTGTTAGAATCTGAACAAAATTGAAGTCCTCGAATAGTGCAAGATCGTCATCCGAAATACTTGTTCCCTCTAACGAGATCACAACCATATCGGATTCCCATACACCGGAACCTCCGAGTTCGTGAAATCGATCAAATGCAGCTTGGCTCTTTTCTTGTGGAGTCGTCATTAATGTTGCCTTGTTATAATAAAATAACTACTAAAATGGGTGTATTAATCTTTTAAGTCAGGTTGAGCCACTTCATGAGTCGAGCACTCCACCGATTCTATCATTTTTAAAGCGGCACTTGCCATGATGTTATTGGGGTATTCATCCAGGGTTCGCTGGTAGAATTCTTTGGCCTTGTCGCCGTTTCCTATCTGGCCATGAGCAAATGCGATATTGTTGAGAGCCATTTCACGATAGCACATGGCACCTGGGGTCATCATGGTAATGGACCGATATTTATCAAGCCAAGCATATCGGGTAAAGAACTCATAGCTCTCTTCATAGGCAAGAATCGCTTCTTCAAACTTCTGATTTTGAAACAAACGCATGCCACGACAATGAGCAGCAGGAATAATGCTTCGAGATCCCAAGGAATAAATCAAGTAAACTCCAGCGCCCAAAGGGACACCATTTGTCGATTGAGTTACTAGGCAGCCGATAACAATCGCCACGCCCCCCGCGATGAATTGCGGGATCGTCGCAAGCCAAGAAATGGGGCGTACTGTGGGCACACGTTGAGTCATCGGGTTTCGCCTAAATAGAATAAGTGTACAGTAAACCGAGCCTTGCTTCAAATTCTCTCCGTGTCCTCTGCGATCTCTGTGATAATTATTTGTGTAGAACTATTGCCTCAAATTTCTGTTGCACTCTGTCAAGCGTCCCTTTACAATGCTGCGTGAAGGAGTATTGAATTATCATGAAGGATCACTTGAGATCGTCGATTGCGATTATTGTAATCAGTCTTTGCACACTCGTTGCTATCGTTGGGTTAGGAATTGGGGCTTGGGTGTTATCGGAGCAGGTAGACAGCGGTCCAACACCCTTTTATATGAGCGATGATGTGCAGTACTATGCCGAAGGCCCTGAGTTTAAACTCCAACGAGAAGCAGATGCCCTGCAATTCTTTCGTACTGAACAGGCCACTGTTGAAGCGCTAGATTGGAGAAGTAGGGTAACTGCTTTTGTTCGCCGCCTGTTTATGTGGTGTCCATTGGGTTTGACATTCGCCTATTCAATGAGTGAACCACTGTTGCTTCTATAAAATCTTTAAGCGGTAATCAATCTACCTGCCGCCATGTTTATGCAACCCGAACAGACAGGCGGTTGGCCTAACGGCAGCCACCCTACGATTGTAGAAATCTGTCACAAAGTTTCCGTTGCATGATTGATTCTCTCTCAGTTTTGACCGATCATAGTAGGTACTCCATTCTTTCCGTAAACCACATCCGAGGTTTGGCATCATGAATTATTTACGTTGTACATTTTTGTTTGCTCTGATTGGGCTGGTCGCTTGTTTTAATCGGTCGATTCAGGCCGAAGACTCGATCACCAAACGCCCTAACATCCTGTGGATTGTCGGTGAGAACCTAAAGCTTGATCTGGGTTGTTACGGGGCCGAGAATGTGAAGACGCCGAATTTGGATCGCTTGGCGGCCAAGGGCATTCGTTACACGCATGTCTTTTCAACTTCGCCGGTTTGTGCTCCGAGTCGTAGTGCGTTTTTTGTGGGCATGTATCAGACCAGTTCCGACACGCACAATATGCGATCGCATCGGATTGATGGCTACCGGCTGCCTGAAGGCGTGCGTCCGATTACGCATCGCCTGAAAGATGTCGGCTACTTTACTGCCAACATTAAAACCTTGAATGGCGAACAAGTTGGTTCGGCCAAGTTAGATATGAATTTTGTCAACGAAGGCAAACTGTACGACACCGACAAGTGGGAAGACCTAAAAGGCAACCAACCATTTTTTGCTCAAATCAACACCATGGAAGCCGAGTACGATATTTATGATCGTCAAACGTGGCAACAACCTCGGGTGGAATGGAAGGGCGAAAAGACGCACGAAAAAATCGCAACGCCCGAGAATGTGACTCCCCCGCCTTATTACCCCGATCACCCGCTGGTTCGCCTAGAGTGGGCCCGGTATTTGAATTCGATTTCTGGCATGGATAAAACCATGGGCAAAGTTTTGAAGCAGCTTGAAAAAGATGGCCTGGCCGACAACACGGTCGTTCTCTTCTTTGGAGACAATGGACGAATTGAACCGCGCGGGATTCACTGGTGCTACGACACTGGGCTGCATGTACCGATGATTGCCTATTGGCCGAAAAACTTCCCGGCACCCAAAAACTACAGACCTGGCGATGTACGTGACGAGGTCGTAAGCTTGATTGACATCACTGCCACCACGCTTGGTTTTGCTGGAATCAACCGCCCGTTAGGCATGCACGGACGTATCTTTTTAGGAGATCGAATTGGACCTGAGCGACAATATGCGTTTTCGGCCAGAGATCGAATTGATGAAACAGTGAACAGAATTCGTAGCGTGCGTGGAAAGAAATATCACTATCTACGGAACTACTACCCTAAACGTCATTTTACCTCACTGAATCGTTACAAAGAAAAATGTTTTCCGATCAAACCGCTGATGCGAGAGCTGATGGCAGAAGGCAAACTGACAGGGTACCCGCTGGCTCTCATGTCTCCAACAGTTGCACCGGAACAACTGTTTGATACCGAGAATGATCCGCATGAACTACACAACTTGGCCGCGTCTGATGAGCCAGAACATCGGGAGGCCCTAGTCGCAATGCGGGCCGCATTGGCAACTTGGATGGTCGAAACGCAAGACCAGGGTGTTTTCCCTGAAGCGGAAGAAATTGTGGCCCCGTTTGAAAAAGAAATGCACGATTGGTTCGGCACACCCGCTTGGAATCAGAAATAATCGATAGAATTGGGGCATCGGAGCTGCTAACCGATGATACTGATCTAGGCTCATTGGCCTAGATTTCCGATAATAGCCCGATGGATAAATCCCCCTTAACTGACAATCCCTCTGAATCTGCCAACGCAAAATCGATGGCGGATGATGACATGCCCTCGCACGTGACGAGCGACATTGCGTTTTGGGGCATGACCGGCACTCAGGGATTGGGTGCTTTCAATGACAATATGTTCAAGCAGTTGTTGTTGCTGTTGTTGCTGCTTACGGTATCTGAAACTGCCGATTATCAATCGATAGCGATGCTGGTTTTTGCCTTGCCATTTTTGCTGTTCTCAGGGCCCGCCGGTTTTCTTGCCGACAAATATAGCAAACGGACCGTTGTTATCTTGTCGAAAGTTGCTGAGATCGTGGCGATGGCCTTAGGCGTTGTTGCGTTCTATTATTACGAAACACACGGCTTTGCAGGGCTATTCGTCGTTCTTTTTTTAATGGGATTGCAGAGTACATTTTTTGCCCCGGCCAAATATGGAATTTTGCCTGAGATGCTGCATGAGCATGATCTGCCCAAGGCGAACGGTATATTTTTGATGATCACCTTTTTGGCCATCATCTTTGGCACCGTGGCAGCCGGAGCGATATTAGATAATTTTGGCCCCGTGGAATCCGGAGAGGTATTAGATAATTCCAAGTCTAAGCTTTGGATCGGCTCAGGGTTTTGTGTGTTGGTTGCCATACTCGGAACTGGCACTTCATTGCTGCTTCGCAAAGTGCCTGCATCTACGCCTAACTCGAAGTTTAGTATGTCAACTTTTGCGATTCCCAAAAAGACGGTGCAATTGTTTCGCAGTGATTTTAACTTGCTTTCTGCGTTACTGGCATCCTGTGCATTTTGGCTGTGTGCAGGCGTTGTATTTCCATCAGTCAACTCACTGGGCATCGATCAACTTGATCTGAGCCCTGGCAGAACCAGCATTTTAAGTGGATCGATAGGGGCAGGCATAGCTTTGGGCTGCCTGATCGCTGGTTTACTTTCTCGTGGTAAAATTGAATTTCGTTTAGTGCGTATTGGCTCTTGGGGAATCATTGCCTGTTTGGTGTTAATGGCTTTGCCTGGCAGTGAGGATGATTTTGGCCATTTACTCGGTTTTTACGGTAGCTTACCTGTATTGATTTTGCTGGGTGTGTTTACCGGATTCTTCTCCGTGCCGATTCAAGTTTATTTACAAGCAAAAGCACCTGAAGATCAAAAAGGGCAAGTCATTGCCGAAATGAGCCGGGCCAATTGGGTCGCAATTTTCATGTCGGGCTTGCTGTATGGCCTGTTTGACCTGATACTAAACTACTGCAATATGGACCGCTGTTGGTTGTTTGCATTTACCGCAGTGCTCATGCTGCCTGTCGCACTTATTTATCATCCAAAATCAGAAACTTTAGCATAACGACCTTAGGAACAAAACAAAATGTTGGGAGCAACTCTCGATACCGGGGCCTATCTGACAAGGCTTCAGTCTGAAATCGACAATATCGATCAAGCCGAAATTCAAAAATGGGCCGATCTCATCTATGAATGTTGGGAGAACGGCAAGTTCGTTTACATCTTCGGCAACGGCGGCTCTGGCACAACCGCCACCCACTTTGCAGAAGACCTTGGCAAAAGCACCCTGCACGAACACGAACTCAACGATGAATCCAAAAAGCGTCTGAAAGTGCTCAGCCTAACCGACAACGCCGGTTGGTTGATGGCCGTCGGAAACGACATTGGTTACGACCAAATCTTCTTGCAACAACTAATGAACTACGGTGGTGAAGGCGACTTGGCCATCGGCATTTCTGGCTCTGGTAATAGCGATAATGTGCTGAAAGCCATTGATTGGGCCAATCGCCATGGGCTGAAAACGCTGGGCCTGACCGGTTACTCTGGCGGCAAGCTCAAAGAGATGGCACAACACAACATGCACGTGCCGCTCGATGATATGGGCATGGTCGAAAGCATTCATTTGTGCCTGTTTCATTGGGTACTGAATGATGTCTTCGCACGTATCAACCACGAAGGTCGTTACGCCACTTAAACCATTTTAAAGCACGATGCTTGACTTATGTATCTAGGAATTGAAATCGGCGGAACGAAAACGCAAGTGGCAGTGGGCAAGGCCGATGGCTCTGCACCACTGGCGATTGAGCGGATGGACGTTGACCCAACGCTCGGCGCAGTCGGCATCTTGAATCAAATTGAAGCCGCCGTGTTTCGCTTGCTTCCAAAATACAAACCGACTGCCATCGGCATCGGTTTTGGTGGCCCTGTTGATTGTGAAGCGGGCATCACGACTAAAAGTTATCAAATCGACGGCTGGGAACAATTCCCGCTGGTCACTTGGTGCCAAAAGACGTTCGATCTGCCCACCTTTATTCAAAACGATTGTGATGCGGCCGCATTGGGGGAGGCTTATTTTGGGGCAGGGCAGGGGAGTGACTCTGTTTTTTATGTCACGGTCGGCACCGGTGTCGGCGGTGGTTTTGTTTGCGATGGAAAAATCTTTGGAACCAATCGCCCAAGCGTTGCAGAGATCGGCCACTTACGGCCAGGGTTACATGCAGATCGTGAAGATCTAACGCTGGAGTCGATAGCCAGCGGCTGGGGAATTGCGGCGGAAGCCCGATCCCGAATATCAGGCGATATCACGCACAGCCTTTCGCTTTCTCATCGAGAGTCTGAACTTGATCGTAAGGCGAATGAAGAGTTTGTCAAAGACTTACTCAATCGCTGCGACCAGGATCTTGATTTACTAACCGCTAAATCGGTCGCTCAAGCTGCCGCTGATGGAAATGCGATTGCGGCGGACACATTGCTTCACGCCACCAACGCGTTAGGCTGGGGCATCGCTCAAGTGATTACTTTATTAGCACCCCAGCGAATTGTCATCGGCGGCGGAGTCTCACTAATCGGAGAACCGCTGTTCTTCGTTCCGATCCGAAAATCAGTCCGCCAATACGTCTTTGGGCCGCTAGAGCATAGCTACGAAATTGCACCCGCCGCCTTAGGAGAACAGGTGGTTCTACATGGTGCGATGCTGATTGCTGCGGGTAAATGAGAGATTACGATGACCGGGTAACACCGCCGATGATTCCGGCAATGACTTGGCTTCGGGATCAAACTTATTCGGAACGTCGTCGGTGTGGCCGAAGGCCATCAGAGGTTATAGCGGCCAAGAATCACCGAACTCGGATGAAGTTTCAAACCAATTTAAGCCTTGATTTATCGGGGAAAATGGGAACCTCTCTAACCTCTAATCGACTACCGTCGACCCCGACGTCGTTTTGAATATCCGTGATTGAGTGGGATGCGTTCGCCAAAACCAACATCGCGGCCACCCGATATTTAAAACCTCGCAACTTCAAAACTTACACTTCGTGCTTGAGATTATTTTTACGCGTTACAAATGGAGCCGCTCTAACCTCTGATCGACTAGCGTCGACACCGGCGTTGTTCCGAATGCGTTTGACACTGAATTCACGCGTTCTCCGGAATCAACGACGGTGCTACACAAAGTAAATCGAGAATTTCTCTCGCAAACCTCATTAGAGGCTGTTCAGCGGCGTTGATTTTCACTTTGACTGTGTCTAGGGCAGGCGCAGACAGGTTTATTTCGCTAGAATGGATGGCTGAATAAAGTTTGCCTTTTCAGAGGAATGATGGTTGCAATGGATTTGAAAGAAAGCCTTGGATTTCGTACTCCCTTATCTCCCGAAGAGACCGCTGCGAAGCGAGATCGCTTAATTCAATATATCAACTTGCAATTGATTGCCAATCAGTTGCCAGCCGCTTTACATGAGAGTGAATTGGAGTTCGCTGGACTGGCCAAAGGCTTGTTGGCAAATCATCACGAAAAATCTCGGTTGCTAGAAGATCGGCCTGCGCCGGTTGATCAGCGAATCGAAGATTTTCTCGCCAGCTACTTCAGCGATTTGGATCTTGAGCAACCGATGCAGTTGCCTCGCAAGAGCTTTGTGCTCGAACGCCACGGCATTGCCCGAGAGCTTTCGTTGCCTGTGGACGGCGACAAATTTTCAAGCGATCTTGTGAAATCGTATCGTGTAGAAAATGGCGTGCTGCATAACCCTAAGCATGATCGGCGAACTACCAAAGGTACGTTTCATGTGGTCGAGGGTGGTTTGCCGATTGCTGGTGATAAATTGGCCGTGCCGCGAGAAACCTTCGTCAAAATGTTTCAAATTGCGATGAACCCTCCTCAGGAAAACTTGGAACTGCCGTTTACTTCCGAGCATGAGCGGAAAGCCTATTCGTTTGTATCGTTGCTGTTGCGTCCGATTGTTTGCCCTGAGGTGCCTGGCTACACCCCGGAAAAGACGTTGGAAGTTCGGTTCTTTGCGCCGGGTATCTTGGTCAGCAATCTAGATTTTGTGGAGTCGATCTTCGGCAATGCAGGCGATCCTTTCATCCCACAAAATAACGCGGCGTTGGATGTCGAACATTGGACCGGACACACCGGGGCGGTTATCTTGGCCCCTCAATTGGCCACGGCTACCAAAAAAGAATTGGGCCTACCGCATATCGATCAAGCCACAGAGCGTCAGAAAAAAGATGGCATGTGCTGGCAAGATGAGAGTGAACTCTACAACGAAGGTCAACCCTATAAGGTCACTTGCCGTGACAAATCAGGCGTGATTGTGACCCTGATTGTTGACAACTATTTTGGCTACTGCAAAAAAGAAGTCAAAACCCAGATCAGCTACGCGGCCAATCTTTTCGGCAATGTCGAAGAAGAGCATGCTGGCGGCGTGGTTGCTTACACCAGTTGGAACTTGGGCGAAGAGTTTCGTGTGAACAGCATCAAATATAATGGACGTACCTTTGATGATGTCGCCAAAGATTACGGCGAGTGGATCGATATTCAGCCAGAAGGCTACGGCGTTGATAAGAATTTCAACGACTTGATCTACATCCCCGAAGACTCACGCGCCACGTTGTTAGAGCAACAAATTCAATGGAAACGTGACGGGCAAGATCACTCGATTCCACTGTTACCAGGCAAAACGTACATTGCCCCGTCTGGCTATAAAATTCGCATGGAGAAACATCCGGCTGCTCCTAGCTGGCGATTAGTTGGCACTAACCCCGAAGGCACTTTCTGCCACAAACCTTGTACGGTCAGCGGTGGTGGCAAAAGTGAAATTAGTAAATCTCTGGTCGACTACATGCTGTATGGCCCGATTTTCACTTCCGATCTTGAAGAAGATTTTGACCTGTTAGACGATATTTTTGAACGCAATTATCAAGATCGTTGGCGAGAAGACATGGTCGATAAACCTGACTATGTTGAAACCGCAACACGTAAAGTCCTTTCGCAAGATCGTTCACTGGGTAGTGTGATCAAACTGTTGACTCCGGCCCTTGATTACACCGATGAATATAATGCTTGGTTGGATACGATTCCCAACTATATTTACTCACTGCTGTTCATTATCAAACGATTTCAACAGATAGGCTGGGAAGGTGACTGGCGTGAAGATTTTGGTGTCGACATCGTCAATGGCACACCAGGGCATGAACTAAAATATCGTAATCGAAAACTAGTTGGCACCTATCTCCGCGTAGGGCTCTCTGGGCCTCAACAATGGCGGACCTATAAGCTGCGGCAAGATTTTATGGCGGCCGATAAAGTGCAAACCGAAGACGACATCAGTGCTTCAGTGGTGGTGCCAACGCGTGCGTTAGAAAACCTGGGCGACAATACTCGCGGAGACAGCCTAAAGTTTGTCACCAACTGCGAGTACCGTTTGTTTCAGAGACCTGACGACGCCATTCATCGCGGCTTAGACAAACAAACCGAAGCCGATCTCTCGTTGCCTGATAATTTCATTTCCAACTTCGAGCCACTAACCAGGGCCGCGGTGGAGAAAATGGCCGAGTATGTGGCGGACTTCGATGCCTTTACAGAACCAATGCAAAATTTGTTACGTTCGGTGATCAAGTCAGGCTCGCAATATGTGGCCTGTTCGGCCAATCCACGAAGAGTCGGAGTCGGACGCACGCCGACCAAGAATCCTCGCTACTTGCAAGCCCGGCCAGACATGTCCAAGCCGATGGGCAAGTATGTTGCCCAAATGGGCACACGACTCTATCGGGCAGTTCCAGCAGACAAACCAGTCCACCAACCGGTCAACGCGGTACTTTCGGGTCGTCGTAACAATCCGCCGAATGCGGAAAAAGGGATTCGTAGCCTCGCGGTCTATGGACCGATTCATTATCAGGAACTGCCAGAGTTGTTCATGGACTTTGTCTGTTCGCTTACCGGCAAAAGCCCATCCACAACGGGAGCAGGCAGCGAAGGCGCACTCACCAAAGGTCCGTTCAATGCACTACGACCATCCGCAGATTTGAACAACGCACTGGTCAGTTATATTCTGACCGGATTGGCAGGGTACTCATCAGCAGCAGGGCACATTGGCCCGAACTTGCAGGTCGATCACGACATCAGTTTGCTCGTGCCCGAAGTGTGGTGCCGTTTGACACCTGAGGAACGCGACCCTAAGAACTTGATTGAGCAAGGGCACCTAGAAAAGATGGCCGACTTCACGCATAACGGCGAAGAAATCAAAGCCAGTCGACTTGGTTACCGCATCACACGCCGGTTTATTCGCACCTATTTTGGTCGTGTGTTCGATAATCCACGCATGGTGTTCGATGAAGATTTTCTCAAACCAGAAACGCAAGACTTTGAATCGTACGTTGATGGAATCAAGCACATCACCGAAGCCCATCAAACCGTGGCTCAGCGTTATCTAGAAGATGGTTCGATCGACGAGGCCTGTCCACCGCTCAAAGCGTTGTTGACCATTATGGCGACCGGAACCTACGAAGGCAAAACGGTTCACGACGCAGAAATTCGCCAGATGTTCACCAAAGAATCTTTACTAGAAAGCGACTGGTATCAAGAGCGTTTGCAGACCAAACAGCAAGGAGATCAACAACTGTGGCAACGTCACGTTGAATCACTCGATCAATTTCTGGCCGAACCTTACCACGCCGAAGAAGCCAGTCGCATGGAGATTGAGTCACGCCGAACCTATGCCGAACAGCAACTCAAAGCGACTCAAGAACCTGGCTACATTGACAGCTTAAAGGGCACCTTGGGTACGCACCCGATGCCGTGATGATGTTTGCCTACAAGGGTCAAGAAAAGAAGAACTGAAACACAGAGGGTTGTGTTTCAGTTCTTAGAGTTCTTTTAATTCACGGTGCCGAACCGCTGTCGAAGCCGAGGTCTGTCGCCTCGGATCGCCTACGGCATCGTTCAATACGGTTGCATATCACGTTTACTTCATCGTGTTATGCTTTACCGGTTTGCCGTTGGTGGTGAGGATCTGGAAGTGGTGGAAGCCAGCTTTCATGCCAGAGTAACGCCAGACGACTTTCTTTTCTGGAGTCAGCTCAAACAGTTTTACCTGATTGCCACTGGCGTGATAGCTAGAGACAACCGTGTTGCCGTTGGGTAGCCGTTGTACACCGCAGGCATCGTTGAACAGTTTTTCGCCGATGTCTTCGTTGGTAACTTGCCAAACGGTTTTGCCGTTTTTGTCGACTTCGATCACCTGATTGCCGTTGGTGCAGCCGATCACGGTGTTGCCGCTTTCAAGACGAATGGCAGTAAACGGCCAGCCATATTTTTTAGTGTCGATGGTGTTCACGACTTCGCCAGTATCGGCCTTGTATTCTTTCACGGCAAAATCTAACAGGTGCGGGGCAATGTAGTTGCCACTTGGTAGCATACGCAGCATGCGGGTTTCCATGTGGGCGTTCTCGGCCTGACATTGCAGCGGGGTCGTCTTAATCACTTCGCCAGTGGAACTGACCAGAACGGCACTCGGCTTAGGTCCAAGTTCGGCAATCAGGTACGAACCATCTTCGAGCTTTTGGGCCGTGCTGATTTCTTTTTGTGTGCCCACATATTTGAACACTACTTTTTTGCTTTCGCGTTCAACTTCAATCACGCCGCCCTTGGGGAATTCTTTACAAGGGTAGATCGCCAATAAAATGTTGCCGCTGGGCAGCACCCAACCATCGCTGGTCGGGTAATCAATCGACCACTCGACTGCGCCCGCTTCGTTGACAATCACCGCCCTATTGGCTTTACCGCAGCCGAGAAAGGAATGCGTAATCTCAGCCGCAAAACCGGTGACACTAACCGACAACATTAACAGAAAAACACTTGCACCAAGGAATGATCGTTTCATCAAAGTAGCTCCAGATAGTTGGGAATGAGGTCGTAAAATGGGAATATAAAGAGAGTTGTGTCATTATGGATCAGTGAGATAGCGTAGTCAATCAAGGGGTTCGTGAAGAATGACCTGTGTGGAAGTGTGGGGAGAATTAATTCTCGATTGATAAGGTCACGAAAGAAATAAGCAAGATGTCAAGATTAATTGTTTCAAAAAAACTTTAATGCACACACATTGGGGGATCTTAGTTGTGAGGTATAGTATAGCTTAAACAACCTATTCATGATTAGTTTCTATCTTTTTACTTGTAGAGAAAAGTATGTCTATTTCCAGAAGAAAAAAGGGCTTCACCCTGGTCGAACTCTTAGTGGTCATTGCAATCATCGGTATTTTAATTGCCCTATTGTTACCAGCGGTGCAACAAGCGCGTGAAGCTGCTAGACGAATGCAGTGTACGAATAATCTGAAACAGCTTGGCATTGGTTTGCACAACTATCACGATACGTTTGGGTCTTTGCCATTTCTCAATGGTGGAACTGGCCAAGGGGGTGGCTTTGGAACTTATAATACTTGGACTGCTTCTAGTACAAACGCTTTTCGACAATCGGGCTTTATGTGCTTGATGCCATTCTTAGAGCAAAGAGCGACTTACGACTTATCTGCAAGCAAAAACTTTTCGCCAGCAGGCTGGGTTCATGTTCCTGGTTCGCATGTGATGACGAAGTTCTCCGGTTTTCATTGTCCTAGCTGTCCGAACGCAGATTCTTATACTGAAGGTGCCAGGAACTATATGATGAGCATGGGCGACTGGACGATGCAACATCACGATGCCCATGGTAGTCGCAGAACGCAGAACCCTCGTGGTCCTTTTGGCATTCTTCGAAACTCGGGCTCCCCAGGTTATACCAATGGTTTTAATAGTATTACTGATGGACTGAGTAATACCGCTGGCTTTAGTGAACGGGTTGTAGGTGTGAATCGTGCGGACTTCAAAGGCGGTTTCTCAAACTCCAGTGGATTATTCTCTGGGGCTGATATCCAAAATAATATGCTTCCGATTGTTCCGCTGGAATGCAAAAATGTTGCAGTCCTTGGCAACAAATACGCAGACCCTGCAACTGGTAATCTGACAGGTCGCCATTGGTCAGATGGAGCATCGCCTGATTCTGGATTCAACACGATTTTGGCACCGAACTCTCCTAGTTGTGTTGCAACAGGCAAGTCTTCTCAAGAGTCTCGTCCGCTCTTGCCACCTACAAGTTATCATCCTGGCGGAGCCTTGGTCAGTAATTTGGATGGCAGCGTAGGGTTTGTCACAGACACAATCGATACTGGCGACTTAACGCTGGGATTGGTCACATCTGGACGAAGCAATTACGGAGTCTGGGGTGCTAAGGGAAGTATCTCTGGTGGCGAAGTGATCTCAGAATAGTTTTTATTTAGAGTCCTTCTTCTTTCTAAATCTGCCTTGTTTTCAGGATAATAACTTTGAATTTTAGTAAACTAACCCTTCGGTCATGGTTAAAACTAACCTGCCTTTTATTGCTCATCTCTATTTTGGGTTGTGGCAATACGAACGTCGAAAAACCAGATCACATACCCGATCTCACCGCTTGTACGATTACGGTGACCTATAACGGAGAGCCAGTGGAAGGGGCAACCGTGATTGCTGCCGCCCAAGGCGGGAAATACTCTGCCGCTGGAACTACCGATTCTTCAGGAGTTGCCATCATGAAAACGGATGCCCTGTACGATGGAGTCGTTCCAGGAGATTTCAAAGTGAGTGTCACCAAACGGATTCAAATTGACGCCCCAGAAATTGACCTAGAAGCACCTGAACCTGAGCCAGAAAATATCGGCTTAACAGAAACGCCGGTCCACTTGAAATACTTAGTTCCCAAAAAATACGCTTCACTAGGAACCGCTGGACTGAAGTTCACAGTGACAGAAGGAACGCCTCACGAGGTAACCTTTGAGCTTGTCGATTAAGTTCATAGAGACATAACTAAAACTCATGAGAGAGTCGCCCTAATTAGTCGGGCCTGAAAAAGTCTTTTATTTGGGCAGATATTCAATTTCGTGTTTTAGGCTGTTGGAATTGTTAGCCGTGAGGGGTTTTTATGCTGGT
>NVWB01000177.1 GCA_002733575.1 Blastopirellula sp. | reverse complement strand
TCCAAATCATTGATTTTAAAATCGTAAAGATGGCTGAAACCGTCGGAGACATAGCTTCGCCCATTTTTGATTCCTTCGGCCCATTTATCAAAGGTGAATTCATCGTCGGCATCCATTTTCACATAAGAACGCCCGAGCCCAACGCGGTCTCCATAGATACACGGAAAATCGGTCTCGCCACTGATTCGGCAAGTATATCCACAGTTGAGTGTGTGGTACCAGATGTTCAATTCCCAAGTCGAAGGTGTATCGACCGTGCTAATAAAATCACAGACGTCATGGGTGACATCCACAATATACTCGTTGGCACCAATTCCATTATAAGGTGGAATGTCGTAAATCGGCAATTTATCGCCTGAGACCTGAATCCCCCATCCGCTATGCGAATAGCCAACCACGCCCCCCTGCTCTTTGCCCCATTTCAAGATTGGTTTATTCCAACTAGGCCACTCTTCAATACGTGTGGTGCCTGGGTAATCATCTTCTTCTAAGCGAAGCAAACACAAATGCCCGGCATGTGAACTTGGAAAGCCGGAGACTTCGACATCGTATCGCATCAAATAATCTTTCTGCGAAAGTGCGTTCACTTTGCCTTCAAAGAATTGCTTTTGATGATACCAACATGGGCCCCAGGAAAGGACACAGCCAACATTTAAATCTTCACCCAGAATGTGCCGCATCATCGACTCCGGCGTGATTCCTTGAGTCGGGGCTTCGTAATGCTTGCACCCTGCGGCATGCACATGATGATCGCCTGAATACCAACTGTAATCGGTGAGTCGAATCCAGCGTTTCAAGCGAAATTGTTCTCGATGAGTTTCGGCATCTGGCACTGTAATCATGCGATCTAACTTGAGATACTCTGGCCCGCGTGTGTAAGTGACGTTGAATTTGCCAGGAGGCAAAGTGACGGTTTCGTCATGATGACGGTAGACTTGTTCGTGGAAATTAAAATCGGGTTCCAGACGTCTTGATAAAGCAGGATAGACTCGGCCCTGCATGTCTCGAAAGATAAATTGACCCGTGGTCGGTTTGCCGTCGTCATCAATAATCTCTAAAGCAACCTCAACCGCTGGCAAGCATTCAAACAAGATCGGCAGTTCATTACGAAATCCAATATCCTGCGTCCCTTGACCCACATCAAATAACAATTTTCCTTCTCGTTTACCGGCATCTCGACTGTAGATTTGAATCAACCGGTATTCAAGCGGCAACCCACTTAACGCTTTTACAAGCGGCTGACGTTCGTAGCTTTGAATTTCCATCCATCGAGCCTGAACATCTGCTTCTGAAATATCTTGAATTGGTTCTTTCGCTGAGCGAGATCGTCGTGTAATCGGCAACGCATTAGGGCTGGTGACTCGCAGCGGCGCAGTCACTCCTGCTTCATTGTGGACCTTGACCAAAAAGACACGCCAGCCTTGTTCGGCCAACTCGGCTTTGGCAGGGCCAATCGCTCCTTTGACTCGGCTTTCAGGGTTGATATTCACTAAGGCCAAACACATCGGGTCGAGCACATTTTGAATCGCCTCGGCCACGTCGTCATCATCGGTCATCGCCGATGCCGCTTTTAGATCGGCCTTTTGCTTTGCGGTCAGTGGTTCTCCCAAATAATCGAGAGCCTGAATCAGACGAGTTACTTGAGCTTTGAGCGGCTGTGCTGCAATCTCATAGACTTTGGGCAGTTCAGCGGCAGAGGAACCTTGAGTGGTGCAGCAAACAATTATTAATACTGCTAATAAGGCAGGCGCAAAACGAAGCATCATTAATTCTCCAGAACAGGAAGAAGGAAGGAACAACGCTCATCTTTACGCCTACGCCATAGAATATCAAGTAGAAAACTTTATTTTAGCTCAGGAACTTCCACATTTAATCGTTCGGCCAATTGAACTAGTTTCGACCAGTTCTCGGTATCAAACGGAAGTCCTTCAGCTTTTCGCTGCTTCATGACCCGTCGTTCAGGATCGCCAGGCAACAAAATTTCATCGCAACCATCGGTTCGAGGGCAATCACGTACAAACTGGGCCAAGTCTCCCACTTCTTTGGCAAAATGATCACGGCCCCCAAAGTGGTCAGGATCAACCACTAACATAAACACGCAATTGCCTTTTTGTGTCTCAGGCGTCTCACGAGAACAAAGCCCGCCTGACAAGGCACCAGTTAAGATATCGACCATAATTCCAAGCCCAAACCCTTTGTACATTTGTGGGCCACCAAACGGAACAATACACCCTGGTGGTTCTTGGTAGATCGAATTTGGGTCGGTCGTCGGGTTGCCATCACTATCGATCAACCAGCCTTCAGGGCACTGCTCGCCCGCAATTTTCTTCACGCGGACTTTGCCTTCAGCAGTCGCACTGGTACTAAAGTCAAGCACTAAAGGGCTATCTCCATTGGGGGCTCCAATCGCTAATGGGTTAGTGCCTAAACGGGGTCGTTTTCCACCAGGAGGCGAAACTCGCCGGGCTGCCCCATGCGTGTTGACCATCACCATGGCAACCATCCCCTGCTCTGCCGCCATCTCGCAATACTCACCCAATCGGCCAATATGACCAGAACGGTACATGGTTCCGATTCCAATGCCTGACGTCTTCGCTTTTTCAATCAAACGGTCAGCCAATAGTCTTGCGTGTGACTGCCCCAAGCCCCAGTTGGCGTTGACTACCAAATTGGTGTCGGTCTCTTTTTCCACTTCAAACTCGGCATCTAATTGAACTTCGCCATTGGCGATCATGTCAACATAAAACGGAATCCGCATCACGCCGTGCGATTCATAGCCCCGTAAGTTTGAGCCCACCAAACTCGCAGCAGTTGCTTCGGCCTCTTCCCCTGGAATTCCAGCAGCAGTCAATAAACTTGTAGCAAACGATTGAAGTTTTTCTGCAGTAAGTCGTAGCACAAGATTCTCCGGGTTTGATATTCGATAGTTCTAGTAATAGTTAGTTGAAGCTCAGCAGGGCGATTCACCAATCGGCAAACTGGCTTCTCCAGCCAAGGTGATCTGACGAACCGCTTCGTAGGCCACGATTCCTGCTGTGGTTGATAAATTCAGACTGCGGACCTGAGTTCGCATGGGAACCGAGAGCAGATTGTCTTGGTTCTCGCTCATCAAATCTTTGGGAAGCCCCTTTGACTCGGCCCCAAACACCAAGGCATCGCCTGGTTGATAACTGACCGCCGTATACGGTTTTTTAGATGTTTTCGTGAAATACCAAAAGTTAGTATCTGGCAATCGCTGCTGTAAGTGTTGCCAGTTGTCGACCACTTCCCACTCAAGATGCTTCCAATAATCCATACCGGCTCGCTTCAAATCTTTATCGGCAACACTAAAACCAAGTGGCTTGACCAGCCAAAGCTTCACGCCAGTGGCAACACAAGTTCGCCCGATATTACCCGTATTAGGCGGAATCTCAGGCTCAAGCAGAACAATATGAAACAGCGGATCGTAATTCAAGGAACAGTTTTCAATCTATAATAAGGACCAGAATATATATCTCAACCCGAAGCGTAAGCGAGGACGAACCGCGAACACACTTCGTCCTCGCTTACGCTTCGCGCTTGAGATGAAGAGCCATCAATACTCATATGAGAGCTTATTTTGACCTGTTTTCCTCGTATTCGCCAGTTGACTACCAAAGAAATCTCTTCTCGCACCAATTTCCGTCCAATGGGTGATGTTGCCAAAGTCTGCTCGGTTGAAGAGAATAGAAGCTGAATCATTCATTTATTGAGGTACCCACGTGCAAATCAAGCGGAATCCGACACGCAGCGTCACTATCGGCAAGATCCAGATCGGCCAAGATCATGCCATCGCCGTTCAAAGCATGACAGCAACAAAGACCCAAGATATCGATGCCACCGTGGCCCAAACGCATGCTTTGGAAGAAGCCGGTGCCGATGTGGTCCGCATTGCGGTTGATAATTTGAATGATGCCGAAGCATTAAAAGAGATCAGAAACCAAACTTCTGCCAATCTCTCGGTCGACTTACAAGAAAACTACCGTTTGGCCGAGGTTGTGGCCCCTTTTGTCGACAAAATCCGCTACAACCCAGGGCATCTCTATCACCACGAACGTGAAAAGCCGTGGCAAGAGAAGGTCAGCTATATTGTTGGAATTGCCCAAGACAACGACTGCGCCATTCGCATCGGCGTAAATTGTGGATCGGTTGACCCTGAAAAAGCTGCCAAGTTTGATGCTGAAGATTCTATCGCCCCGATGATTGAAAGTGCCATTGAACATTGTGATCAACTCGAAAGCCTTGATTTTCAGCGGTTTTGTGTCTCGTTAAAAGACTCCGATCCGCAAAAGGTGATCGAAGTCAATCGTCGATTTGCCGAACTTCGCCCTCAAATTCCGCTGCACTTGGGTGTGACCGAAGCTGGCATGCCGCCCGATGGCATCATCAAAACACGAATTGCCTTTGAACAATTGATCAGCCAAGGCATTGGCGATACAATTCGGGTATCGTTGACGGTTCCTAACCCGCAAAAGCCTGAAGAAATCGAGGCTGGGCGGGGCATTCTCAGCGATATCGCCGCTGGTCGTGTCCGATCCGTAGTAGATTACGGCCTAGACACGCTGAACATCATCAGTTGCCCCAGTTGTTCCAGGGTCGAAAACGAGGCCTTTGTTGAACTAGCACAGCAAGTCAAAGAGATGACCCGCTATGCCAAAGATTATCATATTACCATCGCTGTGATGGGCTGCCGTGTGAATGGACCCGGCGAAACCGATGATGCCGACTTAGGGCTCTGGTGTGGTCCGAACTATGTCAACTTAAAACGAAGTGGGGAAGCCTTAGGTGCTTTTCCTTACGATGAGATACTAGGCAAACTAAAATTCGAGCTAGATGCTCTGATCGACACTCAAAACGCAGCAGGTTGATTTTATTTCCAAGGATGGTGTTCTAATGATGAATGGGTTCGATAAATGTGTTCGACCAATGGCACTTTGCTTAATGGCTACACTGCTAGGCTGTGCCAGTTGGAACACGGCTCAAAACACGCTTATTGAAATAGAAACAATCAAACCTCCGCTGGATGACCACCTTATCATCCATGCTGATTTTGAGTTCCCACCAGACAGCCTTGTTCTCGAGGAACTCCACACGTTATCGGCCGATGTTTCTCAAACCTTGCAGTTGAAACTGAAGAGAACGCCAGTTCATATCAACTTGTATGCGACTAAGAAAGATTACCAAGACTCGGTGAGATCACCTAAAGGCCCATCCCCCTTGATTAATCGCAGGGCCATTTTTATCACTACCGCAGCCGGATCGACAGTCCACTCCTACTGGTCAGACAGCATCGCGGTCGATTTACGTCATGAAGTCACACACGCCTACTTGAACTCCACCGTGCCTCAACTGCCATTGTGGCTTGATGAAGGACTGGCCGAATACTTTGAAGTGGCCCCAACTGAAAACCGAATCAATCACGAACATCTTCAAATGCTTGTCAAAGCCAATGCAGAAAACCGATGGCAACCCAATCTAGAGAGGATCGCCCCACTGCGTTTATCGGAAGAAATGGAGAGCATCCACTACGCAGAAGCCTGGCTCTGGACCCATTTCCTACTGCACTCAACCAACAAAGCGGTGCTGACAGATTATCTACAAGCCAAGTCGAGAGGGGAATTGGTCGACCCTTTGGCGTTAAAAATACGTTCTGAGTTTGATAATGCTCCACAAGAGTTGCTACGACATCTTGATGAGATTTCTAAGAACTAAGCCTTGCACTCTGGCTTGGTTGTCCGTTGGATAATTTTCTTAAAAACCCCTCTGGTGCGGTGGTTTTGTCCATTGGATGAATTTTCGAGATGGTTTTGGCGGATTGATGTTTGGTCGGTTGATTTATTGCATTGTTTTAAGTGCCACTCTCAAACAACTTAGGGCGAGCCAAAAAAGTGGCAACGCTCAAATACCAAAAATTTGTCCATTGGATAAAAATACATCCATGGATAAATTCGCATATCACACATTTTGCACGCGCTGAAAAAGCCAGCTTTCCCCTCGGTAGAAACTGCCCTCGATTGCTTGTTTGCAAGGGGTTGAAGCTGAGGTGCCACATCAGAAATCTTTCTGTTTTGTGTTGAAAAAAGGAACCGAACTCTGGTCCAATTTACAAAACAAACGTAAGGCACGCCCCAAAACATGCTTATGCCTAACGGCAAAAAGCATGGCACCCTGGCTCAACAAAACGACCAGGGGGAAATCAAGTTGATCCACCCTGACTACTAAGCTAAACTGTATAAAAAGTGAGGCCACGTTTTAACAATAGACGGGACATCCCCGGTTTCCTAGCCTGAGTCGATTTGGTAGTTTAAAATCTTCTTCATGTTCAAAACCATCAGTATGAAATATCCCTCCTAATATCAACAGACAGGACAAGACCGGCATGTTAAGCAGATATTGTTGGTTCGCGGGTGTGGCAGTCTTAATTCCTGCCTGTCTCAACACGCTGTCCCTAGCTCAATCAGTCGATACTGAACGGCACGTGGTTGTCATCAGCATCGACGGATTTGCGGCGTACCTTGTTGACGACCCCAAAGTTCCGTTGCCAACCATTCGTCGACTCGCTCGGGAGGGCTGTATAATTGAAGGCGGAATGACCGTCTCGGACCCCTCCGTGACCTGGCCCAATCACACAACTCTGGTGACTGGCATGAAGCCTGGTCGGCATGGCGTACTTGCAAATGGAGTTCTGGTCCGTGGCGGAATTGGAGTGCCAGTAAAGATTGATTCCCATCGTGACCAGAGCGACCTCGTGAAAGTTCCCACCGTGGTGGATGTAGCTCACGCTGCTGGACTCAGGACTGCTGAAGTGAACTGGCCTTGTACTCGCAATTCACAATCGTTTGATGACCAGTTCCCTGATGTCCCCAATGCACTGGATTACACAACGCCGCGATTACGGGCAGAACTCATCGAAATGGGGCTCTTGCGGGACGAAACACATGCCTCATTTCGTAAAGCGAGTATGGTCGGCCTTGATTATGTCTGGACGGAAGCCGCCTGCCACTTGATTCGGGAACGCAAACCCCACCTGATGCTCGTGCATCTTCTGAACATCGATGCGACACATCACAGACGCGGAGCACAATCACAGGCAGGCTACACCGCTAATGCGTATGCCGATATGTGCGTGTCTCGAATTATCAACGCAATTGATGATGCTGGAATGCGTGAAAGCACCACGATCATTCTGGTTGCCGATCACGGATTCACCCTGACTCCCAAAGCGATTCGACCGAATGTCCTGTTGCGAAAAGCGGGGTTACTGACGGTGGAAGGCGGAAAGCTAACGCAGGCACAAGTGCATGTAATTCCGGAAGGTGGTGTTGGGTTTGTGTACTGCACCAATCCAGCAAAAGCTCCACAGGACTCTGCCTACTTCAGGAAGATGTTCATGGGGCAGGAGGGGGTTGCCGACGTTCTGCTGCCAGATCGATTTAATGAAGTCGGCTTCCCACACCCACGTGAATACGACCAGGTGCCTGACGCCATTCTGGTTGCTAAAGATGGATATGCCGTCTCTGGAGCCGTGACTGGAGAGACGCTTGTCGCAACTTACGAAGAGGCACAAACGTCACTCGGTTCTCATGGATTTCTGGCGAAACTCCAGAAGATGAATGCGATGTGCATCCTCTCCGGTGCTGGTATCCGATCAGGAATCAAACTGCAAGGAGTAGACAATACCGTCATCGCTCCCACAATCGCTAAACTACTGGGACTCAAGTTCCCCAATGCCGACGGCAGACCTCTGTCGGATGCATTACACACTTCAATCGGTCAGTGAATCACAGATTCAGTATGTGCCGGGGTGCCATGCTTTTTGCCGTTAGGCATAAGCATGTTTTTGAAGTACCGTTATGATAAACTCAAGAGATGCAACTTGGCCACCGAAAAACTCGAAAGTCGTTTGACAAAGAAGGAGATGCCCACTTCTTAACCTTCTCATGCTATCGGCGACTTCCCTTGTTGACTAAAGAGAGAACCTGTCAGTGGATGATCGAGTGCAAAAGATTGGGCCAGGGGAACAGATTCTGTTCTAAAAATAGACCGTGATTCGGTTCCGGCATTGACAAATCTTGACGACCAGACTGATTCAGAGTTATTTTATTGATCATAAAACATGCTTATGCCTAACGGCAAAAAGCATGGCACCCTGGCCAATTAAAATAAATACACCTACATTCACCCATGTGAAGAACCAACCTAGATCGTTGCTAACTTCTTAATTGCTTTTCTCGACTACAACTCGATTCAAGCCCTTGGCAGCATCGGAGCACTTTTTTGCAATAACAGAAAGGTCATCGGGAAAAATCTTCTGTGCTTTTTCAAATCGGACAGTGGAATTGGGGTTCAAATTATCGTTAATGGCATGATTGTCGGGTAATTCTAAGCTGAACACATCTTTGCCTTTAGAATCGACACTCGCAACTTCCAAAACTTCAATTACTCGAGTAGAGTATTTGCCTGAAGGCTCACTAGGGAACCCTATTAAAATTGACCGTTTGGGCATCCACTGCCCTGTTGGAACTTTTATCACTTCGGGAATGTAAATAACGAATTTTCTCTTACCCGTTTCACGAGCGAAGACTGTATGTCCAACTAGACAATAACCATGATCAACAGAGAAACGGTACTCCATCAATGGCATTCCCGACTCGTCCTTCAGCACAACAACTAGTTCCTTCCTTTCACCATTTTCGATGAAGCACTCTATCTCCTTTTTTTCTTCAATCCATTTTCGAATTCCAAAAGCAGGATTATACTCTTCGTTAGCCCCCATTACCCCCATGCCAAACGGTTGTATGCCAGGAATGTCTGCAC
The DNA here is from genome assembly GCA_002733575.1 of Blastopirellula sp. Lineage (GTDB taxonomy): Bacteria > Planctomycetota > Planctomycetia > Pirellulales > Pirellulaceae. Next base: position 25,584 of record NVWB01000177.1, on the reverse strand, counting down.
GAATTTTCGGTTGATAAATCATTCCACGGTTATTCATCATGGGAGAGTAGTTTAGCTGATAGGTACCGTTGGTTAACATTCCCTCTGGAGCAATTGAAAGTGTCATTATTCTTCCGCCATTATGATACTTACTATTTGCTATAATGTCTTCTTTAGAACACTTCATTTCAAACTTATGAACTTTGTGGTCAAATGCCCAAATAGCCTGGCCTACCATTGACGTTTTGATCCGCGATTGCATTGCATCATCGAGACTAGGAGAGTTGCCAACGCTAAGTTGAAAACGACAGAAAAGACTTTTGATTGATTCGCGATTTTTAAGATATTCTTCAGCAGCGATATTTGCATTCGTCAATCCATCGGCGAAGGCACTGCTGGCCATTCCTGCTGCACAGAGAGCCATAATGCAAGCAAAATGGGATTTAACTAGTAAAAAAAGCCTCATTTTAATTTCTCCAATTTCAAACGCACGACACATATTTATTCAATTAAGAAAGCTTGGCACCCTGGCACCTAGTGCCGTTGATATTACTAACATCGTGGAAACTTAATAATCGATGCATGCGGCAAATCGACCGGGCTCAGCTCAACTTCTTCTGCGGTTAGTTTACGGATCGCTTCCTTTGCAACTTGGCGATCATCCAACTCGATTCTTTCACGACGAACCAACTGATGCGTTTCGTTCCCTCTACCTGCAATCAACACGGTATCGCCTGTTTGGGCTTCGTTGATGGCCCATTTGATTGCTTCTCGCCGGTTGGGCATGACGTGTGCTTTGGCAGGTCGGTCGTATCCATCCATGATATCGTGGATGATTTCCATCGGATTTTCGGAGCGTGGATTATCGGTCGTGATCATCGAGATATCAGACCCTCGCTCGGCCACTCGCCCCATCATTGGGCGTTTGGTTCGATCACAATCACCACCGGCTCCATAAACACAAATCAGGCGTCCATGGGTTACTCGGCGTAAGGCTTTCAAGGCCATAGCTAGGGCATCTTGGGTATGGGCGTAATCGACAAACACGCCAAATGGTTGTCCTTGCTCAATGCGTTCCATCCGGCCTGGCACATGATCGACAGCTTCCAGTCCTCTAACCACTGTTTTCAAATCAAAGCCGTACACCAACCCAACTGCGGCAGCTAACAAGCAATTGTAAATGTGATGATCACCAATCATGCGTGTGCAAACTGGAACGGTTTCGTTGCCTGCCGATAGCAAAAAGGTTTGTTCACTCTTATGTCGTTCAACTACACTGGCCGTGATTTCGCCTTCTCCATGCAAAGCGACCGTCAACGCAGGTGTAATACTGCGGTTCAAAATTTTCTCGCTGCCAGGATCATCGGCATTAAAAATGGCAAAACCACTAGGGCGAAGATGATTTAATAATTTTGCTTTGGCATTATGATAATTTTTTACCGTGCCATGAAAGTCAATGTGATCTTGGCGGATATTCGTGAAAACGGCCGCATCCAAATCGATCCCGGCAAGTTTATCTTGAGCCAATGCATGGCTCGATGCTTCTACAACCGCATGAGAACAGCCGTTGAATTCCATACGGCTCAGCAAATCGGCCAAGATAGAAGAGTCAGGCGTCGAGCACTGCCAAGGTTGTTGATCGAACCCGTTGTCGTAGCCCATTGAACTAGAAATTCCAACTGTTTGACCAGCGGCTTCTAAGATGGATTTAATTAAATAGCACGTGGTAGTTTTACCATTGGTGCCTGTTACGCCAATGACTTTGGTCTTTTTACTAGGGTTGCCTGCGAGTGCCTGGCAGATCTTACCGAATGCCTCACGGCTATTTTCGACCACACAAGTTGGCACAGAGACCGGTAAGGATCGTTCTGCCACTATTGCAGATGCCCCTTGGTCTATCGCGTCTTGCACATAATCATGCCCATCATGATGGCTTCCGACCATCGCCACAAACACATCGCCGGGTAAACAGCGGAGTGAACTTGAGGTGCAATTGCGTACCTGAATGTTCTTAGAGCCCATAAATTGAGCATCAGGGAACAAATCTCGCAATGAAACGCTAGCAAGCGTTTTGGTTGCAGAAGATATAGGCAGAGTTGGTTCTGGCAAAGTCATAATTTGGCCTCCATGCCGATGACTTCGGGTGGATCATCACAGATTCGCTCTTTGAATCCATTCAAAGAGTATATACGCAGTTGCGGGTCAAACGTTCTCTGTGACTGTTCAATGAATTGAAATAATTGCTTAGCTCAACTCAGTTAAGAAAATTCTTACGATTTTAGCTCAAGAGTCAACCCGACTTTACCGAAAAGATGCGTCTTGCTAGCGATCAGGCTAGACACACAGGGGCATTTACAGCGACAATATGCAGTTCCATCTTAAAGATACCCTCAGATAATAGTCTCTACCGCGAGACAACCTGCCAACGAGTTGGAATTAGTTCCACAAAAAAGAAAACACAAAAAGAATGCCGCAGCAAGATTTTGATCTGGCCGATTTAGCCGCTTACTTACATCTCACGCCACAACAAGTCGAAAAACTTGCGAGCCGTGATAAGATTCCTGGTCGCAAAGTTTCAGGACGCTGGCGATTTAGTCAGGCCGATGTCCATCATTGGTTAGAAGATCGCATCGGCGTCTCCAATACCGATGAACTAGAACGCGTTGAGGGGAATCTTGATCGACATACCAAACAAGAATCTGTGTCAATCAAAGACATGCTAGCGGTTGACTTGATCAGAATTCCGCTATCTGGTCGGTCTCCCAAAAAAATTGTGACCGAAATATGCAACGTAGCGGCTGACACAGGTCGCTTATGGGATGTCAACAAAATGGTAGACGCCGTGCTGTCGCGTGAAAGCATGCACTCGACCGCATTAGACAATGGGGTGGCCCTGCTTCATCCAAGGCGGCCACTACCCAGTATCCTCTCCGAAGGCTTTCTAGCACTTGGCAGAAGCCACTCAGGAATCCCCTTTGGTGGAAGTCGTGGTATTTTAACCGATATTTTCTTCTTGATTTGCTCCTTCGATGACCGAACACATTTAAGGACACTGGCTCGTTTAAGCCGAGTTATTTCCGATCCTGAGATAACCCGAGCAATTCGTGAATCACAAGATGCCGATGAAATCTATCAGTTGATCGTAGACAAAGAAGAGGAACTTTAATCAAGTGCAAGCGAATTCGAGTGACAAACAGACGCAAATTCTAGTGCTGGGTGATACCTGTGCCGCTGAGTTTGCACCGGTATTGTCTGATTTAGTCGCTCGAAACATCGAAATTGTTCATACCGCAACTCCTGACCAGCATGAATTCTTTGATAGCATTCTACTGTTTCAGGCCCGGCCCTCCACGATTGCCGAATCAACCGTTCACAACTTGCGTCGCAAATATCCGCTCGCAAAAATTGGCGTTCTCTTGGGCTCCTGGTGCGAGGGCGAACAGCGAACAGGTCAACCGCTGGTATGTGTCGAGCGAATCTTCTGGCACCAGTGGCCAACGCGGGCTGACGAATTCCTCTCTACCACTCTCAAGCTCCCAAGCACTGCTTCACAAAACGCAGTCATTCAGCAGGATCTGAGACAGTTAAAAATCGCAAACGGTAATTCGACCAACAATAAAATAGTCATCTGCGCGAATCGATTTGAAGATTATGATTACTTGGCGATCGCCTGTAAGTCATGGGGGGCTGAACCCCAGTGGTATATCCCTGGAAGAGAATCGAGCGAAATTCCACCTGCCAATCAAATGACCTTGGGACTTTGGAACGGAGTGCATCTTGATGCGGAAGCTACGACAGAATTTATCCAGTTCAGAAAGTGCTACCCAAATATCCCCATGATCGCCAGTCTCGAATTCCCGCGATTTAACGACCTGAATTCATTCCATCAACTGTGCGGAGATGCCGTGATTGGTCGCCCGTTTGCTTTGTCTGATCTGTTTTCAACTTTTGATCAAGCCATTGCCCCTAACGGCGAGGTTCAACAACCGAAGCTCTATCATCCCGCTGCTTAATTGGCGGAAGGTTCACTAAAAAAACGGCGTGAGAAAGTCTCACGCCGTTTAAAATTACATTCACAAGAGAAATCGGTTTCTCTTACCAGTCGTCCGTTCTAAAAGGACTGGCGGGGAAACCATCTTTGTTATACAAGTTGGCTCCTAAAGGATTGCCCGAGTAACCGTATCGCACAGCCACTGGCTTGGCCACTTCGGCACTGCTAACCACCACGGTATCACCGGTGATTTTAGCGTCGGCCCAAACCCAAACTTTGTCTTTGCCAGCAATGGCAAACCGTTTTAAGCCAGTTGAAGAATCTTCAGTCACAGGCGTCAGTCCTTCTTTCTTACCAACGATCAGCCCGGCACCGACATTGTCAAATTGAATGGTGATCTTCTTGCCTTTGATCGTAAGTTTTTTGTACAGCGGACCACTTGGCACAACGTCTTTGCCGTAGTCATTCGCCAACGCCAATTGAGCGAGGCGGGCACCAACATCTTGTTTGTTTTTGGGATGAATATCTTTGGTCTCACCAATATCGATAATCACGGCCATACCGGTGTTTTTGATGTCTTGTGCTTTACGCTGGAAGTCACGAATTTTCGCGTAACCATCGCCGCCGGCTGGTTCGTTCTTGTCGTCTCGAAAATTGGCCAATTGCACCCAATAGAAAGGAAAATCGCCCTGATTCCAAGCTTCTCTCCAACCACCGACCAGTGCATGCTTTTTGTGATAGTAAGTAATGCCTTCGCTGCCGTTTGATTCGCCTTGATACCAAATGGCACCACGAATTCCGTAGGGTTTTAGCGGAGTGATCATTCCGCGATATAACCTGGTTGGCGACTGATGATTCGGGCCCATTTCCCCCTTAGAAACACTAGCAATAATCGGCTTGGCAAAATCTTGCTTGGCGACTTGCTTAAAGCCACCAAGTGACGTCCAAGGTTCGATCCGAGTTCCGCCCCATGATGAGTTGATTAATCCAATGGGCACATTCAATTCTTTGTGTAATTTTCGGCCAAAGAAATATCCAACTGCCGTGAACCCACCCGCTGTTTTTGGGGAACATACCGACCAGCTTCCGTCAAAGTCGCTTTGTGGTGTGTCGGCCGGTTTTCGAGGCACGGTAATGTGGCGGATGTTTGGATAGTTGGCTGCCGCTACTTCTTCTTTTGACTGAGTGACGCCGCCGACTGTCCAAGCCATGTTTGACTGACCACTACAGATCCAGACTTCTCCAATTAATACGTCTTTAAAATCAAGTTTATTAGCGCCGGCAATCGAAAGGGTTTGCGGCACAGCATTGGCTTTCATCGCATCAAGTCGTACCATCCAATCGCCCGCCTTATCGGCAGTTGCTTCTTTGGTTTGCCCGCCAAAAGTTACTTTAACGGTTTCGCCAGCATCGGCTTTGCCCCAGACCGGCACAGCCAAATCTCGCTGCAATACCATGTGATCGCCAAAGATATGCGAGACTGTGATGTCGGCTTGAACTGAGGAAAGAATCAACGCCTGAATCGCTAAAACCGCAACGGTTAGCTTCAATAGCTTCATTGTTTTACTCCATTAAGAAAGAAATTTGCTCTAACAACAAAGCTCATCATAAAGCGATTGCAAACCAGATTCCACTAGAGGATATTGAACGGGCCAATTATTTCGGAGAATTCAAGAATACCTAAGACCGAGACGGGAGTTGCCAGACGGATCAGGTTCAACTCTACTAATCCGTTCCGACTGAACAACTTACGACTGAGATAACCATGGACACCATTAATTCAGCAGCACCCTATTTTGACCAGCAGGCTCAAGTTGCCATCTGGTATGCTGAATATCATGGGCCTGAGGAACAAATCAAATACACCAATGGGCTCTTCTCTCAGGCTTTTGGCATTTCAGTCGAAGACATTCTATCGCGAAAGCGATATCACTTGGTGAACCCGCCTGAGACTTCGAGCGAAACCATTGAACAATACAAGGCGGAAGATAAAACGGCAATCGAGCACGGATGTTTCTACAGTCGCAATATACTTGAACAGGGCAAAGACATTGAAGTTCTCAAACTTCGCTTCGATGCCGGCGTACTGGGGATGTTCAAAATCGTTGAATCTCAAATATTTGGCTCTGCTCTTGAGTTGAAAGATCTTGATGCTGATTTGATTGCGATTTCCAGGCAAGTGCGGCCTGATCTGGTGATTCACTAGCCTGAAAGTCTTCTATCTTGCTGCAAAGGTTTGCTCAGCAGGGTATAATTGGGTTCTCACCAGCCACACATCTAGCATTATGACCTTCATCGAAATCCAGACCCTCCATGCTCTACCCAATTTTATTACTTCTCGTATTAACAGGTGTTGATGCCAACTGGCCGCAGTTTCGTGGACCGAATTTAGATGGACACGCGCAAAACTCAGAGGCACCAATCACTTGGAGCGAGAAAGAAAACGTGGCCTGGAAGGTTCCTATCGATGGGCTCGGGCACTCTTCACCGGTAGCTCTCGGCACACAAGCTTGGCTTACTACCGCAACAATGCAAGACGAAACAGTGCTTCTTTGGGCCTGGGGGTTTGATTTAGAATCAGGCAAGGTCACGCATAAAATCCTATTGTTTGAAATCACCGAACCACAAAATCTCCATAAATTAAGCAGTCATTCCTCGCCAACATCGGTGCTTGAACCAGGACGGGGCTATTTCCATTTTGGCAGTTACGGCACAGCCTGTGTTGATACGACTACGGGCAAAGTTTTATGGAAACGGGATGACATTATCATTGATCATCGCCACGGACCAGGTTCTTCTCCCATCCTGGTAGACGATTTACTGATTGTCAATTTTGATGGCATGGATCGCCAGTTTGTTACCGCCTTTGATAAGACAACCGGCAAAACACGATGGCAAAAGAAACGTGATATTAAATATGGCACGGAGAATGGAGAACGAAAAAAAGCCTTTTGCACGCCGTTGTTAATCGAACACAACGGCAGACAAGAATTAATTTCAACCGCTGCTCAGGCTGTGATTGCCTACGATCCATCTACCGGCAAAGAGCTTTGGCGGGTTCACTTCTTTGGAGACTCAGCAACCGCGCGGCCTGTGTTTGGCAATGGTCTGTTGTTCATCACCACGTCCTGTACCGACTCCAAAATGTGGGCCGTGCGACCTGGCGGAAACGGTAATGTGACCGAGACCCATGTTGCTTGGAAAGAAACTCGGGGTATTCCGCAAAGACCTTCCCCTTTGTATCACCAAGGACTGCTTTACTTGATGGAAGATAAAGGCATCATGAATTGCCTCGATAGTGCCACCGGCGAAGTCCTATGGAAAGAGCGGCTCGCGGGCAATTATACTGCGAGTCCGATATTGGTGAATGGCAAGATCTATGTCACCAGTGAAGAGGGTAAAACTGTCGTCTTACAACCAGGAAAAGAGTTCCAACTCATCTCAGAAAACTTGTTAGAAACAGGCTGCGTTGCGTCTCCGGCGGTTCTGCCAGATGGGCTGTTATTGCGAACATCCACGCATCTATACAAGTTGAAATCGAACTAAGAAGATCAACAAAGGGCCCGTTGATTCACTCTTCGAGATTCTAGCAGTCCGTTATGGGGGCAGATTTATCTGTAATATCTTCTATTATTACCCTTTTAATCGTTACAAACGCACAAATGTTGACTTGTCTTGATGTTCTCGGCAATCCACGCTTGCCTAGATAGTAAGGTTCAATGAATAATAGTAGTTTTCGCGCTCTCCTCGATAGAGGATAGTGTACTTCCATTCTTGTATTAATAAAGTCTTGTTCATGTCTTCGAAGATCCGGTCTCAAAACAAACGATCAATCTCTCCAATGATCGCATCGATCTCCATTGGTGCCCTGCTGTTGATCGTACTTGGCACAATCATCACCGCCGATTGGCACTCCGCCATTCCGCTTGAAACTCAGGCCACCTATGTCGGGCGCCAAAGCTGCGTCGATTGCCACAAACAGGAATACGATTTATGGGAAGGCTCTCACCATGACTTAGCCATGGATCTTGCCACCGATGAATTTGTGCTGGGTGACTTTGAGGGTACCAAACTCGAACATTACGGCATCACTTCCACCATGTTCCAAAAAGATGGTAAGTACATGGTCAACACCGAAGGCCCTGATGGCAAGATGACAGACTATGAAGTGAAATACGTCTTCGGCGTTGAGCCACTGCAACAATATATGGTCGAACTACAAAAGCCCACGCCCGAGACTGAAGCAAACGCACTCGGCCGCATTCAAGTTCTACGAATCTCTTGGGACACCGTAAAGAAAGAGTGGTTCTATCTATCTCCCCCAGATGTCGATGAGAAACTCGATCCCGAAGATCCGCTCCACTGGACAGGCAGCGCACAAAATTGGAATCACATGTGTGCCGACTGTCATTCGACTGACTTAAAGAAAAATCATGATCTCGCGACTAACACGTATCACACCACCTTCTCAGAAATTGATGTTAGTTGCGAAGCCTGCCACGGACCAGGCAGTATTCATGTTGGCTTGGCGAACGCCAACTCTATGTTCTGGGATAAAAACCACGGCTATGGTTTAAAGGAACTCAAAGGCAAAGATTCCAAAAATGAAATCGAAACCTGTGCCGCTTGCCATTCGCGCAGAAGAGTCGTCTGCCCTGATACGTTCCGAGACGAAGGCTTCTATGATAGGTTCGCAAACGAACTGCTAATGCCCGATACTTATCACTGTGATGGGCAAATCATGGACGAGGACTATGTATTTGGATCATTCATCCAAAGTAAAATGTTCCATAAAGGCATCCGCTGTACCGATTGCCATGATCCTCATACCACAAAATTAAAGTTTGAAGGCAACAAGCTTTGTACTTCCTGCCATCAACATACACCCGGTAAATACGATACGCCTTCGCATCATTTCCATCAAACGGACGGCACAGGTGCATCCTGCGTAGAATGCCACATGCCTGAGACCACGTATATGGAAGTTGATCCGCGACGTGATCACAGCCTGCGAATCCCTCGACCGGATCTCTCGGTCGATCTGGGAACACCGAATGCGTGTACCAAATGTCATTTAGATCGCGCGAAGATCTCCGATGAAAAGCGAAAGACCTTGAAAAATTACGGAGGCTGGATCACCGCAGTTCGTAATGGCGACGAAGAAGTCAAGCAAGCACTCGCCGAAGTCGATCAATGGGCGTATGACTCTGTCAAAAAGTGGTACGGCAAAGATCTTGGCGAGAAAAAAGATCACTTTGCCTATACGCTAAGAGCTGCCTGGGATGGTGATTACAGCGCGCTACCAAAATTAGAAGAAATCGCTACAACTCCAAAAGACACTTCCGGCATGGTTCGCGCCAGTGCCTTGTATCAAATGAGTCGCTTTCCAGATGAGCTAACGAGAGAGACTTCGTTATTACTATTGAAGGACTCGGACCCGCAAGTTAAGGCTGCTGCTTTAGCTAATCTCCAGTTCGTTTATCACGACGATAAGTTGTTCAAAGCGGTTGCTCCGTTACTCAGAGACAAAATTCGATCTGTTCGTACTGAAGCCGCTAGGATTTTAATTGGCTACGCACCTGGGGCTTTCAAAATGGAAACTTATCAAGCCGATTTTGATGCCGCCTTTGAAGAACTCCGCGATGCAATGATGCGTAATTCAGATCAGGCAGGTGCCCATATGACTCTGGGGATCATGTATCAAGAGATGAATGACGAATTTGAAGCCGAGCGAAGTTATCGTCATGCGATTAATGTTCAACCGAATGTTACGGGACCACGCGCTAACTTATCTAGTTTGTTAGAAATTAGAAATAAAAAAGGCGAAAGCGAGATGCGGCAGTTAGTTGTCGCTGGAAACAAAGAAGCCGCCTATCAAATGGCAGAAAAACTGGCGGCCCGCGCCTTTGAAATCCAAAAACTTCGAGATGAAGAGCTTCGTAATCTGGCAAGAGACGTTCGCCTACTGCCAACAGCTGCACCACTACAATACCGCTATGGGCTTGCTGTCTATCTAGCTGGCAGTCATAAAGGTACTCCGCCTGAAATTCAAAAACAATTCTTTGAACGGGCTGAAGTTTCGATGGCCAAAGCGGTAGAACTTGACCCGAACAACCCAGAATTCCTGCTAGGGCACACATTACTGCTGTACCAAAAACTTCAGCGTTGGGACGAAGCAATAGCCACCCTACGACGGCTTGCCGAAGTTCAACCCAACAACCGGCAACTTCAGCAAATTTATCAAGAGATACTAAAAATGCGAGACGAAGCAAATCAAAATCAACCCGATAACCCAATTCCGTTGAAATAGGGGTAGAGATTAGGTTTTCTTTAAATAAGGGGAATTTCACGTCCAATAAAAGTGTGAAATGCCCCATTTCTAGTGAGCCTCAATAATCTCACCGCAAACTCGAATTTTCTTTGGCTATCTGACTGGCATTATTGAATTCAACAATTTACAATAACACACATAGCATCTTACGCTTCCTGCCTAGAATATAGGGTCGAATAAACTTCGATTCCTATCATTTACTTAACATTCCCTATATCTCTCTCATCCACACGAGGAAAATTATCTTGAATATCAAATTCATGAGTCTTGCATCTTGCTTACTCCTGGCTTTAACAACCTGCGTGGTTGCGGCTCCGCCTGAAGGCTTTACATCGCTCTATAACGGCGAAGACTTAAGTGGCTGGCATGGAAACAATCCGCATAGTCTTCGCGGTGCAAAAACCGAAGAAGCTCGCGAAAAGAAACTAGCCGCTTTTGCAACCGATGTAAAAGCACACTGGAGTGCCAAAGGAGATGAAATCTACAACGATGGTCATGGTGCCTATCTAACCACCGATGCAGACTACGGCGATTACGAACTACTGATTGATTACAAAACCGTTGCCAAAGCTGATAGCGGTATCTATCTTCGTGGAACACCCCAAGTTCAAATCTGGGACACCACCAAAGAAGGTGGCAAATGGAATATCGGTGCCGACAAAGGTTCCGGCGGACTTTGGAACAACAGCAAGGGTGCCCCAGGCAAAGACCCCTCGGTACTTGCCGATAAACCGTTTGGCGAATGGAACTCTGTGCGTATCATTCAAGTAGGTGCCCGCACCAGTGTTTGGCTCAACGGCAAACAAGTGGTCGACCATGCCATTATGGAAAACTATTACGACCGCAAAAGTGCACTGGCCCGGACTGGTCCTATTCATCTTCAAACGCATGGCGGACCCATCAGTTGGAAGAACATTTACATCCGAGAAATCGGTTCCGATGAAGCCAACACGATTTTGGCCAGCAAAAACAAGAAGGGATTCAATTCGGTATTCGACGGAAAATCGCTGAAAGGTTGGACCGGGGCGGTTGATAACTACGAAGTCCGCGATGGGGCAATTGCTTGCAAACCCAAACATGGTGGCGTGCTTCATACCGAAGAACAATACAGTGATTTTGTGGTACGCGTTGAATTCCAACTACCCCCAGGCGGAAACAACGGCCTAGCCATTCGCTACCCCGGGGGCCAAGTCAACACTGCTTATAATGGCATGACCGAATTGCAAGTCCTTGATTCAGAACACCCGAAGTACAGCAAACTAGACGCACGACAATACCATGGATCGGCTTATGGAATGGCGGCTGCCCAACGTGGATACCTTCGCCCTACTGGCGAATGGAACTTCCAAGAAGTAACCGTGCAAGGCTCAAACATTAAAGTCGAACTCAATGGATCGGTTATCCTTGATGCTGATATTTCTAAGGCGAAAGACTTTATGGCCAATAGTCCTCACCCTGGCAAAGATCGAACTGAAGGTTACTTTGGTTTCGCTGGTCATAACGATCCTGTCTTATTCCGAGCTATCACAATTAAAGAACTTAAATAATCATTCAAGGTAACTCGTTTACCAAACAGCACAAAACATTTTCCTTTTACAAACTCAAGGAATTCTATATATGAAAAAAACACAAAACTTGGATCGCCGTAACTTTATCAAAACTACCTCTGCTGGTGTCGCCGCGTTGTCCGCAGGCGTTTGGGGGCAAGCAGTTGCCGCTGAATCGACATCGGCCAACGACAAGCTGAACATTGCATGTATCGGAACTGCCAATCGGGCTGCTGCCGATATCGCTGGTGTCAAAGGCGAGAACATCGTTGCCTTGGTTGATGTTGACCAAAACTATCTTAATCGGCAAGCTAAAAACTTCTCTGGTGTTCGTACCTATGACGACTATCGAGAGATGCTTCAGGCCGAAAAAGGGAAAATTGATGCCGTGGTGGTTGCAACCGCTGATCATCAACATGCACCGGCTACCATTCGTGCCATCAACGCTGGTATGCACGTTTATTGTGAAAAACCTTTAACGCATACCGTGCAAGAAGCCCGTATCATTGCCGAAGCCGCCAAAAAAGCGGGCATAGCAACGCAAATGGGTACACAAATTCACGCTAACGACAACTATCGTCGTGTCGTGGAAATCATTCAAGCAGGCGGAATCGGCGATGTAACCGATGTCCATGTTTGGGTAGGCAAAGGCTGGGGCGGCGGAGAACTTCCGACCAAAACCGAAGAGGCACCGAAGACATTAAGCTGGGATCTCTGGTTAGGCCCTGCCGCTGAACGTGGGTATGCCGCTGGTCGTTATCACCCAGGCAACTGGCGTCGTTGGTGGGAATTCGGACAAGGCACACTAGGAGACATGGCCTGTCATTACATGGATCTCCCGTTTTGGGCTCTTAAACTGCGTCACCCTACTCACTGCGAAGCAGAGGGTAAAGTCGAAGCCCACGAAGAAACTTGCCCACTCGGTTTAACCGTTCGCTACAAATTCCCAGCTCGTGGAGACATGACCGCCTGTAACCTAACTTGGTACGATGGCAACATGATCCCTCGCGAAGTTGCAGGCGAACGCGTTCCATCCAGTGGTGTTATGTTCGTTGGAACCGAAGGCAAGATGTATGCTGACTACAGCAAATATCGACTCTTCCCAACCAGCAAGTTCACTGATTTCACTCCACCGAAGCAAACGATTCCTAAATCAATCGGGCATCACGCCGAATGGATCAAGGCCTGTAAAGATGGTTCACCTACCACGTGTAATTTCGATTACTCGGGTGCCCTGTCTGAAACCGTATTGCTTGGCAACGTAGCTTACCGAACCGGCGAAGCCCTAGAATGGGACGCCAAAAACCTGAAAGCCACCAACTGCGAAGCAGCCGATAAATACCTCAGCAAAGTCTATCGACCAGGCTGGGAAGTTGCCTAGTAAAAGCAACTAATAGATGACGATTTAATCACGGCGACTTTGGACTTACCAAAGTCGCCGTTTTTTTATTGTGTTAGAAACTTTTCACTAGAGCATTATAAAATCCGCATGCCGAATATTCACGAAAAAATGGATTATATTGCCGCAATTGTTTCCAGGTTTTTCAGTCCCGCTAGGGACGACATCATGTAGCCAGGGGATTTATCCCCTGGAAAAAAGAACTAAAACAGCCTAAGCCCCGGTGAGGGGCGACATTGTTTCGATGAGCCCTCTTAACAGCTACGAATCAAGTTTTTCTACATGAAATTCGTTCTCAGATAGCAAAACATCATGATGATTGTGATATCGCCCCGCTGGGGCTTTGGGGTGCTTTGAGTATCGACTCCAGGGGATAAATCCCCTGGCTACACGATACTGTCCCTCTGGGACAGAAGGTTCCGCAGCAGATATTAAGGCTTAAATTGTACTAGAGCCAAGTCTAACCCTACCCACAGCTTGAGCACCCGGACCCACAACAGCCTGGCACCATCGCCAATGCCGATGGCGTGACGGCCAATCCACCCTTGGATGTACAACGAAGCTCCGATGGCATTGCCAGACCGACTGCGTAGACTGCATCAATGGTATCATCCAGCGGAATGAAGTTTGGGTAGCCACCTAGAATTAGGTCCGCATTCACAAACGCACTGGCCGCTGCGGCTCCGTTGCGAGTGTGGCAAGGGATTTCAACCATTCCATGAAGCAGGTCACAAACGGTGCCCATCGTGTTTTGAAAACCAATCGCAGCGGCATCTAATGCCTGTTTGGCCGTTCCGCCCACTGCATCCACGACTGCGGCTGCCGCCATGGCCCCGGATGCCCCGATCTCGACTTGGCACCCGGCCACTTCCGCAGCAAAGGTTCCGCGAATGGCCAAAATTGAACCAACACAACCAGCGGCAAACAATGCCTTGGCGATTTGATCCCGCGATAGATCACGTTCTTCGGCCAGTGTTACCAGCGTTCCAGGAATCACCCCGGCAGAGCCACCAGTCGGTGCAGCACACACCACGCCCATCGCGCCGTTCACGTGCATTACGGCCAACGCTCTGGCCGCCGCTCTGGTGTGTAAGCTGCGTACTGAAAGTCGACCTTCAGCTTCGGCGGTAAAAATGGAACTCGCACAAGCTGGCAGTAATTGCAGGCCAGTGAAATCTGGGTCCAGTCCTCGCTTCACCGAATCTGCCATGATGTCGTAGCGGTACAACATCTCCTTAATTAGTTCGTCTTCGCTCATTCCTAGCTGCTGGGCCTCGGAAGCCAGTGCTAATTCCCCCAATGAAATGCCTCGCTCTTCGGCAATCTCCACCAAATCTTTGGCACTGGTGAAAATGGGTTCGCCAACTTGCGTAAAGTAAACTGGCGCAGACTCCCACACGCGCCCGCTCTCATCCAATGCGTGCAATTCATCATAAAACGAAGTAGGAAGTGGGGCTCCACAGCGAGTTGTCAATTGTGCAATGCCGTTCTCAGATGCAACTTTTGGCGGTTCCAGAATCTCACCCAAGCGAGTAAGCAGTTCAGATGCAGCATCCACTTTATCGGCAGACACTTCCACTAGTGCTTCATACGCCGCACCGTTGAACAGAACTTGTCGACCATCGATATGGGTAAACTCAACTTCTCCGCCACCGACTGATCGTGCGACTAGTTCAATTGTGTTCCCATCTGATGCGGTCAGTTCAATCTCCACCGTGTTCGGATGATCTCGGTGCGAGAGTGTTCTCACTTGAAAATCAATCTCTAACCCTGCCTGCGGAGCATCTTGCAGCGAAGTGAAAAATGATTCATCGGTAAGCGGTTTATCCATTAACCCCATGGCAAAACCACGGTCGGCCCCTTGCACGTCATAGGTAACCGCATAAGATCCTTCGCTGTCAAAAGCCAATACCGCCTTAGTCGGCATGCTTCCCAATAAAGAACGGGCCATGCAGCCAATATGATAGGCACCCGCGGTATGCGAACTCGAAGGACCACGCATCACCGGGCCCAGCACGTGATTAAAGATACTGATGTTTTTCATGCGATGTTACTTGATACAAAGAAAGAAGACTGCAAATGAAGAGCGGTCGCTCGATTTCACAGTTATTGTAACAGAACATCTCAGTAAGGCGAGAATGCGTAATTCCCAAGCAAATGGATATCCGGACTAGAGCAATTAAACATTGTTTTTTTGCCGCGAAACTTCGCTCCGAAGAGAATTTCGTATTCTGGGTAGCCGCGCCGTCGATTTTGGAGAACGCGAACCACTGCAAACCCACATATTCAAAACGACGCCGGGGTCGACGTTAGTCGATTAGAGGCCAGTGCGGTTTCCATTTTTCCGTAAATTCTAAGCTTATGATTGATCAAGTACGTTCTATGAATTTCATTAATCTCGGCCCCTGTAACCTCTGATGGCCTACGGCCACACCGACGACGTTCCGAATACGTTTGATCTCGAAGCCAAGCCAACGCCGGAATCGTCGGCGGTGCTACCCTATATTAGAGAAGATCTAAAAGCCATTCACCCTTTATAAACCGGCCAATGGACCGGTGCTATCGGCAAATTGATCGCACGGGACATCTAACGCATTTAATATCGAAACAAACAGATTTGACATCGGCGTACTTTCTTTAAACTTCAAGTACTGATTATGCGTCAGCCCCAATTTGTTGCCACCAGAAAGCAACAGCGGATAGTTTCGGTTTTGGTGAGTCCGGCTATTGCTACAGCCGTACAGAACACATGTTCGATCTAGCATATTGCCATCTGCTTCTTCGGTTGTCTTTAGGCGTGTAAGAAAATAGGCCAAGTTTTCCGCCAGAAACTGATCGAATTTCCCTATTTGTTCAGCCCCACCTTTTTTGGCCGCTCCATGTGCTAACCCATGCCAGTTGCCCGGCAAGCCGATACAAGCCGGAAAAGTTCTTGCCAGTGTCGGGCCATAGCTTCCAATTTGATAGGTGGCCAATCTAGTGAGATCGGTTTGAAATGAGAGGAACATCAAATCATACACGGCCCGAATATACTCTTTCGGCCCATCGGTGTTTGCGTCTAACTGAAGTTCATCGGAGTTCACTTCTGGCAACGGCGTATCTAGCCACCGTTTTGATCGTTCAACTCTCTGCTCAACATCACGCACCGAGGTTTCGTATTCATCCAATTTCCTACGATCTGGTAGGCCTAAGTTGGATCGAAGCGAACGCGATTGTTCTAATACCAAATCTAAGATACTGGCCGAGTTCTCCATTCGCCGCCGATCAAGTTGGCTGGCATTATCTTGACCAAAAAGTCGTTGGAAGATGAGTTTCGGATTCGACAACGCCGGAATAGGACGTCCCTTGCTTGTATACGAAAGCGTCGTCGACCGGGTACGTGGCCCTACGCCGCCATCGGTTGATAATGTCAAAGAAGGAATACGAGTTTGCTGCCCAATAGTTTCAGCCGCATATTGATCGAGCGAGACCGTGTTTCGATAAGTAATGCTTGCCAAATGATTGCCGGTTAAAAACGTATCGCCAGTGTCATGGCCATTCATCGTGCGACAGTGGGCGTGAGACAGACCCCCGAAAATCGAAGTCTCTTCCATCAGCGGTTCAAGCGGTTTCAGTACGTTGGTCAGTTGATAATCGCTTCCTTCACCACGCGGGAACCATCCCCAATCTCGATCTGGCGAATCGTCTTTAGGGAGAGCCACTCCATAAGGAAACATCACACAGCAAAGTCGCTTCGGTGTTTCAGGTTCTTGTTTTGTGGCGGCTGCGCCCATGCTTTCAAACCAGGGCAGTGCAAGTGCCACGCCAGCAGATTTCAAAACCATGCGTCGATTTAAGTGCCATGACTTTTTCATAGATTCAACTCGTTCTTATTTAGTTTGAAACAATTCGCTTTGGGCAAGTGCAACCAATAAACTTGATAATCGATAATCTGACTCAATAAACTTCTCGGTCAATCGTTCAACGTGGACATCATCTCCATAGTCAAGCGACCGCCCTAAGGCATACGTGGCCACATGCGTGACTACCGAACGGGCAAACTGCGTGCGGCGATGTTCTAATAAATACTGTTTTAACTCCGTGGCTCCATCAGTTTTTGTATCATCCGGCAACATGGTTGACGAGTCTACTGCGACTGTAGCACGTGGTTTTTTCTTCGACACTGGCACGCCTGTAGTAACCGAAGTCGCTTCCCACTGGCCTATCGCATTGAAATGCTCCAGAGGAATTCCCCAAGGATCAATTCCCTTATGGCAGTTATAGCATGCTTCTTTTTCTCGGTGAATTACCAGCTGTTGCTTGAGCGAAAGACCTGCTAAGTCAGGGATCTCGGGGTTTAATTCCGGCACATCTGGCGGCGGCGGTGCAGGCGGCGTGTCAAGTAAACGATCTAAAATCCAAACGGCCCTTTTAATAGGGTGCGAAGACTGCCCATCGGAATTACTCAACAGAAACGATGCTTGACCCAACAAACCACCTCGCCTCAAATTAGTGGGCAAAGCCACACGTTCAAATTCAGTAGTTCGCGGGCCAGTGATCCCATAAAACTTCGCCAGCGGCCGATTGAGCATGGTCCAATCTGATTCAATCATCTGCAAACAACTGGAGTCGCTTTGCAAGATCTCAAGCATAAATTGCCGCGTTTCTTCCTGCATATCCAGCTTTAGCCGGTTATCAAAATCAGGATAGAACTCAGGATTCACGGCAACCCGGTTGAGTGCATCTAAGTCAAACCACTGATCGGCCAGGCTCTCGGCAAATTGAACCGAACGTGGATCGGCCAGCATGCGTTGAACTTGCTGCTCAATAATTGTTTTATCCTTAAGCTTTCCAGCTTCTGCAAGCTGCATCAAAGTTTCGTCAGGCATCGTGTTCCACAAAAAGTAGGAGAGACGCGATGCCAGTTCAAAATTGCTGATTGCCGAATCAGCCGCATCCGCTGTTCGAGTTTCAACCAGATAGAGAAAGTGTGGAGAAATCAACATCGATGCCAGTGTCTCACGCATTGCTTCTTCAAAAGAAACTGGGGACTTTTGAATCTTCTCGAAGAGAAGCACCGCATTCTCGATCTCTCCAGTCAAAGGCATTCTACGATAAGCACGCCGCATAAACCGGGCGATCACTTCACGAGCATACTCGACATCTTTAACCGCTGGATCACGCTCAAACAGGATCCCCTGATGACTGGCTGGCGGCCACGTACTAAACACAGGTGATTGAAAGCTGATCGAAGAGACAATAATATCCAGTCGGTCTTTTTCAGGTGAAGCACTTGGCTTCTCGTTTTTATCTGTGTCTGCCTTCTTAGGTTCCGATTTCGGTTTTGGTTTCTTTTTGGAAGGGGGAACGGCATAAGTTTTGTCCGCATGTCGCAGTTGCTTGCCATCGGCATCAACAAACTCAAGCAGCCCCATCATTCCTTTGAAAGCCACATTGCCGAATGGCTGGTCTCCAGATTGCGGGAAGTCTTCCATGCGTCCGGTGAAGACAAACTCTTGTGGTTGATCGACTGTGGCGGTGACGTTGACTTCACCCACCAGTTTCCGTGGTACATGGACAATACCCGGCAAGCATCCCAGCCAGAGTTGTAACCGCGGGAAGTCTTCTCCTGCTGGAACGACCGCACCTGCCTGAATGTGAATCTCAAACTGGCCTTCACGCGGAAACTGTTTGATGTCGAGAATAAACTCCGGCGCAACTTGAGTCACCCCGGCAACTTTAAGTTGCGGCATTTTTCCGACTGCCGTTTTCGTGGCAGACGTTTGATAGATTTTGGGCTTGGAACCAGAGACAATCGCCTCTTGCAAACCAGCACGTGCAGATTGTAGCATCGTTTCAAGCTGGACAGGTGACATTTCTAAAGTCAGCCCATTATTTAAGAATCCATCCGGCGAAGCAGGATCAGGCGGCAGATAACGTGAAAAGTCAAGCTGTACGCCTAGTAGATCTTCCATCGTGTTTTGATATTGTTGACGCGTCAGTCGTCGGGTCACAACGCGACCATCAGTATAACGTTTGGCATGCGATGCGGCTTCTAACGATCTCGATATCCACGCTGTCAGAAGTTCACGTTGCTTGGTAGTTGCTTGTTTGGCTTTGGCCGGGGGCATCTCTCCCTGGTTAAACCGGTTCAACGCATCATGCCACGCTTCTTGATCTTCCCCAGCAACCATGTCAGGGTTCAGCGTGTCCATCCGAAAATCACCCTTGGCCTTTTCGCCTTGATGACACTTAAAGCACAACTGCTTAACAACCGGCTGAACTTTCTCTCTATACTGTTTCAACACCAAATCATCGGCCACAAGATTGCCGACGAACAGGCAGAGTGAAGAAACGATGATGGTCAATTTAAGAGAGTGCATAACTAGAAAGTTATTCATATTTTAAAGTGGGGAAGGAAATATCGAGGACATCAATTCAAAGTGGGAGGGCTAATCTGAAATTGATATCTCCAGTATACCACTTTGAAGAGTTCTCATGCTAGAGAAAAACAGGCTCTATTTGAACAGTTTTCGGTGAAGTCCACCGAGTAGTGTGATTCTTTTGAAGCTCTAGCCCTAACATGAGCCCTCTTGTCGACTTCGTCGACCCCGGTAGCCGAGCTATCGGGGCTACCCATTCTTTCTTCCGTCCTTCGCGCCTTCGCGTGAGAATCATCGTCTTTTTGCATAAGAGTATAGTACCAAACATTGCCCCTGAAACTACAAAGATACTGGCCTTTGCCTTTTTACTGATTATAAATAACTTCAGGCAGTTCTTTTACCCAATCAGCCAGCCAAACCCATTCACCTTTTCGGTTGATGTAGCCGCAGTCTTGTCTTGGATTTTTGTATTCGATCCAAGCAAACCCATTAGTAAAGAACCCCATAGATTTTGCATTGGGAACTGCTACTTCTAGATTTCCACCTTGATTGATATAACCAGATTGGCTTGCATCATTAGGGATGACTCCTGCAACTCCACGTGAAAAATATCTTGCAGACTTGTAGAGTGGGGGGATTTTCCATTCGCCAGAAGGGAGGCAGTATCCATATAATTTGGTGTCAGAATCATAACATTTTGAAAGACCATCAAATGCTTCTGGTGTATATCTATGTGGCCATTTGTGAACTATCTCACCATCCTTATTTATGAAATGCCATTGATCTTGCATTTTAACAGATGCTATCCCCTGATCAAATGAGTTGGCCTTCTCATACAGACAATCGATAACATTCATTCCATGTTTGTTGATATAGCCTTTTTTCCCTTCTTTCATGACCGCTGCGAATCCTTCACGAAATGGGTCCGCATCTTCATACACAGCAGGGATCACTATCTTTCCATTTCGGTCTGCGTAACCGAATTTTTCATCTAATGAAGAGACGACAATCAGATCTTCTGTAAACTGAAAATGCGGAACGATTCCCTCCGGTGGATTCCAGTTTTCATAAGGGTCATAAACATAATCAGGAACAAATGCTCCAGAGGGTCCGACTATGACTTTTATATCGAACTCCGAAGTTAAAGGGTTCTGATCCAATCCATACAGGGATTTCCCTAAATTGGTTATCCGCCAAATTTTATCAAACTGTGGTTCTATGAGATGTGCCCCATTTGAATTGACATAGCACCATTGATGAGGTGAAGTTAGGAGAACTCCTTGCTGCCCACAATGCTGACTTAGCCCTAAAGAATCAGATGTAAAACCCCAAGATGCCTTGTCATATGTTCGCTGTACAACAATATTCCCATCGACATCAATCGCCCCCCATTTCTCATCCCTCGTATGAATTGGTAAAACAATATCAGTTCGATGCTTAAGGTCATCTAGTATGTGTAGTGGCAGTTTGGGTTTGAGAGGGGTAACTGACGGCGAATCACAGCCAAGGGCAATGGAAAAGACAAGTAGAAATGAACGGCATATGATCTTATTCATAGAAGAAGTTATTATCCCTTTGAGAATATAGCACTACAAGTAATTCGAGAGTCTGTGTTATTTCTTAAGAGTGAAAAAAGATATTTGACCCATATCATTGAAATCATTCTGAACCACCAAGGCTCGAAGGCACTAGAATATGAATTCAAAGCTTCTCTTTCTTTGTGCCTTTGAGTCTTAGTGGTTATACTCTTTTCTTTCTTCCTTAGCGGCTTTGCGCCTTCGCGTGAGAATCTTTTCCTATACTGCTTAGAAGTAAAGTGGCCGCTGTAACCTCTGATGGCCTAGCGGCCACACCGACGACGTTCCGAATACGTTTAATCCCGAAGCCTGGCCAACTCCGGAATCGTCATCGCTGCCACTCAGTCTTTATTCTCTTCATAGCGTCTTTGCAACTCATTTTTCCGGCGTCAACTTGCTCAATCGCTGAACGATTTCTGGATACTTGTCTGCCACATTAACCGTTTCGCCGGGATCATTCTGGTGATCGTACAACTCAACCGCCAGTGGCTCTGCTGTTGGGTCTCGATAATCGACCCAGCGTACTAATCGATAACGCTCGGTCCGAACGGTGTAGCCCATCACGTGATTCTCAAAGAAGGATCGATCCCAACGTTCGCCCTGTTCCTTTTGAATCCGTGCTTCTACATCTTGAATCAGAGGGCCAAAAAATGTTTGACGCATGCCTTCTGATAGCGGGTTTGCTGCCCATTCTCGTAATGCAGGGGCCGGATACTGAGTAAACGCGGCCTGTTTCCACTTCTGATTTGGTTTATCTAATAACGGAGCAAAACTTTTGCCTTCCAGATGACTGGGAAGTGGAATGCCTGCGAGTTCGCAAAGAGTAGGATACATGTCTACCAGTTCAACAAGCCCTTTGGTTGCTTTGCCTCGCACTTTCATATCAGGTGTCCAAATAATCATAGGCACACGTGTGGCAATTTCGTAGTTGGTTGCTTTGCCCCAGATGCCGTAATCACCGAGATGCCAACCATGATCGCCCCATACAATAATGATGGTATTGTCTCGAACTCCATGCTTATCCAGTGCTTTTAGCATGCGTCCAATTTGTGCATCCACGTAACTGGTGCAAGCGTAGTAAGCGTGCAGCAGTTTTCGAGAAAGTTCTTCGTCAATCGGTCCATACTTGGGAATGTTGGCCCGAGTTCTCAATTCAAACGATTCATGCAACCCGATTGCTGAGCCTCCCTCTGGCGGAGTCGTTTGTGCTGCAAGTTTGATTTCGCTAGGGTCATATAAGTCGTAATATCTCTTCGGCGCGACAAATGGTAGATGGGGTTTCGAGTATCCCAGACCAATAAACCAGGGTTTGTCCGACTTGACTAACTGGCCCAAGGTTTGAATGGCGAGCGATGTATTGAAACCATCTTGATAGGTATCGTCCGATACTGGTCCGGCCTCAAACGCCGGACCATGTGCCAAGCCGCGTGAGTTGATCGGTCCATATTGCTTTACAGCATCAAGTTTGTTTTGGTTGTATAATTCCTGATTCTCGGCAACCGCATAACCCCCAGGCGTTTTAACTCTGCGTAGTGATCCATAGAAAGGTTTGCGGCTCCAACTATATTCCATATCGTTCATGCCAGGATGATAGATCTTGCCCATGTTGACGGCAGTATAACCCTGCGAAATAAAATGTTGCGGCAAGGTGATCACATTCGGATTGACCGTGCGAAAGTTCGTGCGGTTCTCAATGATATTGATCGTATCAGGCCGGTTTCCGGTCATCAGACTGGCCCGCGAAGGACTGCATATAGCTTCTTGACAATAGGCCCGATCAAAACGAAGTCCTGCGGCAGCCAGGGCATCTAAGTTGGGGCTTTTGACAATCTCTGATCCATAACAACCTAGTTCAGGGCGAAGATCATCGATAGCAATAAACAGAATGTTTGGCCTGTCTGCAGCAAACAAACTTGTATTGGAAAAAGCCAGTACGCAGAAACAAACGAATGATCGTATTTTCATCACAGAAACCTAAGCGTTCAAATCAATGATTGAGTAAAAAATGAAAGTCTTATAAATCGTTCATCAGAACAACACATCTTTGACGACTTTTCCATGCACATTAGTAAGGCGTCGTTCTAACCCGTTGTGATAGTAAGTGAGTCGTTCGTGATCAAGTCCCATCAGGTGCATCAGTGTAGCGTTAAAGTCGTAGACACTGGTTGGGTTGACCGCTGCCTTGAATCCAAATTCATCACTTTCGCCATAGCTGAACCCTCGCTTCACGCCGGCGCCAGTCATAAAACAGGTAAACGCATCGGGGTTGTGATCTCGCCCAGTTCCATTGGCTTGTAGGAATGGCATCCGCCCGAATTCAGTGGCCCAAACTACCAGTGTGTTTTCTAACAACCCACGTTGTTTCAGATCGGCAATCAGCGCGGCAGTTGGTTGATCCATGATCTCGGCCTGCATGGCATGTGTTTTTAGAATGTCTTTATGCGAGTCCCAGTTGGTGATTCCATTACCGCCGGAAGGATCACTACCGTTGAATAACTGAACCACGCGGACACCCTTTTCGATTAATCGCCGCGCCAAAATGCAATTCTTTGCGTATTCTTGTTTTAACTCGGTGCCAGAATCAACACCATAACTGCTGAGCGTGGCCGGCGTTTCGCCCGAGATATCCATCACGCTCGGCACCGAAGTTTGCATCTTGCCAGCCAGTTCATAACTGGCAATCCGCCCTGCCAAATCTGCATCGCCAGGAAAACGTTGCAAGTGTTTTGAGTTCAATCGTTGCAGTAGATCAACCGTACTTTGATCATTCGCGGCAGTGTACGACTTTGGGCGAACTAAATTTGCGGGCGGATTCTTCGCGTTAAAATCCGTTCCTTGAAAAGCGGCAGGCAAGAATCCGCTGCCAAAGTTGTTCTTACCACTACGAGCCAGTCCGCGAGGATCGTTAATCGCCACAAAAGCCGGAAGCTCTTGGTTTTCAGTTCCCAAGGCATACGTGGTCCAAGCTCCGAACGATGGGAACCCTTCCATGGTGAATCCGGTGTTGAAAAAGTTTTCACCCTGCGGATGGGCGGCAGTCTCAGTATGCAGCGAATGAAAGAAACAAAAGTCATCGACTTGCTCTCCCAAATGAGGGAGCAAATCTGACACCATTTTGCCCGACTCGCCTTTCGGTTTGAAGTCCCAGAATGGCTTGGCAATGTTGCCGGTTGGCCCTTCAAAAGTAACAGTAGGCAGCCCCGGCGGCTTTTGTCCATGCAATTTGGTCAACGCCGGTTTGTAATCAAACGTATCCAAATGGCTGACCGCCCCTGGACAGTAGATCACCAACACTTGCTGGGCCGCTGGTTCAAAGTGAGGCTTGCGTGGAGCGTACGGAGTGCTCGGATCAATCTGTGGACGGACAGGCAGCTTGTGCTTTTCCTTTGCGTCGTCAGCCATTAAGCCATCGGCGGCTAATAACTGTGTCAACGCCAGCCCGCCCATCGAAAGCCCGGTGTTGCGTAAAAAGTTACGCCGATCAAGCAGGGTTCGGCCATGTTGTGAAATATGTTCGGCTCGATTCATGTATCTATACTCTTGTGAATTTTATATTTAATCTTTAATGAAGCTTGCTTCAAAAGTTACGGCAAAAAGGCGAATTCATTCGAATTCAATATCGCCCGACAGACGATATTGAGCCCTTGTTGTTTTGCCACTTCGAGACAGGCTTTCAGTTCATTACTGGTTGGGTCACGATTCAACGTCAACTGAAAACATCGCTTCAATGAAGCAGCATCAGAACCATCGGTCTCCGACGCGGCCCTCTTGGCAATAAGTTCAGATTGCTCAACAACAAAATCGCTGTTCATTAAGTTGAGTGCTTGAAGCGGAGTGGTCGAAACTGGCCGTTTGGCCCGAATTTGTCCGCAATCGGGAAAGTCAAAAGCAGTGAAAAGCCGGTCATCGACTCGACGCATGCGTTCTTGATAGATCAACCGCCGCCATGTATCGGGGCCATGATTGTCGATAACTTCCCATTGTGAATAACGCTTTTTAATATTGTGAATCCGATAGCTTTTACCACCAATCGTTGTGTCAAGTGAACCGGATGCAAGTAAGATCGAATCACGAATAACTTCCGCTTCCACGCGTTTCGGCGGAAATCTCCAAAGGAGTGTCGCGTTAGCATCAACGGCCAAACAGTCTGATCGAGGTGTACTTTGTTGGCGGAAAGCGTGCGACATGACCATCTGACGAATCAGGTGTTTCATCGACCAAGGCTTCGCCCCTTCTGTCTTGGGCTCCATAAATTCAGCCGCTAACCAATCGAGTAACTCAGGGTGCGTCGGCAGTGCGCCTGCTTCTCCAAAATCACTGGCTGTGGAGACAATCCCTTGCCCAAATATATGGTGCCATAATCGATTCACAAGCACACGGGAAGTCAGTGGATTTTCT
>NVWB01000176.1 GCA_002733575.1 Blastopirellula sp. | reverse complement strand
AGTAGTGGTATTGGACCACCTCGACTCGGCCAACGATCTTCCACAAGCTCGATTGGAGCAAGGTTTTGAACCAGTGGAAGTCGAGTTTCTGCGGCGGCTTCTTCGTTTTTATCAGAGAGCCAGGGATGAATTATCTCTCAATCCAGAGAACGAGGATTCTCCACTGCCAGCACTCGTGGCTCAAGCGATTCGTTCTCGTGTAAAAGTAGAAGAAATCTGTCTTCCCCGTGATTCGCGTATTGGGCCCTGGATAGAAACACAGATTGACAAGGCCGACAATAATCGTCGACTGGCGGAAGACTATCTCTTCGCGGCGCATTTTTCAGCTGCGAAAACACCTCTCTCACAATTGCTAAAATTGCCGAGTGGCGATTATACAACCATCCAAGAGCGTACGCAGAAACTAGAGAAAGCATTTCGATATCGAGATGTCTTGCGACAATCGCTGCCTGGGCTGACGCAGTGGGTTGCCCATCATCCCTTTACTGCAACGAAACAGGAAGAGTTACTAGAAGATTGCTTGCAGTTAGCAAAATTAGTAAATCAACTTGATAACGACTTGAGCCTTGAAAACCCCGACAAGGCCGATGCTCCCGATGATGGGTTGTTGTCTGATATAGATCAACACTTCAACAACTTAGTGCGAGTGTGGGATGAAAAGGCGGGTGCCATTGTTGAAGGGTCTGCTGCGTTTGATAACGCAAGACTACTCGAAACCATGAACCTCTTACGCACTGGAACAGTTGGCAAGCTGAACGCGGGCCGTGAACCACGCAATTATACAGGCTTATGGGAAATCCTTCACCAAGGAATCGCAAACGACAATGTGACTGAAGCATCCCCAGAAGAGGTCGAAGATCTTGAAGACAAGACACAGAACGTACTCCTCAACGCGCTCTCGCTCTTTAAAAAATCTCCGTGGGAATTGTTCTCCCCAGGAGAAGATGGAATGGAAGACGAATTTTATCACTTGAACCAACAACCCGACACTTCTGATTTAAATAGCTTAAATGAACTGTTTTTAGGCACAAGGAACACAATCGACCGTTCTTATCAAGAACTCACAGACCTAAACACCACCCCGAACGGGAACGAGGACTTAAACCACTTTCAAAGAGCCGTCAGAGCAAGCCAAGCGTTACGCTCAGGGCATCTCTCGCTACTACGAACCTCAACAATAACAAAGTTTAGATCAAATATCGAAGAGCGAAAAACGGCCCCAATTTATGCGTATGAAGCACTTCACAAACAAAGAATGTTATGGCAAGCAAAACGAAGCCTGAATGATTTCTGGGGACCAATAGATAATAGCCCTTCCACAGACTCATATTTTAAACGCCTGGTGGCCAGTTATTTAGCAAAAGCGAAGCCCGATAGGCAGAGAGCACCGCTCCCTGAGTACGAAAGTTTTCAAGACCAAGTCCTGGCAATACTCAGCAGCAGTTGGTGCCTGAACTTGAGACCAGAAAAACTCGTCATCGATGATAGCTCTGAACTTATCGAGCAAAAAACTCTTTTACAATTCAATGACCAGATACCCGAGGGTATCTCGGCGGTTGAACTTGTGACTTTCAATGATGAACTGATTGATCAAGAGGAAACACTGGGGCTTGAAAACAACTGTCACGCTGTTCCAGTAAAAGACTATCGATCCGCTCCTCCCGGCTCAGCCACTCTGCCTCAATTCGTCCAACGCTTTCAAGCTGACAATCATAAAAGTTCTGGCGATTTATTCGTGAGAACTCGATATCGTGGCCATGTTAAGAAATCTCCAGTTACGATTATCAACAACAGCCTGAAAGACATCCCGACACGTACCTATACAATCAATTTACCATCACCGGTTGTGCCAACAATTGAAGTCCTTGCAGATGATCTTGGAAAAGGAGATGTGATCTTCATACTTGATTGCTCTAGTTCAATGGCCCCCGATCCCAATAAACCAGAGAAAGGAGACCGAATGGCAGATGCCAAAATTGCCTTAATCGATGTACTCCGTTCTCTCTCAGCAAAATCAAACTTTCGTGTTCAAGTAGTCGCGTTTGGGCATCGAATTCATGTTGGAAATAGTATTGAGGATATAGAACCTGTCGATGGTTATAATGTGCCAGAAGATGTGAATCCTAACAATGACGTAGAATTTTTAGTTTCAAAATCCTGGACCACTTTGGTTCCCGAAGGGCAAGCGAAAACTCCCCTGCAAACCGATGTTGAAGCATTTGTTAGTAAAATCAAAAAGCTAAATGGACATGGAATTACGCCGCTTTATGAATCCATTCGCCAAGCCCTTAATCAAATAACTCCGGGCAATAACTCGCACATTGTTGCCATCACCGATGGCGTCAACACTCAAATTAGAACACTCGATGGCTATGGAAATAGCACCGCATTGAAGCTACAAACAACCCTGAAAATGGATAAAACTGATGTGAAGCTTCATATTGCAGGATTTCAACTGCCTAATTCGAAAAAACTGCCTGTTGACGAGCGACCAGAAGTCAATACGGTAGAAGAGCTTGGCTGGTTAGCAGGGGAAGGACGGGGGCAATTTTTCAATGTGAAACAGAGGATTGCACTAGTCGAAAACATCAAGGCGCTCGTCACTACCAACGAACACTTCACTGTGACTCAAAAAGACGGAAAACAGGGCGGGGAGAATAAATTTAATGATACCTGGACTGCCAAGCAGAAAGTAAACAGCCGCACCGAATTTATTGTTAAAACCCATCAGCTTCCCGAAGATGCAAGTCTGCCGGTAGAGTTAGCAGGGGGTGAGTCTTTACGTTTAGCCTACGACACCCAACGAAAACTGTTGGCATTTCTATCTGAAAAAGTGGAGGTCGTGAAAGACTCTTCGATCAACCGTAAGACGGAAGAGTATCACGCAGAGTTTATCTACTTCAATGCTCCCAAGAATCAAGGAGGTCTTCTGCAAATTCCGGTACGAATTCGCAACAACGACAATACCAGTTTTAGTTATAAGCCCTATCATATCTGGGCAGAGATTTTCGCTATCGAGGGAGGTCGTAAATTGCCTGATCCCTATATTGTTACCGATTTAAACTTTGAGAATCACAAACAATACCCTCGATTTCTGCTCACTCTTCCGGATTGGCCCGCCAACGCTAGAGAAGCCAAGGTCGAACTTTACATCGCAATGGATAAAGAACTTCCACCACTAAAAACATTTCCGTTAGACGAGAGTGGAAAAATTAACTCACCCCTGAACAATGCCTCTGGAAAACCCATTTTTAAGGCCGGAGATCTTATTCTGGAGAGTTCAGGGGGAGAGACCAACAATTCAGATGCAGCCTATCTAATTTCAGTCGAAGTTCGCCCAACAGCGAATAGTAAGTCCGTATCGCCGCACCATCTTGAATTTAAATCAAACCAGGTAAAACCCATCAGGATTGAGCGTACCTATCGATACGATCTACGAGACCCGAAAATAATCACCCAAGTCGATCATCGCTTCTATTTTAAAAGTGAAGTAGCGTTGAAAGGGAGTAGCCCAGTATTAAATATCTGGAGCAAGACAGAATTAACCCAAGGCGTACCACTGGTCGATGTCGAGCTAAATATCCCCCAAAATTAAACACAAAAACACCAGAATATAGGTGCAAACTGGTTTCAAAGTCTTTATACTGATCTGCTCTTGGGGGAGTTCAACTGCTGGGCAAACGTGACTTTTCAATAAAAAACAAATTAAATCAGGGAAAAGACGCAACGATTTTCTGTTTCATCAGAGAACTATAGTAACTGAAACACATGCGACTGAAACAAACGCTTTAGTCACATTGAAACAATTTTTTAGGGTTCATTTTACAAAGGGTTAAACTATCATGGCTGCTTACATTAAATTTGGCGATATCGAAGGGGAATGCGAGGACACAGATCACGAGGGATGGGTTGAGTTAAATTCCATTTCACAATTAGTGAAGAATGAAATCCCTGAGGGTGCATCTGGCGCCCAACGATCGCGTTCCACCCCAGTTTGTAGTGATATTGAAATTAATAAAAAAACGGATGCATCAACTCCGAAACTCATGGAGAAAGTGCTCTTAGGAGAACCAATTCCTGAAGTAACTATTCATTTGTGTCAAACAATGGGAAAGAAAAAACCTTACCTCGTATTTAAATTGACAGCCGTCCAGATTACCAGCGTCTCATTCTCTGATGGGGTCGCTGGAGACCCAACAGAAGATATTACTTTTTCACTCGGTACAATCGTTTGGACATATACTAAATTTGACAAGGAGACTTTTGCTCCTCAAGGTGATGTTGTTGGGGGATGGGATGTGCCGGCGGGAGTATCAAAAAGTTCATAACTAATATAAGCGAAGAGGGACTTGAGTCTCTCATTTCGCTGCTGTAAAAGTCTTTACTCCGCTTCAGTAAATCAGGGCAAACAGAGAGTGGTTGGATGGAATGATTGTTCATTCCTCCAACCCTTTCCGTCTTCTACTTGCAGTTGAGTAATTGTCTTTCCAATTTTGAATCCACGCTTTTTATTTATCAACCATTCATTGGAATTGGCATACAGACATCAATTTCAAAATTACGATTGCAACTGAACAGAAAAGACTGAAACAATCACTTCAGTAATATTGAAATATTTCCAGGGTTCGTTTTAATAAGAGTTGAAGTACCAATGAATATTTATCTTCTATTTGGCGATAAAAAAAAGAAGAGCAATGACCTCAAGGGGGGAAGCAAAGAAATACACCACATCGATTGGCTACAATGCACTTCGGTTTCACACGCTATCAACAGCCCTCAACCCTCGGGGAGTGCACAACGGAGAGATCATGCCGACCATTCTGATTTTAAAATAGAGCGTTCGATCGATCAGGCCAGCCCTAAGATCGTGCAACATTGCTCAAACGGTAAAACTTTCTCGGAAGTTCATATTGAGCTAACTCGAATGAATAAAGGAGATTCCCCCGGTCTCCTCATGGAATATATACTTAAAGATGTGCATATTACCTTCTATGAAGTCTTAGCCACGGATGATTTGAATAGCGGCTCCTTCACGACAGAAAGATTCGGTTTAAACTTCACAGAAATCAATGTGATTTATACAAAAATCGACGATAATGGAGACCCAGATGGGTGCATTGAGGCGACCTGTGATTTGAAGGCACATGGGCATTGAAGGAAGATGGGATTTGAAAACGTACAACCAAAAGTAGGTTCATTGAACCAAGAGAGCTTACTCATCTCGCACTAGGTATTCCATGATTACACACGAATTATTAAAATGTCCCGTTCGACAGTTAATACATCTTAAATCGATTGTTTATCAGTCCTGAATATGTAGAAAATCTATGAGCAAGAGCCAGGAAAAACGTTTTTTTGAACTTGTTGAACCGCAGGGTGATAAGCTTTTATTGCGTAGCTTCACAGGGCATGAAGAAATCTCTCAGCTATTTTCTTTTGAGTTAGAACTTGAGTCTGCCGAGATCCCCAAGCCAGAGCAATTAATCTACAAGCCTGCGATCTTGCGGTTAAGCTTAGGAGATGAAAAAAATCGATTAATCAAAGGCTATATCAATCGATTTTCGCGTGATTACTCAGCAGCATCAAATGCACTTTTTCGCGTTGAGATGGTCCCTTGGCTGTGGTTTTTAACTCAGACTTCAGACTGTCGTATTTTTGAAGATCAGTCGATCCCTGAAATTATCGAAGCGGTTTTTAAGAGTGAACCGATAAAAAATATCGCAAAACACCAATTCAAGCTATCGGGCAACTACCCCAAATTAGAATACTGTGTTCAATATCGTGAAACCGACTTCAATTTCATTTCTCGCTTAATGGAACAAGCTGGCATCTGCTATTTCTTCAATCAAGAGCCAGAAGGATCGACCAAAATAGGCACCAATAGCGATGAACTTATTATCACGGATGATTTACAAAGCGCGTATGACCTTGCCCAGAAAAAAATGTCCTTCAAGCCAATCACTTCGGTTTCAGGCGTAGACGATGATATCACCGATTGGAAACATCGCTACGAGTTTGTTTCAGGGGCCTGGTCTCATACCGATTTCAACTTTCTGAATCCGTATCAAAGCCTTGAAACACCGACTGATACTCAGATCAGCAACCCTTTAAGCTCCACTTTTAAAAAATACGAGCTGTACGATTACCCTGGTTTGTATTTAGACTCAAAAGCTGGCGCCAACGATAAAAAACAAGGAGATGCAATCGCTGATGTACGGATAGGGGAGGAAGAAACCGACTTTGATCAAATTAAAGGGGCCGGTGTACGTACCGAATTTTTGGCAGGCGGGCTCTTCGAACTGCACTCGCCAGATAAAGTGGTAGAAGATCACGGAAAAAAATTCATTATCACATCAGTTCAACACACCGGATCAAACGCCGGGTACATTAGCGGTTCCGGATTAACACCTGGGTACTCCAATAGTTTTCAGTGTATTCCTCAAGGAGTTGAATATCGTCCTGCCCGTGTGACTCCCAAGCCAATGGTCTATGGCGCCCAAACAGCTACGGTGGTTGGAGAGGGAGACGAAGAAATTGAATGCGATGAACATGGTCGCGTCAAAGTACTCTTTCACTGGGCACGCCCAGAAAATAAAAGCCGCACCAAGCCAGAAGACCAAATTTCCTGCTGGATCCGTGTGGCACATAATAGTGCCGGAAAAAAATGGGGGTTCATGTCGATTCCCCGTGTAGGACAAGAGGTGGTGGTCGAATTTCTCAATGGAGATCCAGATCGGCCACTGATTGTCGGCAGTGTCTACAATAAAACTCAGGAACCCCATTACAAGCTACCAGACGAAAAAGCGCGTACCTATTTCAAAACCAATAGCACACCTGACGGCAAAGGCTTCAACGAACTGATGTTCGACGATAAGGCCGATCAGGAATTGCTATTCATGCACGCGCAAAAAGATATGGATGTACGAGTACGAAGCAACTCGACGACCCGTATCTATGGCAACCGTTCGCAAATTATAGGCTGGGAAAAAGATGGCGACAAAGGTGGCTCTCAACATGAGATGATCTACCAAGATAAAGACATCAATGTAAAAAGGAATCAACAAGAGCATATCGAAGGCAATCAGTCCATCATGATCGGCAACGGAGAAGCCGAAGCGGGTGGGAACTTGGCCTTGGTTGTCGAGAAAAGTATCGCAGTCAGTGTGGGTCAGCCTGGTGTCGATATGGCCATCGAAGGTGACTCGAAAACAAAAATTGATGGTTCACAATCACTGACAATCGCTGGTGACTCCAAAAGCGATGTCGGATCATCACATTTAACCGTCTCTGGTGTCTCTGCGACTAAAACTGGTGGAAACCTAAGTTTTGATAGTGGAAAAGATATTCATACCAAAGCCGCGTCGAAAATAGCTTTTGAAGCTGGCATGGAAATCCACCTCAAATCTGGCATGAAGTTGGTCTTGGAATCGGCCCTCGATATTTCGCTCAAAGTGGGTGGCAACTTTATTAATATAGGCCCCGCAGGTATTTCTATCCAAGGCATACTGGTCAATATTAACTCAGGTGGAGCAGCACAGTCCGGTAGCGGAGTCCAAGTCGAATCACCACTGACTCCAGACTTGCCTGCTGATGAAGTTGTCGAAGCGAAACCATCGACACCGCTGATGGCCCATAAAGAAGAAACCGGTTTTAAATCACTACCAGACTCCTAGTCACTGTTTAATTTACACCAGGAAACATCATGCCTCCTGCTGCACGAATTTCTGACATGCACGTTTGCCCCATGGTCACCGGAGTGGTGCCACATGTTGGCGGGCCCATTGCGATGGGTTGCCCAACAGTGCTGATCGGCTTTATGCCAGCAGCCCGTGTTACTGACATGTGTGTCTGTGCCGGGCCCCCTGATCTTATCGTGAAAGGTTCAACCGGCGTCTTCATCGGCTTTATGCCTGCTGCTCGCTTGGGAGACATGACCGCGCACGGTGGCTCAATTGTTCTTGGCTTTCCTACCGTGATGATTGGCGAAATGGGTGGTGGTCCGGCGGCAGGAGCCATGAGTGCGGCCAAAGCAGCGGCAGTTCCGTTTGTGAAAAAATGCCCTTACGCTTGAGTTAAATTTCATTTTATTATTGAACCGAGGCAGATCCCATGGCAAACTCTTTATTGCAAAACGATCCAATTGATCGTGCAGATTTTGAAGAGTCGCTAATGAACTCGCCCAATAAATACTATGTAATTCTGGATAGTTGCGACGAATCTTTTATTCAAGCCAGAGTACTCCAAGAGAAAGAACGCTTTGTCTGCTTGTATCGCGGAGATGCCAAAGAAAAATTGTGGCATATCGCCCCGTATTTGGCCCAGTTTGATCAAGAGCTGCTAGATTGGGTCACCACCATTTTAAAGGGAACCCCGTGGGGAATCGTATTAGAAGCCAATGCCGATCTTGAAGCAATGCGAAAGCACCTGCGGCATTTCCTCATGGTCGATCTCCCAGACGAAGGCGAAGTTTACTTCCGCTACTATGACCCCCGAGTCATCCCTACCTACATCGAAACCTGCACCGCCAATGAACTCGACGAATTCTATGGCCCAATTCGATCGATTTTCTATCTAGAAGACTTAGAGTCCGATACGTTTACCCGGTTATCGCCGGTTCATTTGTCTGGCCGGGAATTTGACTGAGCAAGGGAACATGAAAATTATCTACCAGATATTAAGCTTTTGAGAGGACAAGTCATGTTCAAAATACGCAATGAGCAAGCGGAGGAATTCCCACGAAGAGCAATCTTGGAATTTGAACAACAAGCGATTGAATACCTGACTGATATTTATCCTGAAGAGGTTTGTTGTTTTACCGAGGAACAATTATTGACCTTTGTAAGGCTCTCGATGGCAAAAGCAAATTCCTATGAAATCGTGCTTCAGCCCAATCTGGTTGAGTTCATGGCGATTCAGCTTGAACTCGGGCAAGACTTCGATACCAATCCACAAACAGATTGGGCAATTGAAGTTCTTACAGCGGGAAGCCTCAATGAAACAGAAAAAATCGCATATCTTCGTGACTGTACAGATCGCTTCGGACTAGATGGTGCGGGTGAAGACCCTTTTGAGATTGTAGATGCCTGGGATGAAGACCCGAATGAGATTGATTTAGATGATTTAGATGATGAAGTGCTCTCTTGAGATAGAAAACAATTAGAAGAAGTGATAGCTATAGTATGATCTCCGTGAATGGAAAGATTGATGGCAAAAAAAAAGAAGAAAAAATCAACGTATGGTAGACGCAGAGATTATACCAAAAACCAATTCTCAAAATTAGTTAAGGCGGAGAATGCGATCAAAGACCTGCCTGATTCGAAGAGGAAAAAAAACTTACTCACGGCGATAAATAAAAAGAAGAATCTACTTCGTAAGCTATGGGGAATAAATAATCAATATAAGAAAGCCTCTGGCGATGAACGAGAGGATTTTAATGACGATTTTGAAGACACTCTCGATGATTTTCGTGACACGAGTAATTTTCCCGATGATTCCATTAGTGGAAAGTGCGTAGCTTGCGAAATACTGAAAGAAGCAAAAAAACTTGAGAAGAAAGAGTGGAAAGTAGTCTCTGTCACCCCGACAGATGACAGAAAGCAATATGTCAATTTCAAAATCTCACTAAAATGGAAAGATGGATCTATCAGCAAAATTGATTGTGATCCCAAGCCTGATGGCACTTTAGAACATCATGGAAGAAATATTCTAATCACGGCTAAAATCGATAAAAAGTTATCGAAAAAAAGAGTTTATTTTCAAATTCATCCAGGATCTAAGAATCGAAAACTAGATTACAAAGGAACTGAATCTGGCAATCCAGATACCGGAGTGAAAAGCCCCGATTTCCATGGTGCTCGTTTTCACAGACCCAATAGTAAAAAAAGGAGAAAACGTTTTCGAACTCATTATAACAGTTCCTTCATTGCGTCAACAATTACAGACAAGAAGGGGGAAGCAAAAATAATAGTTCGGTTAGGCCACTATGGTGGAGATAAGTTCTGTGTAAGTGCATCTGCCGAGAAGCCTAAGTCTTCTACTCCACCCTCAGCAGAGTCTGCACCATCACCAAAGACCGGCAAGTTTGAAGTCTGGAAAAAGCTTTGGTATTCTCAGGTTAAGATGAAAAAGGAGGGGGGAGGGTCTTATAGTTTACCAAGCTCCACGATTAGTCATTTCAAAGATGAACTAAAGAAATGTTATATAAAACTAACGGATTCTGGCGAAACGTCTTCTTTACCCTATAAAGTGGACTGGGACAAGTTAAAAGAACTCTACGTTGCCGCCACAAAGAATGGGAAAACAAAAACTACCTATAATAAACGAAAAGTTGTATTCATTGCCATTGATAATTTGATCTATGATTCTTCAAAATATCGATACTGGAAACCTTATACTTTAAACTTCACTGCACAATCCAAGAGCTTTAGTTTCAATAACCACAATGTCTTCAATGCTGGCTCAACTAAAACAGTTGCTGGGATACATAACTGGATAAAAGTAACTGCTAAAGATAAAAACAATGTTGATGTTTCATCCATGGTTGAGAACACTGTTACAGGGCTAAGCCCTTTAAAAGTAACGAAAGTAAAAGTAAGGCTAAAATCTACCCCAGTGATTTCAGCATCACGGTTCCCCATTAAAGTGACAATTGAACTCTTTAAATGGAGAGGGATAAATGGAATCGCTAGCAGATGTTTTTGTACTATTTGCGTGGGAGCAATGAAGGAATCTTACAAAACGAAGTTCCAAAAAATGATTAAGGGAACAACCCTTCATGAAGTCTCTCATAATATGGGATTAGTAAAAGGGTTGCCTTGGGAAGACCCAGCTTCTGGAGTTCACAACCCAAACCCAAGCCATTGTAGTGAGGAAAAGTGTGTGCTGTGGTTTAGCGGATATATGAATGGTAGTGTAAAATCTAAAGCATTTACAAATCCAGATGGGTCGGTGAGCCCTGCTGTCACGTATTCAGGTGACCGACCTATTGTGTATCACAACTCTGACGATGTAAATTGTTCTACATTCATCCAAGGAACAGAATTAACCGATAGCTTCAAGATTCCAAAATATAGCTAAGACTCATTTAAAGGAGTTCGAATGTCTCCAGTAGAAAAATATCCAAATGCAATTAGTAACAATAATAGCCCAGAGGTTAAAGAACCAGGCATTGAAATTTACTTAGAGAAAGCAATGTACAGGTACCCTCAAGATCAAATTGTTCTTCGTGGGGCATTTATGATTGATGACAATTTGTATCGATCATCGAATGGCTACCCTGCTAGTTGGCTGACTCTTGTTCTAGTTCGACGAGATCGAGGGGGAGGAATTCTTAAAATTCTAGATAACGATATCCATCGACTCATTCCTCCTTTTGTTCCGGGTGAAGAGGGTGGAGAAGAAATCGTAGAAGTTCGTGGCGATGGTAGTACTGTAGCACCTGGCACAAGTGAAAATATCCTCCACGGTGGGTACTTTAATATCAATCTAGTCGACTTCGCGAAACTACCAAGTGAACAAAGCAGCTACTGGGTCGAGGCATTTATTGGGGAGCATGTGTCAACGAGACTTGAGTTTGCATATTTGCCTGAAAAACCGGAGTGAAATATATGAGCGGCCTGATCACTCATTGCTTGCTATGCAACAATGAATCTGAACTGAAACAATACCGTTCTTCCCACTTAAGCACAAACTGGTGGGCAGGGCATGCCTAATGTTTTCCAGGTGCGGATTTCATTGTCGTTTTTGAAGACTGACCAAGAGGCACCGTGGTCGCGTTCGACCATGAGGGTTGAGAAATTCCCGAGTAGTGATTTTAACTCCGGTAAATCGGCAGTTTCCAGGTGTTCTAGAAGTATACTGGGAAAGCAGATCTTCCCTGCTATTTGGAAGGCTTGCGACACAAACTCAATTTTTGATTTACGCGAAGTGATTAGCACCACTGCATCTCTTCCCCAAGCATTGCGTACGATCTCGTCAAACGGCAACTGGTCTTGGCGAGAGATGATAATTTGCGATTCTGAAATCGGCATCGCACCGCGAGCAAGGCAATCTCGATAGAAAGATTTCTGCTGAGCAGCAGGCATTTGAGTGTAGTTAATCATTGCGTAAAGATTGCGTCCTCGCTCAAGCAGCGGAATCACCTCGGTTGGTGAAATCTCTTGATCGCCAGGACAAAAATAGGTGAGACCTGAGGAGGTCACCCGCGACTCGTAATATAATGGTGGATCGAGGTTAAGCGAATGTTCAGATGGAGTATCATGCCGTTTAAAATCGTCACTTCCTAATCCGGCTTTTTTTCGTATATCCTTAAATGACATGCTACTTAAACGAGGATACATCCCTTCTTCAGCCGCAGACGCTGAACTAGGATTCGATGCAGGCAATCTATTCGCTGGCGGAAGCATTTCGGTGATCTCTGGATCAAGATCATTGGCACCTGTTCGCCCCAAATCATCATCTTGTGGGCTAGAGTAAGAACCAAAACCTGATTGAGAGTAATTTGCGGCCGAGATCTGAGGTTCGCTTGGTAACCGGCTACCGGTGTCGATGGTACGAGTGGGTGGAAATTTATCGATGGAATCTGCATTCGAGGCATCAAGAATTGTTACTTGAAAGTGAGTTTTTCCCACCGAGATACTATCGCCATGCTTCAGGGTAGCACCTTGGATGCGAACTCCGTTGACAAATGTCCCATTGCGGCTATCCAGGTCTCGAATCACCACTTTCCCCGCAACACATTCAACCGAGAAATGCACACTCGATAGATGAGGATCTTCGGTAATTGCAAAATCTGATCGTTTAGTCCGACCGATCTGCATTATCTGACCTTCACTGACCCAAATTTTTCGGCCAGACAGGTTTCCAGAGTATATTTCTAGCGAGCAACGCAAAATCAGACTCACAAGTTTGAGTAATAGAGAAGCAAACCTTGAATATCCCTAATTCAAAGTATCGTACTTAATGCCACAGGTTCTTGTATTATCTCCATTAATTCTATCCTGGTTGCGTATAAAATTGTAAAAACATGAAAGAGTACGGTAACTACCACCTGAGATTCTTCAATTTTGCCAGCATGCAGTCCCGTCGGGGGGGCACTCGCATTCGAAAGCTGCCAAAGCGTCTCTCGTTGTATGTTTTAACATCTATTTTTGCTTATCAATCTTCTGGGATGAAAGCCAGACAATCGATTGATTGTCACTCCCCGAAGTCAGTAATTCCTGTTGGTCGGGTGAAAAGACGATTGAATTTATACGTTTTCGATGTCCATGTAGGGGAAGAACTTCCTGTACCAACAAGTCTTCTTTAGGTTTAGTTTCAGCACCGGGTGCCGCTTCTTCTTGATTCTGTTTTTGGTCGTCTAACAACCACACAATCAGGCTACGATCTTCACTTCCGGTGACTAATCGATCTCCTGATTTTGAAAAAGCGGCTGCCGTCACAGTGGTAGAGTGTCCATCTTTGGAAGTTGACCTGGCCTTGCTCATATCGTTCGGGTCAAAGTCGACCCAAATGCGCACTTTCTTATCACTACTGGTTGCCGCCAGATATTTTCCATTCGCAGAAACAACAACACTCTGGAAACTACCGTTATGTTTATCTTCTCTCTCTCCATCTATCAATGCTTCAGCAAACGGTTCTCCGACTGCTTTGCCAGTCTCAGCATTAAACCATTGAAGTGTGCTACTA
Source organism: Blastopirellula sp. (assembly GCA_002733575.1). Lineage (GTDB taxonomy): Bacteria > Planctomycetota > Planctomycetia > Pirellulales > Pirellulaceae. The sequence goes on along the minus strand of NVWB01000176.1, from coordinate 20,793 downwards.
GCGGTTGCGGCAATTGTGTCTCTAGCGGATGCAACAATTAAATAGTTCACGCTTTCATGTGTATGCCAAGCGACCGAATTTGCGGGGCTACTGAGCGGGGCAATCATGGTTTCCTGCTGTAAGGTATCGAGATTGATAACAATAACAGAACCTTGTTTGTTAGAACTATCATTGGCGGCCAAGGCAATTAGGTTTTGATTGATGCTCACGCCACGAATTGATTTATTTCCGATATTGGTTTGTGCAATTTTTTGGCCATTTGCTACATCCCAAATCCGAAGTACTCCATCTGCATGTACCGAGACTAACTTCGTATCGTTCTCAATTAAATCAGTGAACACTACACTACGGGAGGAATTTAAACGAGCCAAGATTGTTTTTTTATCTAAGTCCCATTTTTCGACATCCTTGTTTGTGTAGAAGACCATAATTTCGTTATTGTTTGTTGGTGAACATTCGACTCCTGTGATTTGCCTACCCTTACCTAATGTATTTATTTGTAACTCGGGTTTAGGTTGCTGTAGATCCCAAAGATAGACCTGAGTTTTACTACTCAGGACAAGAGATTTACCATCTGAACGAATACTTAATCGTTGGATTGCCGTATCTAGACGCGTGGTTTTAGTTTCATCCAATTTAGGATTCCAAATTTTAATCACACTCTTTGATTCTCCTACAATCATTGCAATGCTATTACGATCGGGGAAAATTTCAAAGTCCATCGGTTTTTCACCTTCGCTGGATAGTTTGGCTTCAGGTATTTCCTGGACCAGATCAACAACCATGATGCCTGCTGAGTGACTAAGAATTAGGTGATTGTCATCAATAAATTCAACACCCTTTTCATTCGGTATTTCTTGCTCCCACCGCTTCGTTGCAGTCCGATCCTCTGAAATCTGATAGACTTCGATACGTGCATAACGAGTAATGGCCACATTTTCTCTACTGGGAGAAACAGCGAAATTATTGACGGAAGACAATACTTCAAGCCCGTTCCCAGAGAGAGAGATTCTTTCTATTTCTTCCGATACAGGATTTACGAAGAGTAGATCGCCTGCTGTTGAATCTAGAACTCCAAAGAGAGAGGAGTTGGACAAGGCAGTAACAGAGACAGAGCCGCTATCGATTGGAATTTGTTTTAGCAGTCGTTTTGATTGAACATCCCAAACGAAAACGCCAACTCCACTAATCTGAGTACAAACATATTTTCCGTCGGAAGAATAAACAGCATTAAAGTGTGCTTTAGTTTCTTCTAATAGCCAGTCCCCTTCTTGAAAGATTTGAGGGAGCGAATTGGGTTTACTTCGATCCCAAATCCGACAGGCTCCGCTGAAATCTCCGGTTGCAATTAAAGAGCCATCCGAGGAAAACGAAGCGTGTAATACATTATGTTCCTGAGGGAAATCAAGTTGGTCTCGATATTGGGCGTGATCCCAACTTCGCACTGTTTTATCGATACTTCCTGAAATAAGTGTCTTACCGCCATCAGCAAAAACGCAACAGGTCACTAAATCGAGATGACCTCTTAAAGTCTTATAGGGAGAGAGCGTTTTCAGTTCAGCATCCCATTTCCAAAGTTCAATAGAACTTCCGGTAACGGCAGCGAGCATGTTTGAATTCTGATCGTACTGTATTTGAGTTACTTCGGAATCATATTGTCTTGCCAGGATTGGATCACTCTTGGTGCTTGAATCCCACAATAGAAACTGACCATGCTTAGTGCCCAGAGCAACATATTGATTGTCAAGGTATCGTCCCGCAGTAATTTCGACGTTAGGTAGATTTAACCGAACCGTTCCTTCTTCCTCCCAGGTCAAGGAAGAAAGAACATCCGCACGACCCGTATCAAGATCTTGACCGAGAGCAATAACTTTTTTGTCATCGGGTGAAATTGCAGAGTCATTCATCACTCTTCTGAAGTAGCGAGGACTGCTGATTTTATCCGCCGAGACTCGAATCAAGTAACCATTGATACCCGCGAAAGCATCTCCATTTGCGGCAAACTGAACAAAGTTTGCCTGAAAAGGGCCAGTTGAACCGATCAGAACTTTTGACAGATCAATCCGTACTGCATCAGGGCTTTTCAAATCCCATTGAGCCAGAAAATCTGTACCGTGGTTACTTCCAATAACAGCCTTGGTTCCATCTGGAGAGAACTGAACTGCTCTGATCGAGCACTCACCCATGATCAATGGTTTTCCGATGGACTCCCCGTTACGATTAACAAGGTGGACGGTACCAGAGGATGTGCCATAGATTAGCATCGTACCATCGTCTGAAACATCAACAGCGGTAATCGCAGAGTCGGCTTCTATCTGAGAGGCATCGGCATGGCAGCGATGGTACAGATGTTTCCATTCCCAGCCTCGAAATTCAGCAGGAACATTTACATTCAACAAATCCAATGCTCGGCCAATATCGTTGGCTTCAATTTTGGATTGTGCAAGTCCGACTGAGGAGAAGACGCCGTTAAACTCTGCTAGTTTACGTTGTGTGTTTGCTTCTATTTCAGCTGCTACCGCAATGTTTTTGGCTTCGGTAGTTGCAACAAGAGATTCCGATAGTTCATCTTGTTTTTGTTCAAGTTCGGTATTTTGCTTACTGATCTTATCACTAGCAGTCTGAATATCCTTAATGTTCTTAGTAATTGTTGCGTTAGCCGTTGTAATTTTGACATACTGTTCTTGAAGGGTACTGTTTTGCTCCACGATTTTCTTACTATCTTCTTCTATTTGGTTTTTCTGATTTTCAAGAGTTTCATTCTTTCCTACTAAATCATTACTAAGTTCAACAGCTTGGTTACGATATCCATTGACCACAACAATTCCGCCCAACGCACCAAGTAAGGAGACAAGGATTAACCCAACCGCAGTAAGCCGTGCGGTGCGTAAGCGTTTGGTTCTTTGTTTGCTTTCTTTCGAAGAATGCGTCAACTGATCGAACAAGGGGCGTTCGTCAGGGTCGCCAGGGTCGAGGTTTTGAATTCCTAGATCGAAATCTTCTTTTTCAAAAGCACATTGGGCATAAGCCAAACGGGCCTCTTTCAGCCCTTTGCGTGCTTGATCGTTTCCGGCCCAAAGATCGGTTGCATCTCGAAATGCAAAGATGGCACGCGAGAAGAGTTCGTAACTTTTTTCTGTTTTCGCCTGATCTAAGTCGGACGCGGCCCTGACCGATAATACCAAGCTTTGTGCGTGGGACTGGTATTCGCGGATGGCTTCTTGAAAGCTGGCAACGCTGTTGTACCGCAGCTTGGGCGAGGTGGACATGGCTTTGAGAGCAATTTGCTTCAATTTATTCTTACTATCAGAGCGAACGATTGTGTTTTGCGCTGCTGCTATCAAACAAGCAGTCACGGTTTTTGCAGCATGCGGCGGATAGCCGGTCACGATTTCGTATAAGACTGCACCGAGTAAATATATATCACTGGTTTTTCCGATGCGTTCCAATGGCCCTTTCGCCATTTCAGGCGCCATGTAAGCAGGCGTACCACCCATGTTGAAGTGTTCATTTCTTGATAAATCAACTGCTAGTCCCCAGTCCATTACCAGCACTTCGCCATACTCACCCAGCATGATATTTTCGGGTTTTAGATCACGGTGAATGACATTTCGTGAGTGTGCAAAAGCCATTGCGTCTGCGGTACGCATGAGATAGTCAAGGTTTTCGGCTTCCGTTTTTTTGCGGATGATTTCATTCCACGGTGTTCCACTGACCAGCTTCATACTGTAGAAAAGTGAACCATCTCCGGTTTGTCCTAGCTCGTGAATCGGGACGATGTTCGGATGATCAAGAAAACCCGTCAGAATCGCTTCGGTTAAAAACTTGGTCCGATCATCTGCCTTTTCACCTTTGCCTCGCTTCAATGTTTTAATGGCCACTCTACGCCGAACCGAGAGTTGATCGGCCGCGTAGACCGTTCCCATTCCGCCTTCGCCTAGAATATCAATTATTCTATAGTCGGAAGCCTTACTGCTGTCTTCTTTATCGACAATCATCCGCTCAGGTATTTCAACGCCCAGGTCTCTTCCTTTGCTTACCGTTGCAGTTTTGAGCGAGGTCATCGGAGTTGCCGAACCATCGTCGGCATCGGCCCAATACTTTTTCACGCCGGACGGAGAAAGGGGTTGAGATCCAAAGGCCACATGCGAACCGTCTCCTTGATCCTCTAATTCCATCGTGCGATCTATATCGGAACCATCCGATGGCAAGTCAACCGTTTGCCCTGGTGACGCTGCACCAGCGGCTTCACCCAAGTCTAATGTTTGACCAGCATCCGCATCGGCCGCTTGACCTTGTGGTAGCTCGATCGTTCTATCAATCTCGGTTCCACTATTATCCTCTGCTGAAAGGTCCATCGTCTGCTGGATATTAGGGGAATCCCCCTTATCGGATGGAAGATCGACAGTTTGGTTTACATCAGCCGAATTGTCATCACTTGCTGGACTCGATTGAATTTCAAACGAAGCATCATCACCATCAGGCATGACTACCGTTTGATCAATAACCGGTGGAGGATTTTCCTCTACATCATCGGGCATGATCACAGTTTGATCAGGTGAGGCCATCGCAGGATCAGGAACCATTGGATCGGGCACTTCAGGAATTGCTGCCGGACTTCCGGAATCAAGCTCTACAGTCTGATCGTTATCTTGGTTGGAGGATTCTAGATCTTGGGGCATCTGCACGGTGCCCCCGATGTTCGAATCATCATCTTCTGATTCAGATGAAAACTGTTCAAGGTTAATCGTCTTCCCTGCATCGAATGCCTTACCTGCTGCTGTCTCTTCCTCAGGTGGCACCTCCATTTGATCGATGTTTAATGTTTGCGTGGGGTCCGATGTTTCCTCACTCGACTGGTCGCTGTCCCATTGGGCATCACAATAAGGGCACGACCCTTTGCTCTTCTGAAACTCTGGCAACTTTGCTGCACATTCAGGGCATTTAAACATAGGAAGATCTCTCCAAAGTTTCTTTTGGTTGAGATGTCAGGCTCAACCCATTATCCAAAAGATAGGTATCAAAATTAAAAACAGTATTGGTTCTCTCTATGATGATATAAGAAAACCCACGCTTTAGAAACATTTTACTGGTCTGAAACGTGGGTAAATCAACTATTTTATTGCGAGTGAATAGCAGAGATTTTTAATAAAGTTAGAAGATACGTTTAAGTCGTTCCCTTAATCGAGTTCCTTTTGAGAACTTGATCTTCGTTTTCTTACTCGAAAGTGTCTCTTCTACAGCATCTCGACGATCATTTTGTGCTTGAGTATTGATCGCATAAGCACCCATGATCATTGCCCCTCCCACGCCCAAGGCAAGATCGGTACGATTTCGTGATTTCCAGCTTTCTCCTAATTTTAGATCGTTATCTGCATTAAGCACTGCCAACTGGGCTTGTGGAGCGGACTCCAGCAATAGTTCTTCCACATAGCCAGAAACCTGATCGGTTGAATCTGAACCTTCAGAATTTGCTTTTGAATCGAACGCGGAAGAATTGTCCTCAATCTGCTTGATCACCACAGTCGGGAACCATTGTTCGTACTGTTGCTCCCAGACTTGCTCTGCCGTTTCCGTTGAGCGTTCAATTTCTTGAGAATTAGCCAGTTGCTTTAAGTATTCCAATGAATGATTCGAAGAACTGCCGTCAACACTACTAGGATCAAGCTTGTCATACTTATAATTCTTTGACCCTTGTTGTCCGACTAATTTAATGGATATTTCATACTTGCCAGGCAAATAACTTGGCTCTTTGTCGATATACTCTGTGACATCTTTTAGCGAAAACAAGTTCTTTCCGTTCAAAGATCTCTTTTCGCCATATTCCATCGTGATTTCATTAATTATCCGTTGTGTCGATATATCATCTATTTGCATCACGACCTTGGGGTCATCAGAAAATTCAAGCACGTTTGCTACGATAGCGCTTCTCAGGTCAGCGACAGCCGGGTACTCATACACAGGACGCAAAGGTTTAACAAAGGGAGCCGGTAATTCTGGAGCGGGAGGAGGATCTTTAAACACCACTCTGATCGTGTCAGTTACAAAGTTAAGATCCTTGGCTCCTGTTAAACCCATGGCATCTTTACTTGCTGAAGATGTGACTTCATCAAACAAGTTGATCAATGGGTCGTTGTACGCATTGACCGTGACAAAAGCTTGATTCGCGTGGCTAGCAGGAAACCCAATCGTATAAAAGTGATTAAAGGTTGTCGTGGCTGAAATTCCATCTTCGAAAAGTAACACATCGGAATTCCCATCATCCCAATTGATTTCTAAGCGATTATTTTTTTCTAACGCTTCTCCCACTTTGTCGATTTTGATATCTACACGATAACCGAGCGGAACCGCATTGCCTGCCGCTTGAACAACCCCCTTCGAGTCCACATTTACTTCATAACTAGGCCCTTCGCTTAAAACAACGGCGGGATTAACATCGGTATAGGTTGAGATCGTTGTGACAACTCCATCCATTGCGATGGTATTTGTAAGAGCAGGGCCAAAAGGTTGTGTGCCAGGAAATCCTGGAGCAACAGGATCGCTCAACGTGCTGTTCACATGACTGACAAGCTCTGTGAGTGGGTCAATCACCAAATCACCAGCAGCCAAGGCGGTAAACACTTTTTGATTGGCAATATCAACCGAGATCCCTGCTGCATTGAACGTCAAGTCTCCATTCATTCCATTGTTCAAAGTTTCTAAGAAGACATGACCTGCCTTCGTCCCAGTCGTTTCGATTCCGTTTAGTTTAGTAACACTGCCCACAGTGTCAGTTAAACTATCAATCACAAGATCGCCATGATTTTCTATGACCATCGAATAATCGACGGACAAGCTAATATTTGAAGCGGCATCCATTTTCGATGAGACATCAGTCGGAGCAGGAGTCGGAGGGGCGAATGTGTCGCTGTCGGAAGTAGGTAAGAAGCTGGGAAGTAAGTCGCTGGTCAATTTTGTCATGACCATTGGATCTGTTGACGGGAATGTCATGAGCGAAGGATCAGTCGTTTGCAGGGCGGTGTCTGCTTTGACTTTGACCGTATTCTCAGCATGTACGGCAAGGGTGCTGAACTCAATGTTCGTTAAGACGACTGCCCCGCCTGCATGAAACAATCCGTTGACAGCGGAAATCTTTTCGCCAAATCCTGCCACCGCACCAGGGCGAGCATCATTGACCTGAATTAAATGCCCACTAGTTTGAATCGAAATCTGGTCATTGGCCGTTGAACCATCATAGAGATAAATACCTTGATCAGCAGCACTATTGATGTCCGATTGCTCTACAATCGAAACATCATTTGCGATGAAGAATAGTTCGCTGAGATCGACTTGATTATTCATCAAGTCATTCCCCAAAACGATATCAAATTCTACCGCACCAGTCCGTGCCTCGAAGTGGGCCAAGTCGCGTACGACGAAATCGGTCATCGAATCGGCATCGGTAATACTTCCATCGGAATGCAACGTCAACGATTCTGCGATACTGGTATTGCCGTTATGGATATTGAAAGAGCGTGCATCATCAAACAGAGTTGCATTGTCTTCATTGATGGTAACGTGCCCATCTTTTCCTGAAGAAGCCACCGTGAGCGTGCCGAACTCGACAAACGCATCACTATCCGCTCCCCGATCCAAAGCATTGACTGCTTTCATTGGATCGACACCCACATGAATCTCTTGCCCCGTTTTTGATTCAAAGAATGCGTTGCCTAGAACTGAGATGCGGTCACCCGATTTGTCCGCCAGCGTGATTTGATTATCTGCCGAGAAGTGAGCAAACGAATCTGCGGCATTAAGTCCGAAATCGGTTCTGATGCTCGTACTTTTGGCGTCCGTAATATTTCCAGCAGAACTAAATACGATTGATCGAGCAAATTGATCACCAAAATTTATCAAGTCAAACAATACCTGATTCGTATTGTCGAACAAGGAATCATTATCTTCATAGATCGTGACTCCACCTGTATTTAAAGCAGGCAGTAGGTTCTCTGCCGAAAAGTGAACACTACCAAAGGTAACTTGGGCATCGCTATCTGTTCCACGATTGACATTAAGCGGGTCTGCTTGGGGAGTCACACCCACATCGATACTTTCTAAGTCGGTTGTATAGAAAGTAGCATTTGCGCCAACCGTTAATGAATCGCCTTTATTGTCTGCCAGAGTAATGCTGTCATCGGTACGGAAGACGGCCAAATCAACGGAATTGATTGACGTGCCTGTTGCGTCCGTGATAGTTGCCATTCCTGATATTGATGGGAAAAGAAGATCGCCACTATCAGATGCCACAAAGAACAGACTGCCCGCATCGATGTTCTGACCAAGTCGTTGGCTGTTCGATAGCACCATATTGCCATCTTCACGGACAGTCACATTCGAAGTTGCAGCAGGGCTATTGGTTGTCAGTGATCCAAAATCCACTACGGCACCACTGTCTTTTCCGCGTGTTGCCGCTATATCGATAAAGGCCCCAGCAGTCGCTGTGGGAAGCACGCCGACTTCAATGTCTCCACCGGCGGTTGATTCAAACAGGGCATTGCCTGCGATGCTCATTTTATCCGTAGCGGTGTCGGCGAGTGTGATCGACTGGTTGCTGCCAGCGGATCCGTGGGCAATAAATTCGGCAAAGGCTGTGTTGTTGAATACGGTGCCAGTGCTATCTAAAATGGTCCCTGCTGATGTGACCGAAGAACTATCAGCCAAATAAGTCGCCAGATCAAGCGTCTCGAATTTCGCAAACGCTCCGCGATCAAACACAGTGTTACTATCTTCAAAAATAGTGATATCCGCAGAGTTGGCATTCGACGTGTAGTGCAAGCTACCAAAGTTGACACTCGCCTTACTATCCTTTCCGCGGGCTGCTGCCATTTGAGCATTAGGCGTTACCCCAATATCAACGGCTGCCCCTGTAAATGTTCCAAAAGTAGCATTATTAGCGATACTGATCGAATCATTTTGATTATCTGCCAACGTGATGGACGACCCGGCTATCATCACTCCAAAATCTTCCAGCGTAACATCCGTTCCGTCAGCATCAGTTAAGTTATCTGAAGTCACCAGAAACACGGTCTCAGCTCTATTATCGTGTAAACTCCTAGTGCTGTTTGCCAGCTCCATTGTGTTATCTTCACGAATAGTAACATGTGTATCGATGCCACCCATGCCATCGGGCTCTACTCCACTGAAAGTCACACTTCCTAATTGAACAGTTGCATTGCTGTCGGTTCCGCGTGTCACATTGGTTGGCATGGTGGTGGTATCAAGATCAGTCACACCCACGTTGATTCGATGATCGGCAACAGGAGCAGCGAAAAACTCGCTACTGGCCGAACTGAACAAGGCATTCCCACCCACGGTCAGTTGGTCATCCGTATTATCTGCCAGCACGATATTGGTTGCCGCGTTGAATTCAGCAAAGTTGGTCACGTTGATGCTGGTAGCAGTATTAGGTGCAACTTTGGCTGCATCGGTGATATCGCCTGCTGAGACGAGTACCAACGAATCGGCTTTGTTGGAATCATCCAAATGCGTATGGGCCAACTGTGTTGAGTTGTCTTCTCGAATCGTGACATCCCCATTGGTTCCATTTTGGGAACTAAAGGTAAGATTACCAAAACGGATAGTGGCGCCACTGTCTGTTCCTCTCGCAGCCGCTAATTGAGTTGTCGGCGTTACGCCCACATCAATTGCCTGCCCAGTGCGTGACTCAAAGAAGGCATTGTTTTGGATGTCGATAAAGTCTGTAGCATCATCCGCAAGTGTAATGGTTGTGGCTGCTGAGAAGTGAGCAAAACCACCCAAGCTTCCCAGACCAAAATCGTTTATATCTATTCTTGTTCCACTAACATCTTCAATTTTTCCATCCGAATCTAAGACAAATGTGTTGGCAATAATCGAACTATTAAATATATTCAAAAACAAATCAGCATTGGAGTGGCTAAACAGTGTATCGCTATCTTCGTTGATGGTTATCGATCCCGAGGATCCAGCACCCAATAGAGAAGTTTTTGCATCAACAGAACCAAAATTAACCATTGCCCCACTATCAACTCCGCGATCCGCATGAGCTAGATCAGCTTGAGGGGTTACACCTACATCAATCACATCTAACACCCCATTCGTGAAAAATGTAGCATTTCCTGTTACGTCTAGAACATCATTGGTGTGATTGGCGAGAGTGATATTATTTTCAGCACGAAAGACTGCAAACCCATCAACATCAATTTGCGTGTCATCACGATCTGAGATGCTTGCAGAACTTACATGCAAAAATAGGCTGTCTACCTCATTGTCACCGTAAATCACCATATCACTATCTTCAACAATCGTCACATGCCCCTCTTGCTGGACGACGCTTCGAGTATTGAAATTCACTGCACCAAAGTTGACGGTGGCTTTACTATCAGTTCCACGACTCGCCAATGTTGGAGTAGGCGATGTAGGGTCCGCCGTGATTGTCGTTCCGACTTCAATCAAATAGCCCAAGTTCGATTTGAACGAGACATCGCCATTGATGTTGATCGCATCACCCGCCTGGTCGGCCAGTTGAATCCAGCGATCAGACTCAAATTCTCCGGTAACTGTTTTCCCGGCTGGCGTGGCTGAGATGGTCACGTTGGTGATGTCGTTGATGAATGTATCTTCGACCACCGTGTTATCGGCTGACTTGGTTTGTACACCATCGCCTGAAACTATGCGAATCGATCCATCGGTCAAGATGTTACCAACAGCCACACTTTCAATCGTCAGCGGAGCATGAGTGTACTCAATATCCAGCGTTTCAAGTATTGCTGGTGGAAGCACAGGGCTACTGGCTTCGGTGAATTTATTTTCATTATTGCCCACTAAATCATCATCGTTGTAGACATTTTTAAACTCCAACGACTTGATCGTGTCGATAATATCTTGGGCAGAAAAATCAGCGGCCCGAATGATGTTGTCTTCAAACAAATCAATGACCAGATTTCCGTTCATTGCCATTGCGTCATCAGCACCGACAATAAACTTGGCATCGCCGGTGGTTGTTGAACCAAACAACGGCTGAGTCAATTCAATCGTAGCACCCGGGTTCTCAATGATACTTCCGGCAGATTCCAGCACTAAGTTACCCGCCGTGTTCGTGCCTTCTAGATTCGTTGTGGAGTCTTCCTGAATGGCTACCGTATCACCAGCACCGGCGGTGAAGTTCAATGTGCCGAAGTTGGTGACATCACCAACATCGCCACCCAAGGTGATTGATGTGCCAGCGGTCAAAACAGCCGCGTTGGTAACATCAATATCTGCCCCTGTGGTATCAGTGATGCTGCCCGCAGAGCTCAACGTCAGGCTATCGGCTGTGTTCGTTCCAGTCACCACGGTATCGTTATCTTCCACGATTTCGACACTGCCACCACTATTGAAATTCAAGGTACCGAATGTGGTCGTAGTCGCTCCATCTCCATCTAGTTTGATGGAAGTTCCGCTAAAAGCTGCGGCACCGGAGACGACAATGTCAGCGGTAGTTTCATCGGTAATTGCTCCGTCATTACCCGCGGCGTCTGCATCGGCAATGACGGAAAGAGATGCCGCAGTGATATCTCCTAATGCAATTGCACTGACATCAGAAATCTCGACATTGCCCGATTCAGCCGATTGACCTGCAACCGATACCACTCCGGTAAACTCATTCATATTGGTCAAAGTCACCGCTTTGGCATTGCCCGATGTGAAGCCTGCGTCACCAGTGGTGATGGTGGTGGCCCCATCTTGCGTGATCGCTCCGTCCGTCATTGAATCATTACTATCGGCCGAGACGATCAAAGAAGCCGCGTCAATTGTACCCAGCACTAAATCGGTCGTATCGGTAATCGAAACGGCACCAGATGCACCTGATTGGGCTACTACCGAGACTGGGCCTGTGAAATCATTGGCATTGGCTAAAGTCACCTCTTCCGCTTTACCCGAGGTGAAGCTAGAAGCCCCGCTGGTAATGGTGGTAGCGCCATCTTGTGTAATCTTTCCATCGTCTTGTGAATCATTACTATCAGCAATTGCAACCAAAGATGCCGCACTGATGGCACCAAGTTCCAGATCCGTTAGATCAGTAATGCTGACCGCGCCGGCAGCGCCAGTTTGACCACTAACGGTCACTGCCCCTTGAAATTCATTGGCATTGGTAAGCGTAACCGCTTTACCGTTTCCAGAAGTAAAGTTGGCCGTACTGATTGCCGAGATCGTGGTGGCACCTTTTTGCGTGATCGTACCATCGGTTCCAGTATTATCACTATCGGCAATCACGATAAGTGTGGTCGCATCGATCTTGCCTAGTACAATATCCCCCTTGTCTGAGATATTCACCGCCATGGCCGGACTGCCGCCGATGGCTGAAATGATATTAAAGTCATTTCCAGCATTGGCGAGAGTGATGCTTTTAGTCGGGCCGCCTGAGATAAAGTCTGCTTCGTTAGTTACAGTTATTGTAGAAAGAGCGGCCTGCGTAATATCTCCACCAGAATCTAGCGTCAGATTATTAGCCGTGTTGGTGCCTGTGATTTCGGTGTCACTATCTTCGACAAACGTCACATCACCAGCACTCGTGAAGTTCAATGTATTGAAGTTGGTCGTGTTGCCTGTGTCTCCATCTACCGTGATCGAAGTTCCGCTAAAAGTGGCATCACCTGATACGGAAATAATTGCGGCGGTTGCATCGGTAATGTCACCATCATTTCCCACGGCATCGGTATCTGCAAGCACGATCAGAGTCGCTGCATTAATACTGCCTAAGTCAATCGCATTGGTGTCGGATATCTCGACCTTGCCTGCGGCCAGCGTTTGCCCTACAACCGAAATCGTGTCTTGGAAATCATTCGCTTCGGTCAGCGTAACATCATTGCCTTCACCTGCGGTGAAGCTTGCTGTTCCACTGGCTGTAATCGTAGCACCTGCGGATTGAGTGATGCTGTCATCTGAGGTGACAAATAGGTTCAAGGCTGTATTTGTGCCCTTGATTTCCGTGCTACTATCTTCAACAAACGTCACATCACCAGCACTTGTGAAATTCAAGGTGGCAAAGTTCGTCGTATTGCCAGTGTCTCCATCTACGGTGATCGAAGTCCCTTTGAAAGTTGCATCACCTGTTACAGAAATAATTGCGGCGGTTGAATCGGTAATGGCGCCATCATTTCCCATGGTATCGGTATCAGCAAGCACTATGAGAGTCGCTGCATCAATACTGCCTAAGTCAATTGCACTGATATCAGAAATCTCGACCTTGCCTGAAGCGGTACTTGATTGACCGGCAACACTGACCGTGCCTTGGAAATCATTCGCTTCGGTTAGCGTGACCAGTTGGCCTGTGCCTGATGTAAAGATCGCAGCACCACTGGCCTTGATGCTCTTTCCACTGTCCTGGGTGATCATTCCATCACCGCCAGCGTTGTCACTATCAGCAGTCACAGTGAGTGTGGTCGCATCAATGGTACCTAAGACAATATCCCCGACATCTGAAATACTCACCGACATGGCAGGACTGCCGCCAACGGCTGAAATGATATTGAAATCATTGTCGGCATCATTCAAGGTAATGCTCTTTGTCACTCCGCCAGAGATAAAGGAAGCGGTGCCATCGACCTTGATCGCGGCCGTCTGCGTGATGTTTCCATTGGTCTGAACAGTCAGGTCACCAAAAATATCAATCGCAGGTAAGGCCAGATCGCCCGAGCCGGTAAATATCAGCGTGACATCGGTCATCAGCCCCGAGTTCAATCGAAGAAGCATTCCTGCTGGAATAGCCGCAGTTGCATCGTCGTTATTCAGGAGGAAATTATTGAGATTCGTAGGGTTCGTGATTGCGACACTACCAAACGTATTTCCTGTGTTATCAAAATCAAGCGTAGCGGCAGTCGAAGAAAAGACAAATGTCGCGGAAGTCGCATCCGCAACCTTGTTATCTAATTGAGAGATATTGCCCATAGCTGTCAGAGTCAAAGCACCAGCGTTGATGTTGCCCGTAACTAAAGCCATCTCATTCGAGATCATCACAGTACCAGAAGCGGCCGATTGCCCGGCAACTGCAACTGCACCGGTAAACTCATTCGCGTTGGTAAGTGTTACGTCATCGGCGTCACCCGAAGTGAAGTCGGAAGTTTCATTCACTTTGATCGTAGTCACACCATCTTGAGTGATTGTTCCATCAGCAGAGATGGTGAGTTGATTGATCTCAATATCACCTAAGATAATATCGTTGGCATCGGCAATGGTTATCTCGTCACCCGTGAGGCCCCCAGTTGCAGAAACGATATTGAAGTCATTTCCGGATTCACTCAAGTCAATAGCTATTGATTGATTGCTATTATTAATGATCGTTAAATTAGCACCTGAGATACTACTAGTGGCCTCTTGAGTCACGGATAAATCATCCGAATTTGTAATAGGGTTGGTGATCGAGAAAATTGGCGTTGATAAACTTGCTTCAATTTTAGTACTGTCAATTCCATCAATTTTTAGAGAACTGAGCGTTAAGTTACCCCCATCAAGCTCTGCGATGTTCAGAGAGGAATCTAATATAACGGAAGTTGTGCCTGTATCATCATTGGCTCCAACTAACTTAATCGACTCAAGGTTGGTAATGCCAGTAAAATTCGTTTTTACTCCGTCGATTTCAACAATAACCTTTGCCTTGCTGCCCATTTTTTCAGCCGTAACGATAGCCGATGATCCATCTTCAAGCGAAATCTCCAGTGACAAGTTGGAATCGGTCAGATTTCCATCGGTATCCACTGCGGTTCCAGAAAGCACCATACGTGGTTCCAGCTCACGGAAATTCAGTCGGGTATCAAACTGCTCAGAGAAGCGATCTAGATGGTTGGTGGTACTACGTTTTTTTGAAGTACCAAACAAGCGATTCCAAAGACTGTTGTTACTCATGATCGAGCATTCCCATTGAATTGGAACTTTAGACAACGGCTTCTCGTCTAAAGTGTCTGTGCTATCTATCAAGTGAAAAATAAAAAGTGGCAGGAAAACAATCAAACCACCCGGTATGACTATTTGCGTTGCGTAGACTTTCTCTATTTAACACAAAACGCATATATTCCCATTCAAACTACGGACCCCCACGGTGTCAACGAAGACTTGCTAAAAAACCTAAAAGTAAGCTCTGCCAAGTTGTTTTCTTGCAAATATGTTGGATATTCCATCAGAATTCAGGACAAAACATAACTCACAGTAAATCAGTCGTGTATGCAATTTGGCGGATGTAATTATGGGGGCACTGCGTAATATGGCAGGCTCCTGACGACAAAACTGTGCCCTGCGAATCAAAGATGACGAAAACTATTTTGACCGGTATGTTCCTAAAAATTGCTACGTCCACTCTACCGGTGTTCCATGTTTTACCGCCTGCTATCATGAGGAACCTTTACGATGCGTAAGGTACCGTTTGAGACGATGCAATCTTCCCCTAAATTGATTCAATGTTTATTGGTTCGACCACTCATAGTGGGCATGCTCCTTTCATCTTGCGTTGTGGCATCCGCAGACGAATCAAAATCACAACACAACCGAGTTCGACCGGTCATCCAATCTTTAGGTGAAACCTCTCAGGGTTTATGGGGAAGAGAACTTGATCTCTCTCAAAATGAAAAGCCTGCGAAACGAATTCAACGTGAAGTTGTTCATCAGGAAAATACAGAACAAACAGTCCAAGTTGCTTTTCAAGATGAAGTGCCTAAACCTGCAATCGAGAATACTCAGAAATCACTTAAAGCAGGCACACTCTACAAATCATTAACAGACAATCAAAAATCGTTCGACAATCTGTCGGCAAGTGAACTGCAAGATCTTTTTGATTTCAAAGATCCTAGCGAATTCAGTGTCAACACAGGTTACAACAACCCTGAACTGATAAAAGACAAAGAGACCAAAGCGATTGTTCTCCCTGATGATGTTGCCAAAACATTGTTCGCTCAAGCCAGCGACTTCGGATCTCATCGTGACTGGGACCCTACCATTGCACAATGGGAAGCCCCCGCTTTCTATCATCGACCTCTCTACTTTGAAGAAGTCAATCTTGAACGCTACGGTCATCGCAAAAAAGTCTTGCAACCGGCACTTTCGGCGGCTCACTTCTTTGGTAACACCTTGGCCTTGCCTTATAAAATCGGTGTCAATCATCCATGCGAACGTGTCTATACTCTAGGCCATTATCGCCCTGGCGATTGCAATCCTCATGATCGCCACGGTTTGCCTTGGAGCTTCAAAGGTGCAGTCTACGCCGGAGGCTTCTACACCGGTTTAGTTTTCTTCGTTCCATAAGCGAATAACCAAAGCTCAATGCAAACAACAATGCTTACTAGATAAAAAAAGAGGCTACCGAATCAGGCAGCCTCTTTTTTTGTATGTTACGAATCAACGAGCACGCATCCCCGTTCAAGCAATCTTTTAGTTCAAGCAGCCTTGCAGGGCTGTCAATGCAGCATCGTAGTTCGGTTCATCCGTTGCTTCAGGCACAACTTCGGCGTATACCACATTACCATCGGCATCTAAAACGAATGTGCCGCGAGTTAACAACATCAGTTCTTCGATCAGCATTCCCCAGTTGTTACCGAAGCTGCGAGTTTGGTAATCGCTGGCATGCTTCATGTTTTCGATATTCTCAGCACCACAGAAACGATTCTGAGCAAAGGGAAGATCAAGGCTCACGGTCACCGCGTTGATCGAATCACCTAGCGAGCCAAGTTTCTCATTGAATGTTTTGGTTTGAATTTTGCAAACGCCTGTGTCTAGCGAAGGCACTACGCTCAGAATGGTTGGCTTGCCTTTCAAATCACTAGGCGAAAGGGTTTGCAGTCCATCGGCACCAAATGTGTGCAACGTAAAATCAGGTGCAGCTTGACCTGTTTTCACTTCTTCGCCAGCCAATGTTAAAGGATTTCCCTTAAACGTGATCGCTCCAGAACGCGACATTTTATCTTCTCCTATAGTAAATTAGGGTCGTGTCAGCTTGCCATTGAATTATCAAGTACAAGTGACAGGCACAGTGTTGGAATGCCTCTATTGTGACGAAGTTTGCATCACCTAGAAAGTGGTCATAAGACATAATTCCCCTGACAAAATCAGAATTAGTACAAGTAACTTGAAAAAAGTCAGATGACACTGATTGTCTGCCAGAGTACGCGATGTTTGAACGGAGATCATGGATGGTTTAAACTCTTTCTTCTCGGCTACGTGCCTAAGTGGTTACCTCTTTTCGCACTGCAAAGGCGTCAAGGAAAGGAAGAAGGGCCTCGCGCAGAGACGCGGAGGAAAGGATATTAACCACGAAAAGCACTAAAACCACGAACGATATTGCTTCACACTTTTCTCGTGGGTTTGGTGTCATTCGTGGTAAGAAATCTGAAGAAGAAAATAGTTGCGTGGTTTACACTTTTGTGATGAACGGTGTAGCAAGAAAGCATTTCCTGGTTTTTGTTGAAAACGCCTAGAGAGTGTGATACATTCAAATTCACTGAACTACACCAGACCGCAAAAGTGCGGCATTTAATTACCGCATTATTTCGGGCCACTACCTCTAATGTCGCAAGAACACGATCTCGCCGAAATGGATGCCGTCACACTTGTTGATGCTGCGATTGAAGACCGCGTGAGTTTCAAGAAAGTCGGTCTCAGGCTCGACGACTTGGTGCCAGATGAACAAGCTGCTAAGCACTTGATTGCGGCGTTTCATCGTCATCGCTGCGAACCGTGGTTGACCGCTTATCTTCTCGGATGTAACGGCCATCATGTCGGCTACGAGACCGCCAAAACTATCCTCCTATCGAATGCAGGTTCGTCCTCCGAAAGTTATGCTGGTGTCGCAATGGCTAAGATACTTGGGCTTGCGGCCTATGATGACCTGCGACAAATTATTTTTGGCGATCATCCGCAAAAGGTTCGCGAAGGCGCTGTCTATGGTTTGGTGGACAATTCATCACCTCAATTGCTGAATGATCTGTTCACTGCGTTCAAAGAACAGCGGTTATCACGCAGTGGAGTGGGGAGTAACATCGCTAAATGCAATCCGACTGATGATTGGCTCCTTGAGCAACTTCACAGTGAAAATGTACAAGTTCAGAAGCTTGCGTGCGCGATCATTGACTTTATGTTACGGCCGAACTTAACGTCTCGCATACCGGGGAATCAGGTCGCCAACTCAGTACAAGATCTCTTGAATGACCAAGAGTTTTCAATCATGCAGAGTCGTCGTGAAAATCTGCTCGCGTGGATAAATTCAACATCATAATCTTTCGTGTGAGCAACCAGGGCTACCCATTTTTCTTACGCTACAAGAAAACAAAAAAACGGTTGTAAGCAGCTAGGCTTACAACCGTTTTTTAGTAAGTCGTTGTTCTCAGTATCACCCGTTGATGTAAGTTTCAAGAAACCTGGCGAGTTTGTGGAAGTCGCTGTTGGTGTCGATGTAGCGAACTACGGTCACGAGGTTTTCAGGGTCGACGAGTTCTTCGAAGTTGACGTAGTGCAAATCGAATTGACCGGAGACCGAAACCATCACGCCGTTGTGGCCTTCTTCGACCAACGCACGATAGGCTCCAACGCCCAGTTGAGCCCCAAGCATTACATCGAAAGCGCTTGGTTGGGCACAGCGGGCTTCGTAGCCAAGTTGTAGGCCGTTGACTTTGCGGGTGCGGCCTGTTTTTTCTTCGTAGGCTTTGGCAATCCACTGGGCAAACCTGCGTCCCAATTGAATGTCGCTGATGGCAATGTGTCCATGATCATCACGGGCCACACCTTCCAAGTATTCTTCTGGCAACATTTCAGCGAGGCCTTCGGCCAGAATGATTACGCCAAATTCTTTGCCTTCGGCTTCCCGTGCCAACATGACTTTAATGATATACTCGATCACCTTTTCGACATTCATGATGATCCGTTTTTTGCCGTCCTCTTCCACTTCGCGGGCTACGAAATCGCCAGTGATATCTTCGACCGACATCACTAACGAAGCCTCGCCTGCAATCGCGGCTCCATACGCCAACCAGCCTGCACTGCGGCCCATGCACTCTGCCAGGAAATAAGCCCGGCTTGCTTCGGCATCGTAAAGCAAGTTGCGAACTTCGGTCGCTAGGAAATCAGCAGCCGTGAAGAAACCAAAGGTGAAATCGATTCCGCAGTAATCGTTGTCGATGGTTTTCGGCAAGTGAACCACTGGGATGCTCTTGCTGCCTTCAGGCAATGTTTCTTGATACAGCTTAAACTTGTTGGCAGTTTTCAGCGTGTCGTCACCACCGAGAGAAATCAACGCATCGACACCCATCGAGCAAAGTGCTTCGTAGGTGGTTTTCATCGGGGCACAGCGTTCGGCATCTTGCAAATGTGAAGGATGCGAAATCGATTTACCAGGATTCGCACGTGCGGTCCCAATCATGATTCCTTGCTTGTTGCGAGACCGCCCCAAGACTTGGTGATCTAGAGTGATGTAGTCCCGGCCTTCTTCCATTGGGTGATCGGAACTGTACTGCATCAGGTTCGAGTACCCATGCTTGATGCCGACTACTTCGATACCATTACGCAAAAATGAAACGGCGGCTGTAGAGATCACCGCATTCGCAGCTGGAGCAGGCCCACCGGAGAACAGGATGGCGACCTTTTTAATTTTTTGATTTGATGTGCTAGACATAGGAGTCTTCTCCAAATGTGAGATGCGAATTGAGGGATTAACTTTCTCACCTGGCAAGCAAACGAAACACACTGCCGTACAATGCGAATTGCTGCGTCTTGGTGAGATAAATAGACAAAGGATCAA
Source organism: Blastopirellula sp. (assembly GCA_002733575.1). GTDB lineage: Bacteria > Planctomycetota > Planctomycetia > Pirellulales > Pirellulaceae. Next base: position 1,019 of record NVWB01000176.1, on the reverse strand, counting down.
CGGTCGATTGTAGGCAGATTTCGCGTTCTCGCAAAGCAGGAGAAGGGCATAGAATACCCCGGTAAAATGCGGCGCATAACCGTAGTGGATTATCGCAATCCACTACAGAACCGTTAGCGGATTGATAATGCACCTTGCCCGGTAAAAGCCGGTGATCGAGATTTCCTGTGAGAAATCAGAATTTCGGTCGAATTAATCGTTCAACCAAGTTCGCTCGACAAACGTGGTGTCGACTTTGCCTTCGACGAAAGTGGCGTGATTCAGCAGCATCTTATGAAACGGCACGGTAGTCTTCACGCCATCGGTACGAATTTCGTCTAGGGCTCGTTTCATGCAGTTGATCGCTTCCTCTCGGGTATTACGATGCACGATCAGCTTGCCGATCATCGAATCGTAATGAGGCGGCACAGTGTAACCGGCGTGAACATGCGAATCAAAACGAACGCCCAAGCCGCCAGGTACAATCATGTGCTCAATCGTTCCAGGGCAAGGCATGAAGTTTCGCTCAGAGTCTTCGGCATTGATCCGGCACTCAATCGCGGCACCCTGTATTTTGATATCGTCTTGCGTGAACGCCAGTTTTTCGCCTGCAGCGACACGAATTTGCGTTTGAATTAAATCGATACCTGTCACCATTTCGGTCACGGGGTGTTCCACTTGAATCCGAGCGTTGACTTCGATGAAGTAGAAGTTTTCATCTTTATCAACAATGAACTCCACGGTGCCAGCATTTTGATAATCGGCGTTTTTAATCATACGCACCGCAGCATCACAAATGGCATCGCGGGTTTCTGGTTTTAGATTCGGTGCGGGGCTTTCTTCAATCAGTTTTTGATGTCGACGTTGGGTCGAACATTCACGTTCATATAGATGGACTACATTACCATAGTTGTCGGCAATCACTTGTACTTCGACATGACGAGGATGCTCGACATATTTTTCAAGGTACACCGCGCCGTTACCAAACGCGGCTTCGGCTTCGGTTTTTGCTTGTTGGTATGCGTTCTTTAACACCAACG
>NVWB01000175.1 GCA_002733575.1 Blastopirellula sp. | reverse complement strand
GCGAGTCTTTCTAGATTTCACCGATCACTTGAATGATCGTCAGTTGTACTGTCTGTTGAAACGAGACATTTTGCCATCGGAAGAAAAGATGGTCGACTTGCCGACCAATTGTCTTTACTTCAATTGTGCTCAGCCAGATGAGTCGCCTGAAATTTGGATGCAGTATTACGCAACCGAAGAAGAGCGTTTTGACTGGGAAGAAGAATCAGGCCAGTCGCCTCCCCCTGTGCTCAACAAACCTCACCCAAGAACCTTGCCGAGATAATCAACGCGAGAGTGATTACTCATTCGTCCGTTGAATGACATCATAGCATTCAAGACAAACCGACGACTTGCCCTGCCTAATAACTAAGCTTTACGCACCGATGTTCGTCTAGGGTCTTCCCCTGGTTCTCAATTAGCAGAAATCAAGCGTGTTGTAACACCTGTCGATGTTGGTTCCATCTACTTCTCAATATTCTTCATAGCATTAATTGCTTTACGGCGAGTGGGGAAGCGTTCCCAGAGAGATTCGATTTTGAGGCGTTCCAGCAATTTAAGGCACTCTGGGTTAACGCCGGCCAGCACAATGTTTCCATCACGCTTTTTGATGAGCTTCCAGGTGCGTACCAACAGCCGGATGAAATAGGAGTCAATCAGTTGGACCTGCGTCAAATCAAACACCACCAGCGGCGGCCCGACTGACTTTACGGTTCCAATTATTTGTTGAGCATCTTTGCTTAACTTCTTCTCAATCAAGCTGGAGTAACGCTCGCCAAATTCCAGAACCGTGATTTCACTCTGCCGTAATATGTTGACCATCGTTTTGACCTTGAAGATGAATAGAGGGGGGGTGTTGGTGTCGCATAGATTGGCTGAGGGATTTGCATTTTAGCAGATACTAATGGTTTGGGAACTAGAGGGGTGGGGCATAGAACCGATCTTTGCCTGTTGATGAGACTCATACTTCAGGTATTAGATCAGGTGACCCAATCAAGCCTTTCGGGTGTGCAGACCATTCGCCCGAGGGTTACTGTGCCCGGTGAGGAAGCTGTTTTGAGGACTGCACCCTTGCCGGCCTGATTTTGTATGGGTTCGTTGTTTAATTCTTTTCCTGATTCATTGCATGTAGCATCGCTTTGAATTGAATGAATAACAAACGACTCCAAGCCTCACACTCCTTTAGCCTAGTTTGTGTAAAGTCTGGAGTTGTTCAAGGTTGTTGTGACATTGGGTGACTGCCCGTCGGCTCGAACCGACGACTGAATTGAAAATGGCGATGTACAATAAAATTCTCGCACATCGGGAGACCACCTTCAAGTTTCAACAACGGATGAGACGTTTCCGTATAAGATGCTGCTGGGGTAAATTTGGAGGAGATATCCTCAAAAACAACTAAAAACGTCGTTTCTTCCAACAGGGAGGATAAGTCGTTAGGAAATGTAAGTCGGGGTGACAGGATTTGAACCTGCGACCTCTCGGCCCCCAGCCGAACGCGCTACCAGCCTACGCCACACCCCGATATCATTGGATAAGAATTACCTGGTTCAAATTGAAACCGAGGCTTTCTTTTTAGGAGACACACGAACAAGTTCAAGGTTCACAGGTATTGAACCAGTTCGCTGCTTCTAAGTATCTAGTATCAATAGTCTTTTGGCAAGGCGTCACCTGGTGGCTTACTTCGATTTCTGAACTTGATCGGCCAAAGCAGGGTCGTAGTCCGGGTTTTCCGTCGGCATTTGAGCGTTTACTGACTTACGCCACTTGTTTAATTTATCTGTTAATTGGGTAACCAACTGCGGGTGATCACTTGCCTGGTTCTTTGACTCTTCGATATCATTGGCCAAATTGTAGAGCTCTGTTCGCATATCGTCATGGAATTGAATCAATCGCCAGTTGCCAGATCGCACCGCGGTATAGGGTCCATCTCCGCCTGCGTGATAGTGTGGATAGTGCCAGTATAATTCTCGATCAAATTGATGTTCAGCAGATTTCAACACTGGTAACAAACTGACACCATCGATTGTTTTAGCATACGACGATTCAATTTGATGTTCGGCTATTTCTAAAAATGTGGGATAGTAATCAATCGTACTGACGGGCGTTTTTGATACTGTTCCCGGTTGAATAACTTTCGGCCAACGAACGATGGTAGGCACTCGAACGCCGCCTTCATACGCTGATCCTTTGCCTCGACGAAGCGGCAGATTTTCTGTGAATCCATCATGCTTTCCATAACGCTGCGTGAGTCCTCCGTTATCGGATGAAAACATCACCACGGTATTTTCTGTTAGTTGATGCTGTTCCAGTCTTTGAACTATGCGGCCGATACTTTGATCTAAACTATGCACCATCGCGGCGTACTCAGGGTTGTTGTGAATTGCATTCGGTTTGACCTTCTTCTCGAATTCCTGAACAAGGTCTTTGCGTCCTTGGATTGGTGTGTGCGGAGTATGGTAGGCAAAGAAGAGGAAAAATGGAGACTCGTGATTCTGGTCGATGAACTCAACTGCCTTGTCAGTTAGATAATCGGTCAGATAGTCGCTTTTAGATTCACCCTTGGCATTCGCCCCTTTTTTTAATTGATATCCACGAGTCCCAGCAGGTGCATCGTAAGAAACATCGAAGCCATGTTTTGTTGGTCCGAAGTCGTCTACATTCGCTCCTTTCTGAGCAAGATGCCATTTGCCGATGTGTGCCGTTTTGTATCCGGCGTCTTGAAGTGATTCGGCAATCGTGATGTAGCGATGTTCCAGATATTTGGTCCATTTCGGAATTCGCATTTTGGCATTAGGGCGATTTTGGCCAGCGATAAAATCAGTTAGGTGCAGCTTGGCCGGATAGATGCCGGTCATAATCGATGCTCTAGTCGGAGAGCAAACCGTGCAAGCGGCATACGAATCGGTAAACTTCATTCCCTGTGATGCCAATCGATCAATGTTTGGCGTTTCATAGAAATCAGATCCAAAACAACCAACGCCTGTCCAGCCCAAATCATCAGCTAAGAGCAGCACGATATTCGGCCGTTCTGTGGCTTCTGAATGAGAGCAGAAAATCAAACAAGTGAGAATAGAAAGAATATAATTTCTCATGGTTGTTCACACGCAGGCAAGGTTAAAAGTGAGATGGACGATGTCGATTTCTGGGATGAATCTATTCCACTATAACAGATGCAGTAAACCATTGTGTCATGTTATCAAAGATGCGAAGAACATTCTCTAGTTACGATGAACCCTCGGCCTCAGTGACCCATTGTTTAGAAGACTCGTGACTGATTAGCCGTAGCAGGTCGCGTCGACGGGCGACTACATCGTATTGATTCGGTGATTCAGTCAAACCTATCGTTTATTTTCCAAACCGTGGTTATCAAAATTTTCCTGTCGCAAGAAACTTGTCAATGTAACGAATGACACTCTTTTGAAACAGCAACGAGTTGTGTGTTGCAGCTAAGCAGATAGTGTCCTGCTGACCTTCTAGGTGTGTGCTCTTATTCGGCACAAGCATGTCGTAGCGAGCACTAATGATACCTATTTCCCTATCGAGAGGCTGTGCAAGCTGATTGACAAAACTATGCGGATGGCTCGACAACTGTGTGGCGGCAGGACAGATTGGCCAAAACAAGGGGCCAAGAAATCTGGCGACAGGACTTCCATGATTCGGAGGTGCGAGTAAGACCACACGCCCCAGACAAGAGTGCGATCCATAAGACAAGGCAAGTCGAGCCACGATGGCACCCATGCTGTGCGCCACTAAATGGACACGAGTTCCAGATTGAGAATACTCTTCGAGAGCATTGTGAAGTTGAGCTGCATGTTTCTCAAGGGAACCGAAACTACTCGGATAACTCCAATTATGTGTCGTGTAGCCAAGGTGTTGCAGTCTGCGTTCAAGCACACGCGTTACTAACCGAGAAGAAATAATTCCATGGATTATGATCACCACTTCTTTTGGCTTCTCGCTACTGGAATTAGCTGGATTTTCCACATTACCTCCACTTAATAATAAGGCATAGGATGACATGCTTTTGATTCAAAGTAAATTGCAGTAATAGAGTGTAGAATCTTCCCCGATTTTCTGTAAGAACTTTCGACGCGATACGAATTCCTCATATCACATGCTTGCTCTGAAGGTATACGCCATGGAATTATTGGACTACCAAGAGATTCGCTGCTCATCGATGAAACCTAGGCAGTCGTCTGGAAAAATAGAAAACTCTCTAGCCTCTGATCAACTAGCATCGACCCTCGACATTATTTTGAATGAGCGTAATTGAATGGTTAGCGTTCTCCAAAAATGATTTAGCGACTACTCTGAAAGCAAACTCCTTTCGGAAATTATAGGTTTGCAACTGCCATATCAAGTCACATTGGTTAATTGAGTTTATACAACAAGACTGGATTATAAAATGTACACATCAGACACCTTTAATCGATTTTCGCTAGCAGTCGCAATGTTCGCCCCGGTATTCTACGCAAAATAGAACCAGTTCAGCAAAATGATGTGAATCTCCTTCTGTTCTTTGGACGATTCTAGACAATAGCAGAATCTCCTTCTGATTTTGGAATAGCTCATGAGAATGAATATAAGTCCAAAAGAATGGAAGTTGTTCTGTCTTGTCTTCCAAGGGAAATCGATTGTTCGAGTTCCCGCAATGTGCAACTAATTTTATACGTCTCAAGGATTGAGACGGAAACGCGACCAGGGAATGATGCGTATCATCCAACATATTACGTTCTCACTTATTGTAGGCATTACCTTCAGCCATGCTGCATTGGTTTTAGCAGATACTGCTAGCGATCAGTATGCGGTTGCAGCCAGTCTATATGCTCGCCAAGACTGGCAAGCGGCAGTGGTAGAATTTGAGAAGTTTGAGCAGCAGTTCCCGACAAACGCACAAGTTGGCGTGGTCCATTTTTTCAAAGGGGAAGCACATATTCAATTAGCGCAAATTGAAAGTGCCAAAGAATCCTATCTGAAATTCACAGCTGTCTATCCGCGTCATCAATATAGTGAACAAGCCGAGTTTCGACTGGCCGAGTGTCGCTATTTATTAGGGGAAATTGATCAAGCAAAACTTGATTTTACAAAGTACCTTAACAAATATCCACAAGGCAAACTCAGAACTCATGCGATGCCCTATATCGCAGACATTGCACTCAAAACAAAAAATTACACTCTAGCAATTCGTTTATTTAAACAGCTATCAGAGTCGAACCCTGCTGAAGCATTATTGTTTGATGCACAGCTCGGGCTAGCAAGAGCCTATCAAGGATCTCGTGAATTTGAAGCGGCTAAAAACATCTACCAACAACTTCTTAATACGAGTGACGCAGAAGCCAAGGTTGAAATCGCTTATGAACTGGGGTTAACCGAATACCACTTGGGAGAGTATCGATCTGCGGTTCGAGAACTAACCAAGGTAGTCTCGCAAGAGAATCCGAATCAATTATCGGCCAGCTATTGGATTGCTAAATCTCATTTCCAGGTCAGAGATTGGACCAAGGCAATCGAGATCTTTGATCAACTCATTGATTCTGAAAAATTGACAGAAAACCAAGACGAAATCATTTACTTATCTGCCCGTGCTTATTATGAACAAGGCGAATTGGTCGTAGCCAAAGGATTGTTTGAAAAGCAACTATCTGTATTCCAAGATTCTAGTTGGTCAGAACAATCGCTCTATTTTCTAGTTGAGCTGAACCTGACTGAACAAAACATCAATAGTGCGGTACTTGAAGCAGAAAAACTCTGGAGAAAATACCCTGGAAGCAAGCTTGCTTTAACGATAAGAAGTCAGATCGGCAAGCATTACTTGGATGCCCAGAAGTATGAATTGGCCATTGAATATCTAACTCAAGCAAATAATGATAGTTCAATTAATTCACTCGAAGAACAACAACGCACGTACTTACTAGGAATGGCCCATTTCTCCAGTGGAAATTGGGAAGAATCAATTCTGATTTTAAGTATGCTATCCAGCTCAGAGATAAAGACATCACAACAAGCGGGTGCCAACTATGTGACAGGTCTAGCACGGATTCAACAGCAGAATCATGTCGCAGCCATTGAATCGTTTCAGCAAAGTCTAAAAATTGCTCCACAAGGAGAAGAGTCCGAACATTGCAAAGTTAATCTAGCTGTTTCAATGGCGTTGATTAAAAAGTTTGATCTTGCTCAGCAATACTTGAATGCCTGTAATCAACAAAGCTTAGAGCAAACTACCTATTTAAATGCCGTGCATCAAATAGCAGAACTGGCCTATAAAGCAGGCAATAAGGATTTGGCCGAAAACCTATTCAAGCAAATGACAGAAACTGGTAATCCAGAGAACATCACCGCAGCAGGTTTGACAGGTTTGGCCTGGTGTCAGTTAGAAAAGAATGCAACAACCGAATCGAATGAAACGATTGAGTTGCTGATTGAACAAAATAAAAACAACCCGCTGATTCCAACCGTATTATATGGTCATGCCGAAACCCTTAAAAAACATAATAAGTTCAATCTGGCGTTAAATGCCTATCAGAAAATCATCAATGACTATCCAGGTTCACAACACATCGCAACCGCTTTATTGAATTCCGCTGAGATTCTAGATAATCAAAATCAGAATGAAGAAGCAGAGCGTTATTATCGAAGACTGTTGAAAGAATATCCAGGTAAATTCAATCGCAGCGAATTGCTCTATCGGCTGGCTTGGGTATTAATCGATCTTGAAAAAACAATCGATGCCAAGGATACATTAGCAACGATTCATGAAGATCATCAACAGAGTGATCTGTGGCATGATGCAACCTATCGCTTGGCCGAATATGCCTATAAAGAAAACAATTTCACCTTGGCCAACCAATATCTTGAATTGTACTTCTCAAAAACGGGTGGGGGCGAAGAGTCTCGCCATGCGAATTATTTACTGGGAAGAATTGCTGTTACCAAAGAGCATTGGTCACAAGTTGTAACTGCAATGGATCGGACTTCCGAAAATAACAAGGATGATTTACTGGGACAAATGGCCCTGTTTTGGGCGGCGGAGTCTACTTTCAGGCAGAAGAGTTACGATAACGCACAAACTCGATTTAGCCAATTAAACAATGTTGTTCGTGGCACATCTTTTGAGTGGCGGTCAACTATCTCTTTGCGACTCGCTCAATTGGCAGCACATCAGAACGATTGGGATCTGGCGTTTGATTTAGCCGAGAAGGTTCGATTGGATTACCCCGAGTTTGACCAGATATATGAAGTCGATTATCTGCAAGCTCGCTACATGGGAAAAAAAGCCAAATTTGAATCGGCGAGAGAAGCATATAAACGAGTCATCCTATCAAAGACCGGTAGTCAGACAGAAACTGCCGCGATGGCGCAATGGATGATTGGTGAAACTTATTTCCATCAAAAGAATTACAGTAAAGCGATTGAAGCCTATTCCAGAGTCAGTGCATTGTACAATTATCCACGTTGGAAAGCTGGGGCTTTGCTCCAAATTGGCAAATGTTATGAAGTCACCCAGCAATGGGACAAAGCGAATCTTTACTATTCAGAAGTAGTGAAGGACCATTCGCAAACTGTATTCTCTGGCGAGGCGCAGCAGAGAATGAGTGTGGTAAGGCAAAGACAGCAGCAAGCTCAGAACATTACACCAATTCAACGATAAGACGACTTAAAGAGACAAATAATCAAGCAAACAATCAATGGTTTTTGCAGGGAAACCAGGGATCACAGAAATGCTCACGACAAAAAATACATACATGTATGCCATGTTTTCGGTGCTCATACTGGGGCTATTAATCACAACACCCAGTGGTTTCGCACAAGAAACAACAACGGCTGTAACAGCACAGGCCACCATCGGTGTTGAAGATAATTCAATCACCACACGTAACCTATTGCAGGTTGTGCATGATGGTGGGTTGTTGATGTATCCCATCGTGCTATGTTCCTTCTTATTGATGATGTTTCTGTTTGAACGATCCATTAGTTTACGAAGCGGGCGCGTAATTCCCCGTCCTTTTGTGAAGCGTTTTCTCGAACAAGTCCGTGAAGGGCAAGTCGATCAAGATGAAGCATTGGCGCTTTGTGAAGAAAATCGTAGTCCTGTTTCCGAAGTCTTCGCAGCCGCAGTGAAGAAATGGGGCCGTTCTTCGGTCGAAGTCGAACAAGCGATCATTGATGCTGGCGAACGTGTAGCAAACAAGCTGAGAAGATACTTGCGTCTGTTTAATGGTATCTCCACTATCAGCCCCTTGTTTGGATTGCTGGGTACTGTGCTCGGAATGATTCGCGCTTTTAATTCAATTGCGACATCCGATGCGATGGGTAAACCTGAGTTATTGGCAAACGGCATTGGTCAGGCCCTCTTAACAACCGCCGCTGGTTTAACCGTGGCGATACCTGCACTGGTCGCCTATCTGTTTTTTATTGGGCGTGTTGATCGCATGATTATGGAGATCGATTCGCTAGGGCAAGAATTGGTGAACAGTATTGCTTCAGATGGCTGGAAAGAGAAAAAGAAATCCTCGAAACGTAGATCAAAAGCTGCTTAGCCTGCTGTGTAAGTTGAAACTAATACGAAAGGATTCGTAGCGATGCCGTTAAAAACACACTTGGATGAAACTCCTACCTTAAACTTAACCCCGATGATCGACATCGTGTTTCTACTGATTATCTTCTTCATGGTAGGTACCAAGTTTACCGAAAACGAGAAGCAAATCGGGCTTGATGTACCAGAAGTGAATGACGTCGGTGCGTTGACTTCTGCTCCAGAAAAAATGTTGGTCAACCTTTTCAAAGATGGCCGAATTACTCTTGATCGGCAGGAAGTAAATCTAGAACAACTTCATTTGCAATTAACACAAGCGAAAGCCGAATATCAAGACTTGGGTGTGTTAGTACGGGGTGATGCTGATATACCATTTCAAAATGTGGCGACAGTTTTAAATACCTGTCGACAAGCAGGCATTTCTGAAATGGGTATCTCTGTTCGGTTAGCAATACGATAAGAGTTGTTTGATGGATCTATTGACTCCCACATTTCTAATCGGCTCCATATTCACCCCACAGGTGATCTGGGGGTTGTTATGGGGTGGTTTGGCTGTCATTACGCTATCGATTCTTATCTTGATGCAAACACGCTGGGGACAGGCAAAGCCGATGTCGAAGTGTGTCGTGCTCTCGGTTTTTGCACACGTCTTATTAATCGGTTATGCACATACCACAGAGATGTTTGAGGATCAGCCTGCGAATCACACAAAACCGATTAAATTTAAATTAAGCAGTGTCTCATTTGATCAGCAAAAGACTGAGAACCAGGACCATGAAATAGAAGAGGCCAAGCCTTGGGAAGTATTCGCCACTTCTGATTTTCCTGCAACTACATCGACTGCTATCGATTCACTCGACCGCAAGCAGTCAGAAGCACAAACGGTTGCTGATGTTAAATCTGAAATCCCTAGTGCTCAGTTGACAGAAGCTACATTGCCGCAAACGAGTGAAGTAAACTCTGCCGATATCGTCGATAATCCCACAACACCAAGATTTGATAACGGAGTATTGATTGATCAAGTGAATGTATCGGTTGCTGAAATGGAAAAACCGATTCAAATAGCTGTTGTCGAACCGGTTCAACAACAGCCCTCTGTGATCCCTGGCTTGGCAAGAGCCGCGATTGGATCCAAAGCAACCAAGAATATTCAGCGTTTCCCGACTACAAAACCAAAAATATTCGATGTTAATTCAGGCAGCAGCATTCAAACACTCACGCAAAACATCGTCACCGAGCGACCAGCGGAAGCCATTGCAGGCGAAGATGATCGATTAAAACAATCGGATAATCACCAGGAATTCAATAACAACCAGCCGAGTAACAGCAGCGTTGTAGAGACCGAATCTAGATCCAAACCTGCGAATCAATTCGTCTCGCAAAGAACGCCTGCCATTGTGATGCCAAGTGAGGAGCAGTTGTTCGAGCAATTCGCCAAGGGGAATATTCCGACACCCAACACAGACCGTCGCTTGATGAATGAAATGCCGCTGCCACTCGCAATGCAAGCACGTGTGGCGGAAAACCAAAAAAAGATTATTGAATCTCAAGGTGGAAATCCTCAAATTGAAGCCTCAATCGAAGCGGCACTTGTTTGGTTGGTTGCCAATCAAACCGATGATGGAAGCTGGGATGCCTCGCAACATGAGTCTGGTAAGGAAAAGAAGAATCTTGGTCATGATCGATTCGGAGCAGGTGCCAATGCCGACTCTGGAATCACTGGGTTAGCGGTTCTGGCATTTTTGGCCAAAGGACATTCGCATCTCGAAGGCAAGCATCGCACCACGGTTCAACATGGGTTGGAATACATCGTGAACCATCAAGCCAGCAATGGATCACTGGCCGGTGATGCTAGAATGTTTGCTCAAATGTATTGTCATGGCATGGCCATGTTAGCTTTAAGCGAAGCTTATGCGATGACCCGAGATGAACGGCTGCGTCCTTTCTTAGACAATGCAATTGACTACACGGTTTCGTCTCAACATCAAACCACCGGTGGCTGGCGTTACCAGCCAGGTGATATCGGCGACATGAGCCAATTTGGCTGGCAAGTCATGGCACTGCATAGTGCTCACTTGGCCGGTGTTGAAGTACCAGATAAAACTCAATTACTGATGGCCCGGTTTTTAAACGATGCTTCTAGTGGCCAAGCTGGCGGACTGGCCAGTTATCGAAAAGGTGAAAAAGTCACCGCCCCGATGACCGCCGAAGCACTTGTCTGCCGTATCTTTATTCAACAATACGATGACGAACAGACTTTGAAAGAAGCATCAGACTATATTGCTCGATTTGAACCTGGCCCTGGGAAAATGAATCTCTACTACTGGTATTACGCCACGCTCGGGTTGCATCAATTGCAGGACGAAAATTGGGAACGCTGGAGCAAGAAGATTCAGACCCAACTCATGGCCACCCAACAGCTACAAGGCCCAAACACAGGCAGTTGGAAGCCTGATACCGAGTGGGGAAATTACGGTGGTCGGGTCTACTCCACTGCCTTGGCGACACTCAGTTTAGAGGTCTATTTTCGTTACCTGCCGCTCTACAAAGGGTCGGATGCTCCGCGAAGATTACCTGTCGCATCACGAATGGCCGCTCCGATTCGGATCTCTTCACTTCCTGAGTAATAGCTGTAACCTACTGGTGCGACTAGGTTTGCTGTCAATTATATTGCGAATAATGGGCGATGGGCTTTGACAGAATTGATCGGGTGAGTAGAATAAATTATGTACTTGGGCTTTCAAGCGAGTACAACTTTCTATTTTAATCGTTTAACTGTTGAATTATTTTTTGAACTCGCACGAGTTTGGTTCAGGTTAGGCCCATCTGGGCGCCAACCCGCTCTCGCCTACTGGTTGCGTGTTCTGTCCCCATTCTCCGTAATACTTTTGGAGTGAGGTAAGAACATGGGTTTAGGCTGGCAAGAATTACTAATTGTATTAGCAATCGTTCTCTTATTGTTTGGTTCGGCCAAACTTCCTCAATTGATGCGTGGCTTAGGCCAGGGCATTGGTGAGTTTAAGCAAGGGATGAAAGAGCCACCGGAAGAATTCAGCGAAGGATCGGATGACGACTCTGACAACAGTTCAGATGCGTAGTTATTCGTTCGTTTTGTTTTCTTGAAATTGGCGTTTCTCCTTGGTCGATTGGCTTTAATCAGCAATCCTCTAAGGGATATTTTCTATTAACCAAGAGGAATAGGTTTCCATGTTTGGTTTCCTCGGAATGCAAGAGTTGGTGATCATTGCAGTGCTGGCCGTGCTGTTGTTTGGTAAAAACTTACCAACGGTGGCCCGGACATTTGGTCGGCATTACAGCGAATTCAAAAAAGGTCTCGGCGAGATCTCTTCGGAATTCAAAAATGCGAGCAAAGATATCGAGACTTCGATTACTGATACCACCAAAGAAATTGGCTCAGATTATAGCTCGAACTATGACGACTACGATGACTTCGAAGAAGCATCCGCTCCGAAGTTCGAGCCCCCACCAAGCGAGCCGATTGAAGAAAGTTCAAGCACCAGCTAGGGCTTTCTGATATTAAAAACTATCAAAACGACCAGCGGAACCAATCGGTGCCGCTGGTCGTTTTTTCATGCAAAACCCTTATAAACTTGCGGTGTCAATTCTCTACCAGTACAATGGGCAGTCTCCCAATGTATGTCCTTGCCTCGCTCTCATTCAATTCACTTGCCTGGAAATTCTTATGAACTCTCGCCTGATTATGCTCGGACTTCTGTCGCTCTGTTGCAACTTTCCGTTTTCACAAATCACCGCCGCAGAACCTTCCCAAGTCAACGACGGCTTTACCACCAACAGCAATGACTGGCCGTGGTGGCGTGGGGCTAATCGCATGGGTGCGGCGGCGGCCGATCAAAGCCCGCCGCTTGTGTGGGGGAAATCGAAGAACATTGCCTGGGAAGCCAGCATTCCTGGTCGTGGGCACGGATCAATGACTGTTGTTGGTGATTCTATCTATCTGGCAACTGCCGATGAAAAATCTGGCTCGCAATCGGTTCTCTGTTTCGATAGAGCCACTGGCAAACCAAAATGGACCACACAAGTTCACGCCAAAGGAGGCATGCTAAAAAACACCAAAGCGTCTGCCGCTTCGAGTACACTGGCTTGTGATGGCCAGCGGCTTTTTGTCACGTTCCCTAACAGCAAAGGGCTGTATGTTACCGCCCTAGATCTTGCTGGCAAACAGTTGTGGCAAAAGAAAGTTTCGGACTACGTTGTTCATCAAGGGTACGGTGCTTCACCTTGTTTATATCAATCTTTGGTGATTGTTTCTTCCGACAACAAAAGCGGCGGAGCGGTTGCCGCGTATCAACGGAAGACAGGCGAGTTGGTTTGGAAACACAATCGCCCAAAGAAACCCAATTATTCTTCACCGACTATTTTGCACGTGGCCGGAAAAGATCAGTTGATCATGATCGGCTGTGATTTAGTGACGAGCTTGCATCCACTGACCGGAAAAGTCCTCTGGGAAACAGAAGGGTCCACCACCGAGTGTGTGATCTCGACGGTGACCGATGGGCAGCTTATTTATACCAGCGGAGGTTACCCTAAGAATCATGTCGCTGGGATGCGTGCAGATGGCTCGGGTGAACTGGCGTGGGAAATCAAGTCGCGGGTCTATGTTCCTTCGCTATTAATTCAAGATGGTTATCTCTACGGACTTCTCGATGCGGGCATGGCCGCTTGTTGGAAAGCCGACACCGGGGAAGAAATGTGGAAATCACGCTTGGGCGGAACCTTCACTGCCTCGCCAGTTTCAGTGGGCGACTTACTGTTTGCTACGAATGAAGCAGGCGAAACCTTTGTCTTCGATGCGACACCAAAAGGCTATAATGAAATCGCCAAGAACCAGCTTGGATCAGAAGTTTATTCGACCATGGTCATTTGTGGGGATCGTATTTATTATCGAGCCGCAAATGAAGTCGATGGCAAACGAGTAGAGACGCTTTACTGTATTGCCAAGTAATTTATTTTCCTTCAAGAGCCCAGCGTTTATACATTTCAGAATTCTTTTTGAAAGTCTCATAACGGGGTGATGCTCGTTTAATGACATTCAATTCGTCTTCCATCTCTAGTGCATAAACTTCTGGTGATTCGCTACCCATGTCTCCAGTTTCATCAATCCAAGTATCCAACAGTTGGCGATGTTGTTTAAGGGCTGATGCATAGTTTGGATCATCGGCCAAGTTCTTTGTTTGCCAACGATCTTTGCCGTAGAAATAAAGTTCTTCTGCTGGTCGGGTTGGGGCAAAAAGAAGTTCTTTCGATAACTCGTTAAGCTCACCCTCTGCAAATAGCTCGCGAAGCCTCATCACAATCACTTTGCTGTCTTTGTACTGACTCGGTTGAAGGTGAGGGCGGTTGGGATGAAAGTTGCGGATATATAAATACTGGTCAGTTCGCACTGACCGAATACGGTCGGTCGCTTCACCGCAACGATCACGGGCCGCGAAAACTGCTTTAGTCGGATCGTAGTTCTCTGCTAGGATATCATCTCCCTGCATTGATTCAGGAATTGTAATTCCCGCAGCGGCAAGCGAAAGAGCCGCCACATCAATGTGCTGAACGAGGTCGGTTCGTGTTTTATTCTGAGGTACGCTAGGCCCTCGAATCACAAGTGGAATATGTGTTCCTTCGTCATACAAGAATTGTTTTCCACGGGCATGGCTGATTCCATGATCAGTGAAGAACACGACCAGTGTATTTTCAAGTATTCCTTCCTGTTTCAATCGCTCCATCACGCGGCCCACGTGTATGTCGGTAATCCGTACACTATCGAGATAGGTGGACCAGTCTTTTAATAAGACCGGATCTCTCGGATAATAGGGAGGTAGTTGTACGCTCTCAGGATTAACTGTGCTACCAAGCTCCTGCTTAACGCGTGCTGCAAAAGCCTCGTTCGATTCGATAGATGCTCCGCGAAGTTTGCCGCCGTGAAGTTGAACTTGCATAAAGAAGGGTTGCCCTTTTTTTCGGTCAGCCCAATCGTGGCTATCATAGATTGATTTGTCCCAGTCAAAGTTGTAATCGGTCTTACCAGCGCGGGGTTTGGTGCTGGGACTACTGCGAAAGTCAAATTCTGTTAGTCCGCTGCCATTGCAAGTCCAGTACCCGGCTTCCTGAAAGTACTCAGGAATTGGCCGAACTCCACTGGGCAACTGTATTCGATGTTTTCCACGCCCACTTCGATGATGATGTGAACCAATCGAGGTTTGGTACATGCCGGTGATTAATGCTGATCGAAAAGTTGAACAAACCGGCGAAGTGGCATAAGCACGAGTGAACCGAAGCCCTTCGGATGCCAGTTTGTCTACACTCGGAGTTTCAATTGTCTTCTCGCCATAACATGAAAAGTTGGCCGACATGTCATCGACAACAAACCACAGAATGTTAGGGCGTTCGGCCGCATTGCTTGCGTTAAGAAAAGCAAGACAGAGAATTAGGCAAAAAAGAGGTACTCTCATAGTGACAAGCAATCAAATGGAAAGAATTGTGACAAGCATGACCATAAAAAAACGAGCATCTCTTTCAAGGAAAAGATGCTCGTGAACTGATTTTGTAATATTCTACTTAACAACTCGAATCTTCACGTTGCGATATTTAACCATATCACCATGATCTTGCAGAGCAATATGTCCTTTGGTGGCTTTGCCGAATTTTGGCATCTTGCCAAATTTTGATGCTGCGACTCGTTTGTTCCAATCATCTGAACCTTTCACGTACTCACAATACTTGGTGCCGTTCATGTATTGTTCACATTTGGCAGGTGTGATCAGAATACGAAGTTCGTTCCACTCGCCCACAGGCTTGGTCGCATCAACTTTGGCTGGATAAAGTTGATAGAGCCAACCAGATTTCTGAGGGTCGTGTCCATCGACATTATCTTGAATTTGAATTTCAGCGCCAGTTTTCCAAGGCGTGTTTTCTTCTTCCGTGACGTGGAACATGAGACCTGAGTTACCAGCTTTCGAGATATTGTATTCCAGCGATAGTTCAAAGGAATCATATTGTTTGCGGGTAATAATATCGCCTGCCCCTTTGCCATTACGAACCATTGCACCATTCTTAACTACCCAGCCATCGCTGACATCTTTCTTTTGGTAGTTTCGAAAATGTTCCATGGTTTTGCCATCAAACAACAGTTGCCAACCAGCCTCTTTTTCTTTTTTAGTCAAAGTGTTTGGCTTGGCAGCAGAGAGTGAAGCTTGTAATAGAAATGTTGATGCGATTGCAAGAAGCAAGATTTTTTTCATCACGGTGGTCTTTCAATTCAAAGTTGTCAGGAACGAGCTAGTTGTGGTTGCACTAGAAGATCGTTGACTGAGCCTAGGTGACTGTAATGGCGAAACGGATATACCTATCGTACTCGGTACGAACAGGGTTCGTCAAACTGGCCTTATTTAAGATGCTTGGAGCCTGACGTTTCGGTAGGTTGAGACGATTTGTGAAAAAAGGTCGGAATCTAATGTGAACAAGTACACTACTGCGAGGTTTCCGGTTATGGATGTTGTTGTGAATCATCATCCAATGTAGAAAGTGGCCCGCACGCGGCGTAGCTATCGAGAAAACCATACGGCTACCGCACCTACGAATCCATAGAAACTAGCTTCTATCACAACCGGGAACCATTCCCGAACCAGAATTTATCCACCGATTCTTCTAGGGAGGCCAATCTTTAATTAACACCGCAGCGTATGGAAACTTTCTTGACAGGCGGATTTGCAATCTCTATGTTAGTGATCTGATGCGTGTTGAATGAACTAATTCATTAGCGGAAATACTAAATAGACCAGTAGGATTACCATGTCATACCAAGCCAGTTATCGTGAACGCCTTCGCTATCGAATTGATAATTTTTTGGGTCGTGGCAGCAGTGCGTTATTTCTTGCTTTGATGATCACTTTCATCGGTTCACTTACTCTAATTATTGTTTTTCGTGCATTATTAAACCTTATTGCACCAGAAATCCCTGTCGGCTCTGAGACCGCCGATCCTGATTTTCTAAAACAGATGTGGCTCACCTATTTGCAAATTACCGATCCTGGGAATATGGCCCAAGACAACGACACATCGACAGTATTCAAACTATCCGCTATAGCTTCTGGTATGACAGGGGTCGTGATCTTTTCTGCGTTGATCGCATTTCTCACTACGGCACTGGATCAATCGATTGCCCATCTTAAAAAAGGTCACAGCCGAGTTCTCGAAAGTGGCCACACACTCATTCTTGGCTGGGGACCACGTATTGTCGAAATCCTTCGTGAATTAGTTGAGGCCAACGAAAGCGAAAAAGATCCTGTTGTTGTCATTTTGGCAGCGGAAGACAAGGAAGAAATGGATGAGTATTTATCTATCAATTTCCTTGATCGCAGGAATACTCGTATTGTTACGCGTAGTGGTTCCACGACATCACTTGAAGCATTAGAACGCCTAAATGCTGCCGATGCGAAATCGGCAATTATTCTTTCGACATGCGATGCCGCTGCAACCACTTCAGAAAAACTTACCAGCGATGCCAGAGTGATCAAAACCGTGCTTGCGTTAGATGCCCAAGTGGGTGATTCAGAAGAATTCAATGCGGTGGCAGAGATCTTTGATCCACGCAACCGTCATGTTGTGTTAAATATCTCACCTGGAAAAGTGGTCGTAGTCGATGCGGAAGAAATACTGGCAAAAATCATGGTGCAAACTTCCCGTACCAGTGGGCTCTCGGTGGTTTACGCCGAGCTTCTAAGCTTTGAAGGCTGTGAGATGTATTTTCACCAAGCCGAGTGGAATGGAATCACTTTTGGTGCCATGCAATATCACTTTCCTGATGGAGTGCCAATCGGTTTACGCCACGCAGATGGTAGCCTTCACATTCGGCCTGAACCAAACACTGTGCTGAAGGACGATGACGAAATACTGATTGTCGCCGATGATGATTCAACTATTGAGTTTAAAACCACCGCTCTCGTTACCCCCAAAGAACTGCCAATTCCTGATACCAGAGCAAAGCGAAGCCAAGAACGCATGTTGATACTCGGTTGGAGTCCTAAAGCTAAAATTGTCGTTTCTGAGTATTCAGACTATGTGCTCGAAGGTTCCATTGTAGATGTCGTAGTCCATGATCCGTCGAAGACAAGACGAGGCGAGATTGAGACACTAGCCGCAGAGCTTGATTCGATTCAACTGAATTTAATTGATAAAAACCCACTCGACAGCTCAGATCTGGAATCGCTCGATCCACTCGCATACAACAATATCATTGTGTTACCGCAACGAGATGACAATGAAATTGATGCCGAACGCACCGACTCGGAGACCATTGTTGTGTTGCTACATCTTCGCAGCATGACAAGAGAAAAAAATAGGAATGGTGACACTGTCCAAACGAAAATCATCACCGAAGTGCTTGACTCAAGTAACCAAGATCTGATTAGTCGAGCAGGTGTCAATGATTTCTTGATATCAAACCGCATGGTCTCGATGATCTTTGCACAACTCAGTGAAGAGCCACGCATTCTTGAAGTTTACGATGACCTGTTCCAGGAAGATGGTTCCGAAATTTATGTAAAACCAGCATCACTGTATTTTGAAAACTTGCCCCAAACCTGCCGCTTTGCCGACTTAATGGCATTAGCACAAAAACGTGATGGAGAGGTTTGCCTAGGGTACAAACTCAAAAGCCTTGAAAACAACGCGGATGAAAACTTTGGCGTTAAACTAATTCCTCTCAAAGACTCCGAAGTCACATTAACCGCAGACGATTGCCTTGTTGTTGTTGCAGAAGACGATCTATAGAAATCGTTGGAAATCCTGGCATGAATGACACTTCCATGAATCTCGTATTTTAGACTGACTTGCTGATGTTAAAAAAACTAATTTGCTTGCAACTGCTGACCCTGCTTTGGTTGACCAGTCCTCTGTCGGCCCAAGAAATTCAAAAACCGAATATCTTGTTTATTTCGGTCGATGACCTGAACGATTGGATTGGCTGTTTAGGTGGGCACCCTCAAGCCAAGACACCCAATATTGATCGTCTGGCTGCCAGCGGTGTTTTGTTCTCCAACGCCCATTGTGCAGCACCTGCCTGCAATCCTTCGAGGACAGCGATCATGACCGGCATCTCTCCCCACAAATCCGGCATGTACGACAACGGGCAAAAAATGCGGGAGGTGTTGCCCAAGGCAGAATTGATGTCAAAGCATTTTTCCAACCATGGATACTGGTCTGCCGGTTCAGGAAAAATCCTTCATTACTTTATTGATGCCCATTCCTGGGATGAATATTTCCCGAAGAAAGAATCAGAGAACCCATTCCCATTCACGCTCTATCCAGAAAATCGCCCCGTCAATTTACCACGCGGCGGTCCTTGGCAATACGTCGAAACCGATTGGGCTGCACTGGATGCCACCGATGAAGAATTTGGCGGCGACTGGCTGGTCTCGAAATGGATTGGCGAGCAACTAAGCAAAAAGCACGAGAAACCTTTTTACTTGGCCTGCGGCATCTATCGACCACATGAACCTTGGTTTGTGCCTAAAAAGTATTACGAACAATTTCCCCTTGAAGAGATTCAACTTCCCCCAGGTTACAAAGAAGATGATTTGGAAGACTTACCCCCAGCCGGTAAACGCCGTGGACCAAATCGATATTTCCCCCACATTCTAAAACACAACCAATGGAAACAAGGCATCCAAGGCTACTTGGCGTCAATCGCATTTGCCGATGCGATGATTGGGCGAGTGCTAGACGCACTAGACAAAGGCCCCAACCGTGACAACACGATTGTTGTGCTATGGAGCGATCACGGTTGGCACTTAGGCGAAAAACAACACTGGCAAAAGTTCACCGGCTGGCGAGTCTGTACTCGTGTGCCACTGATCATTCGTGCCCCTAAAGGAACTCCAGGGCTAACGCAAGGCACTCAAGCTGGCATCACGTGTACCAAGCCGGTAAATCTTGTGAGCCTCTTTCCCACACTTACCGAACTGGCTGGTGTTTCTAAAAAAGAGTCCAACAGTGGGCCAAGCTTAGTGCCCTTATTAAAAGACTCAAATGCTGAATGGACAACTCCTTCCATCACCTATTTAAGTGAACCGGGCAGCTATGGTTTAAGCACGGAAGACTGGCGGTATATTCATTACGCCAATGGAGAAGAGGAATTATACGATTCGAAAGCAGATCGATACGAATGGAACAATTTGGCCGAGAATCCAAAGTACGCTGACAAACTCAGACAATTACGCAATCTTGGCCCCACTGAATTTGCTCCGCTCAAAAAAGCTAGTATTAAAGCATTAACCAAAATCAAGTGGAACAAGCTTAATAAACCATCTGCGTTGGCGCCTGCTTCTAAGCCTGATGGCAGTACGTTTGATGTGTTCTTTATCAATCAAAGCAAACAGCCCGTTCAATTATTCTGGATGGACAGAGCAGGCAAACCGAAACCGTACGGAGGCATCGCCCCAGGCAAAACTCAACTCCAAAACACACGGCCTGGCGCGGTTTGGTATATTACCGACAAATCAGAAAACGCACTCGGATATTTTTCAATTGACGACCGCAGCGCCAAAGCCGTGATTCCCGCGAAATAGCAACAATGCTGAATTGAAAATAGAAAAGGAATTTCAGATGACGAATGATCATGTAGCCAGAATTTGCGCCGGCATCCCTGCGATTAATTACACGCTATTCTGGCGAATTCAGTTCCAAGTTGGTGACCCTGTTGCCTTGCTAGAAATACCTGCTACATCTGGAATCAAGTCGATCTTAATTTTGCGTGATATCGAAATGGATCGCGGCAAAAAATTTGCCAAGGCAGATCAAATCAACTGCCCTGCCGACTTTGCACCACAGGGCGGGCTCTCCGGTGATCGAGAAACGGCAACAGCTCAGGCAGCAGCCGAATGTCTACGCCGCGAAGGCATTTCCGAAGTAGTTGCAGATCGCAGTTTACCATTCATCTTTGTTGAATTCTTAACACGTGCAGGCATCTCGGTTCAATGCGATACCGAACTTTGGGTCACTGACCGCCGCCAAAAAAATGAACAAGAAATCGAGCACCTGAGAGAAGCACAGCAAGTCACCGAGCAAGCAATTCGACATGCGTGTGAGATGGTCGCCAACGCGGAAGCAAAAGCTGATGGGGCACTCTACCATCATGATGAACCACTCACATCAGAACGTGTACGGGCCGCTGTCGATCATTTCCTGATGGACCGCGGCTACCAGAACCCAACTTGCATTATCGCAGGCGGTTCAACCGGAGCCGACTGTCATGACTACGGTTCAGGTCAACTCTATACCGAGCAAACCGTGATCATTGATATCTTTCCACAAAACCGCACCACTTTATACAACGGAGACTGTACACGCACGGTCGTGCATGGAGAAATCCCTGATGAAATCAAAGCGATGCACAAAGTGGTCAAGCTCGCAAAAGCAGCAGGAGAATCGGCCACCGCACCAGGCGTTACGGGAGAAGAAGTCCACAAAGCAACAATTCAAGTTCTACTAGACCACGGATATAACATCGGGCTATCCGATGAAAACTCGCCTAAAGATTTCTGCTCGATGCCGCATGGAACGGGGCACGGAATAGGGCTCAATGTCCACGAGCCGCCGCTACTTGACTTCAAAGGGCCAGAACTTTTAATTGGAGACGCACTGACGATTGAACCGGGATTATATCGAAAAAAACTAGGCGGCGTTCGAGTAGAAGACATGGTAGTTGTCACCAAAGATGGGTGCATCAACCTCAATCAATTAAGCGAAGAACTGAGTTGGAAATAATCTCTCTTCTACACAAACCACTTATTTCGGTGTAGGATATCTGTCTTCACATCTACTTCTTTCACCGACATAAAGTAAATACGCTCATGGATTCCTCAATTTTTCGCGGTTGTATTCCTGCTTTGATGACTCCCTGTCATGAAGATCGCTCTCCTAATTTTCCATCCCTAGTGACTAAGGCCCAGCAATTAATGTCGGCTGGAATGTCTGGCGTAGTGTACTGTGGTTCGATGGGCGACTGGCCGTTGTTGTCAGACCAGCAGCGTCAAGAAGGTGTGCGTCAACTAGCAGAAGCTGGTGTGCCAGTGGTCGTAGGCACTGGAGCCCAAAACACTGCTTTGGCTGCTGAACATTCGGCCCATGCTCAAAGTGTAGGGGCCAAAGGATTGATGGTCATCCCAAGAGTCCTCTCTCGCGGAACTTCCCCGGCTGCACAACGAGATCACTTTGCCGCTATTTTAGGAGCCGCACCTGAGCTGCCGGCCATCATCTACAACAGTCCTTATTATGGATTTGAAACCAAGGCAGACTTGTTTTTTGATCTTCGACGCGAGTTCCCAAATTTGATCGGGTTCAAAGAATTCGGCGGGAGTGCATCGCTAAGTTATGCGGCAGAGCATATTACCAATACCGATGCGGATGTACTTTTAATGGTGGGCGTTGATACTCAGGTCTATCACGGATTCACCCGCTGTGGAGCAGTTGGAGCCATCACCGGCATCGGCAATTGTATTCCACAAGAAGTGCTACAATACGTGGCATTATGCCGTCTAGCGGCAAATGGAAATGTTGAAGCTCGCCGCTTTGCGAAAGAACTGGAAGATGCCTTGGCTGTACTATCGACCTTCGATGAAGGCCCCGACTTGGTACTCTATTACAAGTATCTATTGGTACTGCTGGGCGATGCAGAATATAAACTACATTTCAACGAGAACGACAAACTATCGGCCAGCCAACAAAAGTTTGTTGAAGAACAATTAAAACTCTTCCAAGCTTGGTGGAACAACTGGGCAGGTAAAAGCTACCAGGGCTAGTTCTGTTAAATGTACGTGCTCCAATAAATCCCGAATTAACGACGATTGTTCACAACTCTTATTTGTCCCGAAAGGGACGTTGTCGCGTAGCCTGGTCCTTCAGGGCCAGGAATCGAATTGCTCTAAGTCCAGAAAGTCCCGGATGGGGCGACGTCGAGTGAACTAAGAATGACTGGGCTTCGGATCGAATGTTCGATCTAGAGAACTCTTTATATTATGGCTTGAAAATGAGGCTATAAATCGACGTCACCCTACGCCGGGGTTTCGAGTATTGAAGCTTCATTTTCCTGGTGCTAAAGCACCAGGCTAGGTGACTTCGTCCCTGCCGGGACTGAAATATCTGTAATCTGTAGCAGAAATTGTATGTATATACCCAGCTTAGTGATTTTTTAAAAACACTAGTGTAAAGACTTCTTATGCCGCCTTCTCTCGGTCTTTTCGAGGGTCCACTTCGTCGTACCAACGGCGAGGTGAGTCCCAACCGAATTCTTGCCCGCTGGTGATTAGCACTTCTGGACTAGGTTCAATCACGGGCTTCACCACTTCAGACTTTGGAGTCGCATACTCTGTCGGAAGCGTCACGCTCTCGAACAATTCGGTTTCAAGAGTCACCACCGTAGGCTGAATAATCGAACTCTTAATTTCGACCGTTGTATTCTCTAAATTTAATGGTTCGCTCGGTTCACGAATCTCAACGGACTCAGGTAAACTGAATTCAACTTCAGGTAATTCCTCATTTTTCAATTCGTAATCTTCGTCCTCAACTTCTTCTTCAAGAACTTCTTCCTCAAGTTCGTAATCTATTTCTTCAACCTCTTCCTCTTCTCCCTCTTCTTCCTCGTACTCTTCAACCAGCTCTTCCTCTTCTTCGTACTCCTCTTCTAGTTCTTCCTCATCCTCTTCTTCATATTCGTCGACTAACTCTTCCTCGCATTCTTCTTCCAACTCCTCTTCTTCATCGAGCTCGCCGTCGACTTCGTCGCTTAGCTCTTCCTCTTCGTACTCTTCCTCTTCGTACTCTTCTTCAATGTCTTCCTCAACAAGCTCTTCTTCCTCTTCAACTTCAAGCACAGGAACATCAATGTCAA
Source organism: Blastopirellula sp. (assembly GCA_002733575.1). Taxonomy (GTDB): domain Bacteria; phylum Planctomycetota; class Planctomycetia; order Pirellulales; family Pirellulaceae. The sequence goes on along the minus strand of NVWB01000175.1, from coordinate 11,668 downwards.
ATTGCAGTTCGCCAGGTCGACATGCACCGGTGATGTTTGGAAGTGTCCGCACATCACAACCTAGTTCTTGGAACATGGCCAAAATGTGTTCGTGACAGGTAAACACTAGCAACTGGTGTCCTTCGGCTGCAAACTCAATAAACAGTTCTGCGGTTGCTTGTGATCGAACCGAATCGAAGTTGACTAGTACATCATCCAGAATTACAGGCAACACTCGCCCCTGTTTGGCAAACGCTTTAATCAGTGCCAACCGCACGGCCAGGAATACTTGTTCGCGTGTGCCTTCGCTCAGGTTAATCAACGACTTGGAAACACCATCTTGGTTTTCGACATAAAGTGTGTTCTCACTCAATGGAGTCCAGACCCGAGTGTACTTGCCACCGGTCAGTTTGATCAGATACGAAGAGGCCAATAACAGCGTTTCAGGCTGACGTTCGGTTTCGTAGATTTTACGGATTTGATCTAAAATGTAATTAGTCACCGCCAAGGTTTGCCAGCGACTAATGGCTTCTTTCAATTGAGTTTCCACTTCACTCAATTCAAGTTGAGCTTCCAGTAAGCGTTCGTTCTTTTCGAGATTCTCTAGCTGTGCCTTGAGTTCACCACGTCGTTCGTAACATTCTTTGGCACGCCGTTCAGCTTGTTCGTGTTCATTCAACATTTCAGCCATTTTTTCTTCGGCCTGATGAATGCTGTTTTCAAGTACAAATTCTTCGATGCGATCCAAATCGGCAGGCTCATCTAACCGCCCGAGTACAGACTCTACCATGTTCGTAAACTGTTGATTTAAACCAGCCAATTCTTGTGACTTATTTAGCAAATCACGATATTCTTCTTCACTTACCACATCGACCGCTTCAAGTATCGCCTCGCGTTGTTTCATCGCCTTGCGAGCTTCTTGGGCATTTTTCCTGTATTCATTACGAATCTTTTTGGCTTTGCTACGCAGTTCAATACGATGCTCCGAGTTCTCTGCCTGTCGCACTAACTCTTCTTCGAGCGTGGCCAACAGTTCCATCGGGTCTTCTTCGCCAGGGGTTACGCCAACATCTAACGCCAACTGGCGTAAGCGTTGCATCAATGCGTCCAACTCTTGTTGACGCAGTTCTCGAAGTTCTTTGTTCGCCTTCAGGCTTTTGCGAAGTTTGGAGATTTGTACCAAGTGCTTCGCCAGTTGTTTGATGGCTTCGGCAGTGGTGTCCGTAGGCAAGCTCAAAGCTTGTAGTGCGTCTCTCCACTTACGTTTCGATTGAGCCACAGTTTGCTCGGCATTGGCGATGCGTTTGGTGTTGTCGTCTTGAGCCTGCCGAACTTCACCCAGCTTATTGCCCAAAGGAATCAGATCTTCCAAGTGCGAAAGGTGCGAATCGGCCGTTTTTAAACGTGTGACCCAAGGCCCACTTCCAACAGGCAAACCGTGTTCAATTTCATCACGTTCTTTAAACGCTTTGGCCAATTGCGTATCAAGCAACCGCAATTGTCGTTTGCAGTTATCAAATTGTTCAGAGATCGAATGTTCAAGCATTCGTTTAATACCATAAGCCCCGCCAATGCTCATTAACCCGAGCACAAAAGCATATCCGCCGAAGCTGGTGCCGATGACAATTAAATCGCCTACAAACTCGTTCATGCTAACGAGAATGGAAATCACGCCAAACCCAAACAGCGAACCAATCCCCACTATTTGAGGCGGCGTCAGCATTTGCTTTTCTAGCAGATCGTGCGAATCATGTTCGGCATCACGGAATTGAAATTCGAGCTTCTCGATTTTCTCTTCCAATTGAATCCGTTGACGCAGCAAATTGACATGCTCACCTGCGGTTTCGAGCGCCTTGGTTAAATCTTTTTCACCCACGCCTGATAGTGATTCTTCAACTTTGGATTCAACCCCAATCAGCTCTTCCTCGTACGTTGTCAAATGTCGTTTGGCATCTTCCAGCGTTTCAATGTCTGACTCTAAATTTTTCAGCGGGCCTCGTAGTGATTTCAATTCACTCGGCGAAAGATCAGGTCGATCTCCACTGGTTGATTTCAACCCACTTTGTCGCCAAGCGGTATCTAACTGATGTTCTTCTTCAACGATCTCATCATCAATTTGAATCAAATTTTGTTTTAACGAAACGATCCACTGGCGTTGTTCACCCAACGCATCAACCCTGGCAGTATGCCGGGCCAGTTCACGATTCATGGGAATCGCATTGTGATCCACATACAACTGTTTGTAATCGGCCCGCAACTCAGTACATCGAGCCCTGCGACGTGAAACCTTATCTCTAAACTGTCGCAACTGATCGAGTGTTTCATCAGAAACGTCTGGCAACTCGCCATACCGGTCGATACTTTTTTCAAGCGAGTTCCGTTGCTGGATACTGTCTCGTACTTGTTCCGCTAGTTCAGCAAATTGAATCTCGTCTTCAATGGAAGTGACCTTGGCACCAAATTGTTCAATTTGCTGGTCGGTTGTTCGCTGTTGGTTTAGCAGTGCGGCCCATTCTTGGACATTGCCTTGTAGTTGATCAATCTCCTTGGTCAGCCCTTGATGATCGGCCACCAACTGATTCACAATGCAATCGGCACCATTGTCCGAGATCAAGGCTTCCTGCGAAGTATCGAGCAACCGCACGACTTCGGCCAGAGAAATTCGGTCCAACCCACTGGTCAGTTCATAGATTTTTCGCGCAGCTTCGCTGTCATCCAGCGTGGCCAACATCTGTAATTCGCGCAGGCCGACCGCAAAGATATTGTTGTAAGTTGCTCGATCCACTCCTTCAAGCAGCGCATCAAGCTGAGCTTTGCTTTGGCGAGAACCATCAGGACTTTCGATCCAAACCTTTTCTTCGGTGCCGACGTTATTCCACTGGCGAATTACTTCAAAACGCCCTAGTGTTCCGCGAAGATGCAACGAACCACCTGGCTGGCCGCCATTAATCGGTGGAAGATATTTGCGTTCTTCGTTTTGATCTCGTCCGTACAGCATCGACCGCAAAAAATGCAGCAGCGTACTTTTACCCGCTTCGTTATGACCAAACAAAACGGTGACTTGCGGAGAAAGTTCCTCGACGCTTAAATCATTCCAAACGCCGAAACCATTGATATTTACTTGTTTTAACAGCACCGCATAAACTCCTGTGTCGAACAACGCGGTAAAAGTTGGTTGTAAACGCTATCAGCAACTCGCGGGAATTGCCTATTCTGCTCGCAAAAGCTGCACGCCCATGCGTCGTGACTCTTGCAAAATTTTTCGTCTTGTTTCTCGTGAATCAATCTCAACGGCCTGGGCAACTCGCCCACCTTGTTCGAGACTACCCAGCATTGATTTTAAATCGATTTCAATCGTAGGATCTGCCTGAAGTTCGCGGGCCATTCGCAGAAAATCACCACTAATGGTTTGCTCTTGATACCAGGGCTCAGGAATCACGCTCGATGTTTCGACTGTGACTTCATGCGTCCAAGCTTCGCCATGATCTTCGCCGAACTCTTTATTCAAAGCGCCCGTCATTTTCGACCACGTTGTTTCATCTAATAAATCTTTGGGCGAATCCCCAGAAATAATCACACGCCAGTCAACCAACAAATGTCGACGACCTTTGCTGCCTATCAAGGTTTGCATGCGATTCTTCAAGACTTGTTCTAAATCGCTAATCGATTCGCAAGATTCAAGCTCGATCAGTTCACTTTGCCAACGAACCACATCGGTGGCCAGTGCTTCCGATTCCATACTGCCGTCGTCTTGCACTTCCACCAATGTACAACTTCGCTGACCAACATCCGTAGGTACAAAACCTTGCGGAGAACCGGCAAACAGCGAGAACGCTGGCGAACTCTTTGGTTTGTGACGAGACGTTTTTCCACCAATGGCCCAATATGCTATTTCGCTGTTGCGGATTGTGCCAGCTTCGATCTCGCCGTGCGACATGGCGATCGTAAACAGGCCAGAAGGATCGGCCCGGTATTCGCCTTCGCGTGGCTCACGTGCAGGGTTGCAACGACCGGTGATCGTACAGATCGGCCGCTCATCGCGCTCAAAGTAAATCTCTTGCGGGCTGCCGGTTTTGAACACATGTACATTCTCAGGCAATGCAATTGAACTCGGCCAGCGTACAGGCGGGTCAATAGAACCCCCGGCCCAATAGACTTGAATGCCCACTTTGTTGAGTGTTTCAAATTGTTCAAGTAGAAACCCAAGGGTCTTGGGTGTGCTGCGGCGAACATCAAGCAAGTTGCCAGTCAGCAATACAAAATCTACGTCGTGTAATACGGCATTCTCAAACACATTTTTTGTGGCACTGCGGGCAGCATCACAAAACAAATCACGCAAATGATCTGGTACGTTTGACAACCCACCAAGTGGTTGATCGAGGTGGAAATCACCCGACTGAATAAACCGAAAAGATGCACCTTCTGGCATCGCTGCACCTCCTTGTGCAATAGTGTGTGAACTCATTTCACGTCTATGGACCTTGTGCATGCACCGGTCCGATGGCACAGTTTAGCCGATTCCCCAAAATTCTCCTATCCTGATTTTTGGACAGTAGTTAGGGCGAATTATGTACGCTGTTTTGCTAATGATCGTAGGTCAGGCTGTGCCTGACGTTGAAGTCATGTTGGATTTGCAGGTCACGTCAGGCACAGCCTGACTTACAGCCCATCGGTCAACGCAAACCATTGATATAAAACAACTTGCAGTGCGTTGTCTGACTGTTTCGATAGAATGCTAGCCCTTATCAAACCATCAATTGCTGGCCAACTACTGCCGTTGTAGAATGATAGCACGGTTAAATTATCTTTATTCGATGCCCAATCACCAGACCAAGAGACCTTCTATGCCATATCAACTCCGATCATTTCTTTCATTGTGTTGCCTAATTTGCCTGACAGCAGCCGCCGCGGCGCAGACTTTAGACCCTAGCCAAAATGAATGGTATCAGCATTACAAGTCGCAGGATAATATCCCGAAGGATCTTGGCAAGATGCTGCTGAACACCGACAAGGAGCCAGGGCTCACCAAAGGTTTTAAATCACTGTTTAACGGAAAAGACTTAACCGGATGGAAGCCGCTGGGTGGCACTTGCAAATTTACCGTCGAAGATGGCTGCATCGTCGGCACGTCTGTTCCTGGCTCGAACAGCACCTATCTCAGCACAGAGAACGCCGATTACACTGATTTTATCTTCACCTGTGATATCAAGTGGAAAGTCGACTGCAACACCGGCGTCATGTTCAGGGCTCAAGTCAAACCGGGCAAAAAAGATAGCCAAACCGTGTTTGGCCCTCAAGCCGAAATGGAAGGTCTTGAGAAAAAACGTGGCTGGTCTGGCGGCGTCTACGGCCAAAGTTGCGGCGGATACTTCTATCCATTGTGGTTGAAAGAACACGCCAAAGTACGGGAAGCACTCGTCAAAGACGAATGGAACCGAGTCACCATCTCAGCCCAAGGTAACGTGGTAAAAACCTGGGTCAACGGAATCCCGGCCGCCCATTGGATCGACGACGGAACCTACCCCAAAGGCTACTTCGGCCTACAAATCCACAAAGGCTCCCAAGGCGAAGTGCTGTTCAAGAATCTTCGCATTAAAGAGTAGGTCAGTGCTGTGCCTGACGGAGATTAAGAACCAGGAATAGTTCATGACCAACTGAGTAGCGACTGTAATAAAGGGAATCAATTCATGACAAACTACACACCCATTTCAAAATTAACAATTGGTGTCACTGTCACTTTTCTTCTTAGCATGTACCTGTGTTCACTCCAGGCTCAGGAAGACAAGCGTTCGCGCGAAGAACTGGCGAAATCTTGTGAGCAAAAGATGAAGCAAGTAGCGGCTGGCATACAGCGATGGGCGGATGCAGGAATCCCGCCGTTTGAGATCCATGATTTCATGCTTGCCGAGTTCCTACCACGCACAAAATCTGGAAAATTTCGTGAGGCAGAGAAAATTGCGGATCGCGCTTTGGAGATGCTTGCCAAAGGATTTCCCGTTCACGAGCCGAAAGACCTACAAAAATATCTGCGAGAAACGAACGAAACCCAGTATATTATTTTACCCGTTCCGGAAGCGGGGGGGCTATATGGCACGCAAACAGCACCTATTGATCAAGCGATCAAAGAGACCGTTAAAAAGCTCGGGCAAGCTAAGGATCCGAAAAAACGCAACTGGGGATTTCACTTGATCATTCCGGCTTGGAAGTTCGATCCCAAATTTACGATAAACCCAAACGCGGATATTTCTCGGGCTGTGCGTAGCGCGTTTGAGCTGGCGATTCGCAATGACGTAGCGGTTCATATTACCGTCGATAGTCACGAGTGGAGCAACCGGCCTGATCTTTGGAACTATGCCGATAAAGACAAACCAGGCTACAACCCAAGTAACCGCAACAATGTGGAATGGATTAACTGGCAAGGCACACCGCATCCACATCGCTACCGCAACTGGGGAACGCCAGAGAGCATGGCTCCAGTAATCTGCTACAACAGCCCTGCTGTACTAAAAGAAGTCTCTCGGTTGATTAGCCAAGTTGTGGCTCCGCCGATTAAGCAAGGACTCGACCGATTGAAAATTGAAGGCAAGGAACATCTCTTCTCCGGCTTGACCGTTGGAGCCGAGCCCTCGCTACCTAATTATGAGAACATCGATAAAACAAGACCAGCCATTGCCAAGCTCATGGAGAAGGATGGCTCGCCCAAAGCCCGACTTGGGTACAACGCCTTGACTAACAATGGATACAGCAAAGCCAAACCACCCAAAGATTTTGGCGAAGCCTTGGCAAAAATAAATCAGGATTACACAACCTTCTGGTCCCAAGAATTTTCCAGAGCCGGAATCCCCACCAAGAAGATGTACACCCACGTCGCGGCAGGTGCTGGAGTGGTTGGTTCGCCTGAAGTTGAATTCACGAACGCCCCAATCGGGATTGCATTCAATGACTATTCACGACCCGGTTGGACAACTTATCCTGTTGGTCCCTTCCGCCACGATTTTTCAATACTCTACGAAGAACTTAAACAGCACGGCAATCCTCATTGGGCCAGCTCCGAAGCGAGCCCAACCATGGGCCCATCGGCCAGAAATAATGGGCTCAACATGAAAGACTATCTTGCCCGACACTTCGACTACGGCGCCACTCTCATGGTCTTCAACACCGGCGCCACTAGCAAAGAACTTTCAGACGCACTGAATCAAGGCGTCTGGGGAGATCAGGCGATCAAGGCGTATCGCGAATTTTTAGGGTCAAGCGAAGATTGATTGTCCGTCAATCCTACCACTTAATTCTCCATCTCACCAGCTTGTATCTGGCAGAAACTCTCATACCGACGAGTATCTAAATATCCGTCGGCGACTGCGTGTTTTACGGCACAGTCGTTTTCGTGGGTGTGGGAGCAGTTGGGAAATTTGCAAGAGTTAATAAGTGGGCGGATGTCTCGGAAGTAGCCGGCGACTTCTTCGGGGATGACGTCCCAGAGTTGGAACTGGCGGATGCCGGGCGTGTCGACCACATCGCCGCCAGTTGAAAGTGGAACCAATGCCGCGGTGGTCGTTGTGTGGCGACCTTTGTCGGTGCCGGAACTGACAGCAGCCACGCGAAGTTGTAGCCCTGGTTCAATGGCGTTGAGCAACGTTGACTTGCCGACGCCAGACTGGCCAGACAAAACCGATTCTCGATCTTTTAAAAGTTCACGCAGCCGGTCAATCCCAATGTTATCCGTGGCGGAAAGGAGCAGCACTTCGTAGCCCATCTGGCCATACACGCCGGCCAGTGGTTGCAGATCGGCCGGGTCTACCAAGTCAATTTTATTAATACAAATCACCGGACGAATTCCGGCCTTTTCGGCGGTCACAATGTAACGATCAATCAAGTTCGGTTTGATGGTCGGCTGACCGGCACTGGTGATGATCAGCAATTGATCAACATTCGCCACAATCACATGCTGCCGATTTTTGCTGGCCCGGCTCAGCACGCCATAGCGTGGTTCAACACTCTCAATAATACCTTCGTTATTAACAGCAGTGCGAATCCAAACCCGATCTCCGGCGGCCACCACATGACGTTGATCAGTTGCCAAGGTTTTCAAAAGTCGCCGGGTGGCACAATGATACACCTGTTCGTCTTCGGCCATCACTTCGCTGACCAGCCCTTGAACTTTGAGTACGCGACCAGCAATACACTTTGTACGGTCAACTTCGAGATGCACGGTAGTGCCAGAGTCGGATTCCACCAGCTCGACCCCGTGGATGGTTCGCTTACGAGAAATGTCTCCCTTGCCCGAGACGCGTTCGCCACTGGTCAGTTGATCGTGATCGAGTTCGTCTTTTTTGAACTTCCGGGTGAAATCACTTTCGCGAACTCTTTTTGATCGGTTCTTACGAAATGCAACGCGTACTTTTTTTGATTTATTTTTCTTGGCCATACTTTAGTACGAACTGCGTTGGAAAAACATCATTGCGGTTACGCCTCTTCGCTGTCTGTGGAAGTTTGAGGGGAATCAGAGTTCGCTTCCGACTGTGGCTTGCCATTGTTTGAAGCAGTTTTTTCCTTTTTCTTCTTCTCATTTTGAGTTTGAACCGAAGGGCCAATTAACGCTTCGATCTCGGTATTGGAAAGCTCTTCGTGCTCGCAAAGGGCTTTGGTAATTGTCTCTAATTTATCTCGGTTATCCGTTAGTACTTGCATTGCTTGATCGGCGGCTGAATGCAAAATGCGGGCCACTTCTTCATCGATGATCTGCATCGTATGTTCGCTAAATTGGCGTTGCTCGTGCATTTCTCGGCCGAGAAACGGGTCTTCGTCTGAAATTTTATAGTTCACAGGGCCCAGCTTTTCGCTCATGCCCCATTGGGTCACCATTCTGCGAGCCATGGATGTGGCACGTTCTAGATCATTTTCAGCACCGGCGCTTAGCTCGTCGTAAACCAGTTTTTCTGCCGCACGTCCACCCAGCATGAAAGCCAGGCGATGATAGAGTTCTGACTCACAGATATTCAAGCGATCTTCTTCAGGCAAAGTCTGTGTTACGCCTAACGCGCGGCCGCGAGGAATCACGGTCACTTTATGTAATCGATCTACACCAGAAAGCAGCCACGACAATAACGCGTGCCCGGCTTCGTGATACGCGGTCTTCTCTTTCTCTTGATCGACCAGGGCATCTTCACGTTTGGCGCCCATCAAGATTTTATCGCGTGCGTATTCAAAATCTTCCATCTCGACCGCGTCTTTATCTTGGCGAGTTGCCCAGAGTGCGGCTTCGTTGATCAAGTTTCGAATGTCGGCCCCGGTTAACCCGACTGTGCCTGCCGCTAAGCGATCAAGCGAAACGTCTTCTGCCAGAAGTACGTTTTTGACATGGACTTTGAAGATCGCAACACGACCTTTCAAAGTTGGTCGATCAACGGTGATGTGCCGATCAAACCTGCCTGGTCGCAACAGTGCGGGGTCTAATACATCTGGCCTATTGGTTGCGGCAACCACAATCACTGTTTGTCCTTGATCGAAACCATCCATTTCGCTCAGAATTTGATTCAATGTTTGTTCACGCTCATCATGCCCACCACCTAAGCCGGCACCACGTTGGCGACCCACGGCATCGATTTCGTCGATGAAAATAATGGCAGGCGAATTCTCTTTGGCGGTTTTAAATAAGTCACGAACTCGACTGGCTCCAACGCCGACGAACATCTGAATGAACTCTGAACCGTTCACAGAATAAAACGGCACATCGGCCTCGCCTGCAATTGCCCTGGCCAATAAGGTTTTTCCAGTTCCTGGCGACCCTATCAACAACACGCCTTTAGGAATTTGTCCGCCTAAACGCTCGAACTTTTCCGGTGATTTTAGAAAGTCAACGATTTCTTGCAAATCGCTTTTCACATTATCCAGGCCAGCAACATCACTGAAAGAAGTGGGTTTGTCGCTCAGGTCATATTTCTTGGCGGGGCTTTTACTAAAGCCCGAGAGAAATCCGCCGCCACCCATCATTTGATCTCGACTACGGCGGAAGCTGTTCCAGATAAACAAGAACAGTACCAGCGGCATCATGATGACCAAAATCCACATGAAGATCGCCAGACCTTCGGATGGTGGTTCTTTGTTGATGATAATGTCATTATCTGCCGTGTCGTCTTTATTTTTGCTACTCAACAATTTTTCAAGGTCGGACCTGGTAGTACTGCTGGGCGGGTCAATGTCCACGCGAAATTCTCGTGGAAGCATAATTGGGCTTCCTTTGTCGTCTTTTTTGTCGACTAACTTTCCGCCTTTCTCTTCTTGCGCAACGATTTTCTTGTCAAGCAATCCATGGGCTTCTCGTTCGAGAAGAGTCACCGATTTCACATTATCATTGTTTATTTGCTTTTCAAATTCAGAATAGGCTATCTCAGTGCGTACTGTTCCTTGAGAATTAACCAAGGCAAGAATTAGTACCGCAACCAGCGCAAACAGAAAGAATGCGTTAAAATTTGGGCGAAATCCACCCTCTTCTTTGGAATCTCGTGACTTATTGTCACGGTCTGGCTGATCCGCCATGCAGTTTCACCTTGAAAAACGAAAATAGAAAACTTACTTGTTTCAAGCAATTATAGGATGAAATCGATCAATAACGATGTGTCACCCAATACTGTGGGTCCATTTTTTGGTAATTGCATCAAAATTCGGCTGTTTTTTGTTGGGTTATCGACACAAATACTTTAGTATTCTAACCTTCTGATGATTCTCTTGCACAGCCCGCTAACATAATATCACACGATGAAATCGACTCCTGCTTCCCCTACTAGCGGTTCTGAGAGCCCAAAAAAGGCTGTTGTTGCGGTAATTGCAGAGAATAAGAAATTACTAGTGATTCGCCGATCCGAGCATGTCATTGCCCCTAGAGCTCTATGTTTTCCAGGAGGTGGGATCGAATCTGGTGAATCTGAACAGCAGGCTTTGGTCCGAGAACTACAAGAAGAACTCGATATCACCTGTATTCCCGACAAAAGAATCTGGTTCTGCAAGACACCTTGGGGTACTGAGGTGGCTTGGTGGGCAGCCAGTTTGCCAGCCGATGCCGTTCTCTCAGGCAACGAGGCCGAAATTGAAGAGATCTATTGGATGACGCCCTCTGAAATGCTTGATCAGGATGACTTATTGTCTAGCAATCGCAGTTTTTTAGAAGCCTGGCGGCAAGGCGAGATTACTTGGAATCTAAAACTGACTTCTGCCGATCTGGATGATACTTCCGATTAAACAACTCAGGGTCAAAGGGATCTCTGGCCTGATACGATTTTTTTTCTGTGGGCCGAGTTGCCGCTGATCGCGTTGGCAGATTTCCTGCACTGGGTGTCAGGGATTCCACTGTTGAATTACCCCGGTTTTCCCCAGTAAATACCGGATTTAGAGTGGCATTCGCTTGGCTTGTGCCACTGGTTCCACGATCGACTTGTTGATAGAGCTCAGATTTCACTTGGGTTAGTTGGTTGGTTCCTCTGGCCGGTCGATTGGAAGATACCCCATAAATCCAGCGGCTAAGCACGGCAACTTGCTCTCTTGCTACAGGCGTGGAGAGCTCAGGCATTGTTGCATGGGATTCAACAAAGACCTGAAAAACTTTGCTTTTGGTCGGGTCTTCTCGATTAATATACTTCAATGTTGAGTGCATATTGCGAAGCGTAATCAGACGCGGAATCGAACGAATATGCTC
>NVWB01000174.1 GCA_002733575.1 Blastopirellula sp. | reverse complement strand
ATCAATGACCGGGCTCGAAACAGAATAACAAGGTGACACGGTATCTATAGGGTTTCAGCATCCGTAGCAAGCACTCTTCGGTGGACTTCAGCGAGAAGTATTAAAAAAGACCCTGTAATAATTGCTATTACAGGGTCTTTTTAATGAGTTATTCTGGCGATCAACCACGCGGCCTAGTTGGCTTCTTCTGGGTTGAGTGTGCCTTTGGCTGGGAAGAACAAGTCAATGGTTGAAGTAAACAACTTGGAGTTGACATTATCTTCAGCATGCTTTTTAGCCAAAATCTGAAGCAGTCTTGATCCTTCAGGCCATCGTACTTGCAACACTTTGGTGCAATCTTCTAACAGTTGATAGACACGAGCCCGAGTCACATTCATGTCAGCCGATTGCACACGAACACTTTGAGGCTCTCCGTTAATACCCAGCCGACCAGCACACAGTTCGTATACCGTTTCGCCGACATCCGTTTTGATTTGACTCAAAAGTGGCAAGGTTAATTTTTCACGTACTTCGTCGTCACTCGGAAAACTTTCTGAGAGTAGTTTCTCGGTAATCCAAGATTCGAGCTTAGGTGCAAGCGCTGGTCGCAATTCGATGGTCAAATGGGGTTGTGTTTGAGCAAGGTCCAACATTTGATGAATGCGGAAGAAAACTTCTAGCACAACGCTGACACGTTTTTCGCCATGCGTCTTTAAACTACGGATTTCGGAAACCGTGTAATCTAGATAAAAAGCGAGTGGAGCACTCCAGATGACCGTTGGCAGATCTTCCAGCGAAGGTGCCAAGCGGCCTAGCTTTTCATGACCCAGGTCATGACGACTCACGGTCTCTTGCCAGCGAGTCCACATCACTTCAGATACCAGTGTGTGATCAAACTTGCCATCTTCAGTGAGCGGCAACTCAGTAAGAATACCGGCACGCTCTGGTTGTGTATCTTCGGTCACGCCATAAGGCACATTCGATTCTTCGTTCTGTATTGCGCGATTCAACAATCGAACAAGAGAACTGATTTTCTTTGAACCAATGCCTGGGGTTGCTGAAAGCTCGTCAAACGGGGTCTTGAGCAAATCGCCAATCGAACGACCGAGAAATGCCAACGGCAACCGGCGGTCATTCGGTAATGCCCAATAAGCGAGCGGTTTATCAAGACGATCTGAAAATTGAGTATCGTCTAGTAATGTTTTTTTAACTTCATCAAAACTGTCGATCAGCTTAAAATCTTCTGCCGATATAACTTTAGCGATGCGCATAGTCTGCACTCCTCTTTCTTTATCTGTTCCAAATGTGCCTAATCAATGTTCCGGGTATAAACGTTTGCCACTCTATATAAGAAAACGTTCGACATTATATTTTTATTGCCTGAATTAGTAAAAATTTTTAACTATTCGCTAGCGAATAATAAACCTGGGCAATAAAAACTTCGTGTTGACGCTTTCTATTTTCAATTTGCTGTGTACCTTGATATCACTCTCATAACGAACCGCCTCTGATTCGTATAAAGATGTAACCTTATTCAATAAAATAGGTTACGATCAAAGTAGCTAAAATAAAGGAAAGATTACCTGCCTCTTGATATGCGATATAAGTTGAGTCGCATACAATCGTGGTTCTCAGAAACCTTTGTTCCGTAAACGGGCTCGTTTATTCTTAAGGGAATTAACGGCCCCTCTTTATAGTCATTTTGTGTGAAAAACAGTATGCGGTCAAGTAAAAAGATCAACGAACTCTGAAATTTTCGGTATTCCCCATCGAAAAATACCTATTAAGAGTAGTTTATCCACTTTTAACATGGGACGTCTTGCTTCTGGCCAGGGCTCGCAGTCAAATAGTGACCCAATACAATGTAGCTACAAATAGTTTGTGTTCGAGATGTAGAGACTAAGTATCAATGGAATTTCAAGACTTTTCTAGAAAATACTGCGTCATTGGCGGCGGGCCTTCCGGTTTGACGGCTGTGAAGAACTTGCAAGACTGGGGCATCCCGTGCGATGCGATCGAGCGCGAAGATGATGTAGGTGGCAACTGGTATTACGGCAAGCCTAACAGCAGCGTGTATGAGTCGACTCATTTAATCTCCTCAAAGAGAATGACCGAGTATGTCGATTACCCGATGCCTGATGACTACCCGCCTTACCCGAGCCACCAGCAGGTACTCCGCTATTTACGCGGCTACGCCAAGCACTTTAATCTGTATGCCAGTTATCAATTTAATTGCGCAGTTGAATCGATTACTCAAGAACGTGATCAATGGTTAGTTCAAATTAGCGGAGAAACTTTACCGCGACTATACGCCGGCGTGATCATCGCCAATGGTCATCACTGGAAACCGAAGCTGCCCAGTTTTCCCGGTGAATTCTCTGGCGAGTTGATTCATTCTCACGATTACAAAACACCAGATCTCTTGGCAGGTAAAAATGTGTTGGTAGTCGGCGCCGGAAACAGTGGATGTGACATTGCAGTTGAAGCGGCCATTCATGCGAAGACCGCTACGATCAGTATGCGCCGCGGGTATCACTTTGTGCCAAAATTCATCCGTGGCAAGCCGACCGATGTGGTAGGCGATCGCGTGCGCAGGTGGCCAATACCCCAAGCCCTGCAACGGATGATTGCCAAGTTCTCCATACAATGGACACTCGGCAAGCCAGAAAAATATGGATTACCGAAGCCTGATCATGAGTTGTTTCAAACGCACCCCATCATCAATTCTCAACTTCCGTATTATGTAGGGCACGGACGCATCCAAGTTCGACCGAATATCAAACGGCTCCGTGGAAACGGGATCGAATTTGAAGATGGTACACAAGAATCGTTTGATTTAGTTGTTTGTGCCACCGGCTATGAAGTCAGCTTTCCCTTTATTGACCAGCAATACCTTCATTGGCAAGATGGTGCGCCGAAGTTGTATCTGCATGCGTTTCATCCTAAGTATGACAACCTGTTCATCTCCGGCATGATTCAGCCCAACAGCGGGCAGTGGGGGCTCACCGACTTACAGGCCCAATTAATTGCACGCTTCATTGTGGCTTGTCGAACCGATATCGCCAAAGCCGATTGGCTCCGCGCACTCAAACATACCAGCGGCGTTGGAATTCAAGACCCGGTGAAATATCTGAAATCGGATCGGCACCGATTGGAAGTCGATTATTTTCAATATCGAGAAACCACCAAGAATTTAATCGCCCGGTTTGGAGATCAGCAAGCATTGGCCTCTGAGTGATTGCTTGAACGCTATTCAATTTCAGCGTTACGGTTTCACATAAAACAAACCCAAACGCCCACCCAGTTTGTTGGGTGTATCGCTTGATAGCTCAATCGATTGCTGGAACTCCATCGGCGTTAACAAATAGTAACGCCAAGCCAGACCTGCAGAACGTCCAGAAAGACTGTTTCTGGATTCTTTTTGACTACTGCCGAGTAAGTCCTCGGTAGTTCTTGCAACATGCCAAGAAATCTCTTTGCCATCGACTGTGAGCTGTTGTTTTGTGCCAAATGATCGATCCTCCAAAATGAGACCAATCCAGCGACCTGTGCCAGTTTGGCTGATGATCGTCTTGCCACCCGCCGCTTGATAGATGCCCCGCAGTCGCATGGCTTCGTTAAATTGTTTTCTTGGCGAACGATTCTTGTCGTTCACAATTTCAACCGAAGCGGTCAGTTGTACATCTTTGATTTCTTTGTTACCACGATTGCTAAGATTGATACGAAGTCCATCACCAAATGGAATGGCTAAGCGATTGTAGATTCCACCTCGACTTGTGACCGTGTAGTTCTGAAAGTTTTTGCCAGCGTGCATCCCGGCAAAGTAATACCGCACCGGCGCAGCAACCGCAGGCAAGCTTTCGCCATCGGTGGTGATTTCAATCCAAAGATCATTGTTTTGCAGCAACTTAGAATTGGCATTCAGTTGCAACCACTGCACAACCCCACGGCCTTGTGTGTTGATAGCGTTTAGGCTGTCGCCCGGCTTTAGCGTTAGCTTCGCAGAGGCAAGTCGGTCAAACGGATCATACTGCCGCACGGTTCCTTTGCCCATTTGGAAGGATCGATATTCGAGCGCCGAATGTAATCCACGCGGCAGTGGTGATTCACCAGGTGAATAAGTTTGCACTTGTCCGGAGAATACCGAGCCACGAGAAAACTGAACAGAATCGACTTGAATCGAGCTTGCATTAACGTCTACTGCAACAATCTTCAATGACTGCTCATAACCGAGATACGTTACTACACCATTAAAATGACCGGGGACATGGGGTAGAGTCTTCTGTAAGTCTTTGGCATCAACGGTCAGTCTAGGTTGTTTCTCACCATCAAAGTAAAACTGCAATTTACCGTTCGGTTTTCTAATCGATAGTTGAACCACTGCACCTGGGCCTTCTAGCTCCGCCACGGTTTGTTTTTTATTACTCACGACCAGGAGATGCGTGTTGCTAGTGACGCCATCGTCTTGAGCCAAGCGTTCAGTGTTCATTAGTCGGGCCAATACGGTTCTCGCCGCTGGCTCTTCACGTTTGGCATACCACTGGTCTAACCCGAGCCCTGTAACTTCTTCACGTACCCGAATGTTGCGGGCACGAATCTTGGCCCCATGATCTTGAAATCCGATCCAACCTTGCAGATTACGATGCCGCAGTTCTGGTTCCCAATAGGTGTTGGCTTGTTGAACAAGCTCTCCATTGATCCAAGCCGAGATCTGACGACCATGGGCTTTGATCACCACTTGATTGTATTGACCTGACTTATCGGCTCTGGCAACTGGGGGTAAATTGCCGTAAATGGCCATGGCCGAATGTTTATCAAAGCCAGGCTTATCGTAGATTTGCAGTTCCATTCCATCTCCGGAAGGCCAGCCTTCGGGCGCCGTTCTGATTCCAACGCCTGAGTTCCCACCAGGGTTGATGGTGTATTCAAAACTGAGTGTATAGTTGGCGTATTGTTTTTCTGTGCGGATATAACTTCCGCCACCGGCGACCCAAATCAGTTCACCATTTTCGACACCCCATGATTCCAATTTACCTGGCGTCCACCAGCCTGAAAGGTCGTTGCCGTTAAAGATGGATGCACCGAGCGGTTCTTTCAGCACAACATTCGCAAGTTGGGCCGCTCCCCGTTTCGATTGAATGGCGAATCCAAAACGCCGATTGGCATCGATATCAAATTGATAGATTTGTTTCTCATCAATGTGCAACGAGAACTTTCCCTGTTGCCGTCGAATCACGGCTTGATGTAATTTATCTTTTTCGGCCGGAGCTTCGATGGTCTTGCCGCCACTTTTAAAATCGCCGCCATCGAGTGTGAGCCCACACCGTTCGCCTTCTTTGAGATGGACTTTGAGGGTGTTATCGGAATCGATCCCGTGGAAATTCAAGATCAAAGCAGCCTGATCATCGCAGCGCCACTGAAACGAAAGCTCGAATTCATTTAGTACGAGACCTGATAGTAACTCGGAGGCATCAGGCGTCGAAGTCAGTTTGCCGCTGTTGATCTTCCAGCCGCTAATTGCGTCTTCGCCATGATCCCAGCCGACTAAAGAGTCTGGCCGAAACAGTTGCAGTTCGATCGGCTGTGCTTCAGGGGCCAGAATTGGTTTTGCTGATGCTTCCTGCTTCGGCTGCTGTTCTTCCTTGGTTGCCTTTTGCTCCTCGTTTGGCTTTGCAGTGGGCTCTTTATTTTCTTGAGCCAATGCGAGCGTTCCGAATAAACAAACAAGGGCGCAGCAAGCGAAGCGAAAAAACATCGGCAAGGTCCAATGGTTAGTGGGGAAGGGAATGTGGTAGTGATGAAACTTCGTTCGTTAGATGTTGAGGAATTCTTCCAACGCTTCTCGCATCACAGCAGCGTCAGGATCAACACCAGTCCAAATTTTGAATCCAATCACACCTTGATTGACCAACATGCCCAGCCCATCGAGCGTAGTGCAACCTTGGGATTCGGCCGCTTTCAAGAACATGGTTTCAGGTGGATTGAAAATCACATCAGAGACGATCATGTTCTCTTTGAGTGAACTCACATCGACCGGCACCATGGCACTGGCATCGTTCAAACCAATCGAGGTGGCGTTGATTACGATATCAATATCTTCTGGCACTTCATGATTGCCGTCCCAGGCTATCCAGCGAGATGGAACTTTGACGCGATCATTCAGTAGCGTGGCTAACGACTGCCCACGACCTTCGTCACGATTCACAATGGTGATGTCGGCCACTTTGCTTAAACCCAATTCAACGGCAATGGCCCTTGATGCGCCACCGGCTCCAAAGATCAAAATCTTTTTGCCTTCAGGATCGGTCACATCTTTCAGCGATTGGACAAATCCTTTGCCATCGGTATTTTCGCCAATGAATCCATCGCCAACGCGATTGATGCAGTTGACCGCGCCCATCAGTTCAGCCGCTTCACTTAATCCGTCAAGATGCTGAATGACTTCGACTTTATGGGGAATAGTAAAATTCCCACCGCGGAAACCCATGGCTTTCATGCCAGCCAGTGCATCTGCCAGATTTTCACCCGGAACTTCAAGCGTTAAATAACGCCATTCTAGCCCTGCTGCAACAAAGCACTTTTCCATCATGTATTGGGTTGGGTTGCCTGCGACGGGTTGTCCCATACAGCAGACGATTTCCTGTAAAGCTTCGTGAGTCATTATTAGCTTCCATGTTCGCCAGTTGACCTAAGTTGAATACTGGCGGTGATTTGCGAACTCTTCAGTGAGAGAATTAGTATAAACGGTATATTGTGCAACTTTCTTCGCTGATTTGCAAGCATCGAAGATAATCTCCCTATAAAAATCTCGGTCGCCCAACAACGATAGACTGAATGATTACCGTTGAACGCTTCATCTCGATACTTTTCCTAGTTGCCTCGCTGCTGGTTGATTTTGTGCTATATGACATGGCCGGATCGCAATCTGGCACGGCACTACCGGCCATGTTGCTTTGGGGCTTTCTTTTTGCCCAATGCGGCTTGGTTGCCAGTTTTTTAGCCCAAGGCACTGCATTTCCGCTGCTGCGGTTTATGTGTTTGGTGTTCATGGTACTTTTTTCAGCGCTATTGCTGGCAAGTTTAACGGAACTCTCCGGTGAGATTTGGGTGGGGATCCTAACGGTACATGTGGCGGTAATTGTCGTGACTCTGATTGCGATTCGCGTTTACTATCATGTCAAAAGGCAATTTAGCTTATCCGAGATTTTTGCCGCAACTACCTTGGTAGCACTGCTGTGTGGCATGTTTCCGCATGTAGCATTTCCCTGGAACCAGGCTGTAGCCATAGTTCCTGCCGTGCTTGGATTCACACTGCCTGTGTTATTTTATGTATGGCTGGTGCAAACCGAGCGATATCAATGGAAGTATCAAGCCATGCTCATCTTCTGGGCAGTCGCCTTAGGGCAAGTTGCCGGTCTGTTCGATGGAACTCCCGGCGCTGGTTTTCTGTTGTCTGCATTCAATGCAAGTTGTGCTTTCTATTTGCTGGCCGCAATGATGGTCAAGAAGCACAGCCAAACTATCCGCATCCCCATTCTAAAATTTCAAGCGCGAAGCGTAAGTTTTTAAGTTGCGCGATTTTGATACAAATCACTGTTAAGTCCTTAGGAATAACGATTTAACATCGGGTAGCACCGCCGGAGTTGGCTGTGCTTCGAGATCAACCGTGTTCGGAACGTCGTCGGTGTGGCCACCCGAAATTTGAATCCGCGCAACTTCAAAAAGCGTAAGCGAGGACTGAAGTGCAAATGCGATTTGGATCTAGAATTGCATTTACACTTTTAAGATTCGCCAAAAAGATATTCTCACGCCAAGAAGCAAAGCCGCCAAGGAAAGAGGCCTGAACAGTAGAGGCACGGAGAGAACAGAGGGTTGAAGTTCAAACCTAATCCTGTGAATTATGTACCTCCTGTCGAAAAAAAAGATTCACGCGCGAAGCCTCGAAGACGCTAAGGACGAAGGCGGTAGCAATGGCTACTTTTTGAATTACGACTCAAAGCATGAAAATTTGACATGGCCAGGTGCAATGTTAAACTGTGAGGTATTAATGACCTGAATCCAGATGGGAAATGCTGGATCAATGGCATTGCCAAAAATTCACCTGGGACCACACAAACGTCTTACCTCTATGATCAATCCAAACAAAGGTTCATACATGAAACCGTTTCTCGCTTTAGTGTTTTCACTTGGTCTACTCTTCTGCGGGTGCGGGACTGAGTCTACACCCACCGTCCAGGAAACTTCTACACCCGCCACTCCAAAAACGCCTGCGGCCACCGCTAAGGAGTCAGCTACGCCAGCCATCAAGGAGCCATCTGCACCCATCGCCAAGGAAACATTGTCAACATCAGAACCGGTTGATGCTATCGCGGAGATTAAAAAGTTAGGCGGCAAGGTCTCGCTCAACAAATCAGGTGAGGTGATTGAAGTCGATCTCAGCGGCACTCATATCACGGACGCCGGACTGGAACATTTGAAAGGCCTGACTAGTCTGACTGCTCTGCACCTCAATGACACGCCGATCACAGATGCCGGACTGCACCATCTGAAAGATCTGACTAGTCTGAAAATGCTGCTTCTCGCAGACACGCAGATCACGGATACCGGACTGAATCATCTGAAAGGGCTGACCAGCCTGACAGAGCTGGCCCTATACAGCACGCAGATCAAGGGGGCTGGACTGAAACACCTAACCAGTCTGAATGTGCTAGTCCTCAATGACACACAGATCACGGATACCGGGCTGGAACATCTGAGAGGCATGACAAGCCTGGAAGTCCTGTGGCTCCAAGACACGCAGATCACGGATGCTGGACTGGAACACTTGAAAAGTCTGACCAGTTTGAAAGTCCTGTTGCTCGAAGGCACACAGATCACGGATGCCGGGCTGGAACATCTGGAAGGCATGACAAGCCTGGAAGCCGTAGTTCTCAGAGGCACGCAGGTCACGGATACCGGCTCGTCAAAACTCAAGGCAGCTCTGCCCCAATGTAGTGTATACAAATAATAAGCCCCACTTCGCTACCGCAGAGGGAACTCGATATTTTGTTCGGAACGACACATACCCTTGAGCGAGGAAGAAGCAGAATTACACTTCATCCTCGCTAACGCTTCGCGCTTGAAATTGAGCTAAGCCACTTAGCTCTGCGTTCTCACTTTACGCACAACGAAGTATTGGATCATTCCGAGGATCAGAATACTTAGTGACATACAGACAATTTTATGTTCATCAAAACCGTCTTCGATGGGGAAGAGGATTGCCGAGAGGACATCTATAAAGTAGCCGGCCAGACAAATGGCTGTGACATAACCCACTAATCCCTTTTGATACATCGTGGCACTGGCCGCTACGATTAATAAATAAATCAACGAAAGCCAACTATTGTCTCCCGGTATCCAGAGTAACATGAGAGTCAACATCAAGACGTTGAGTGTCATCCAGCTATAAATTGCCAATGTTCGCTGACGTGGTCGTTCGTACATCCGCTGGAAATACCAAGCGGCAGCAGTTGCTCCTAAGGCCAGCCCTGCAGCAAGTGTACGAAAACCAAAGCTCATTGAAGTAGGGTCTTGAAAGCCTGGGACATAAACACAAACTAGATGGAAAATATAAAATGCCAACACCGCGCCCCAAGTGCTGGCTAACCCCGGCTTACGACGTGCCCAATAAACGAGCCGCTCGTAAGGGGATAACGGTTTCGCTTTGATTGGTTCGCGGTCTAAAAAGGCTTGCAGATCTTCCGCTAATTCTGCCGCTGAATGATATCGGGCCGCCGGGACTTTGTGCAAACATTTCAAGCAAATGGTTTCCAGATTTTTGGGAATGTTGCGATCCACTTTGCGTAGCGGCAACACATCGGCATTACAAACTAAGTCGATGGCCTCAATCACATTCGCCCCTTGAAACGGAGGTCTCCCGGTTAATAGCACATACAAGATGGCACCCAGCCCGTAGATATCGGCGCCGGGGCCAATTAAGTTGATCTTCCCGGAAGCCTGTTCCGGGGCCATGTAACCGGGGCTGCCCATGATCTCGCCGGTGGTTGTGAGATCAGAGTTTTGATCCATTCGTTTGGCCAAACCGAAGTCAGTAATCTGGGGCCGACCATCTTCGCCGAGCAAGATGTTCGATGGCTTGAGATCACGATGCAAGATCTCATGCTCATGTGCGTATTGAACTGCTTCGGCAATTTGGCGAACCATGTCTGCCGCTTCTTCTGGTTCAAACTTTCGCGCCTTGATTTCATCGCCTAAGCTATTGCCTGGCACGTAGCCATCGAAAAGAAATGCTTGCCGGCATGCTGGCCGACTTCAAAAATTGGGACGATGCCGGGATGCGAAAGATTAGCGGCCGCTTCGGCTTCCATCCGAAATCGTTGAATCTCTTGCGAAGAGGCAAACTGGCCAGACAGAATCATTTTCAGCGCCACGGTACGCGAAGGATTCTCTTGCTGGGCCTTGTAGACTACGCCCATCCCGCCACGAGCAATTTCGTGTTCAAGCTGGTAGCCGGAGATCTTTTCGTCAATCGGCTTGCCCTGTTTGCTCGCTAGACGTGCCGTGTCTTCTTCAGCAGGAGCATGGGCCATCGTCGGCATTTCGCCAGCAGGCGGAACGGTGATATGCTCTATCGCCGGTTGGTCCAGCGCGTCTTGGTTCTCTTGATTCAACATCAACTGCACTTGAGAAATCAACTCTGGCCGGCCTGCTAGTTTTTCAGCAACCAGGGCCTCTCGTTTTTCTAACGCTGCATCCGCAGCGAGACTGAACACTTCGCAGATAAGTTGATAGTCTTCTGGTTTCATGGGAACGCCAAATGTTGGGTATTATATTTCACTCGTCGTCTGCATCTTGCAATTGAATCATGAGCCAAGCCTTGGCGGTACGCCAGTCGTTTTTGACGGTGGATGTTGAAACTTCAAGCGCCGTCGCGGTTTCTTCGACCGTCATGCCACCAAAAAAACGCATTTCCACAATTTTGGCATGTCGTTCATTTAACTCGGCCAACTGGGTTAAGGCTTCATCCAACTCCACCAAATCGACGCCATCTTGCTTCATATCCGGCGTCAAGTTTTCATCAATCGAAATCTTTTGAGCCCCTGACCCACGTTTGGCTGCATTTTTTTGACGGGCGTAGTCCACCAAAATACGCCGCATAATGTTCGAGGCGACTGCGCAAAAATGGGCCTTGCCTTGCCATTGTACGCGAGTCTGATCGATCAATTTGATGAATGCCTCGTGAACCAAGGCCGTGGCTTGCAGCGTATGGCCGACTCGCTCCTGATTCATTTGTCGAGCGGCAATTCGTTTCAATTCATCATAGACCAGCGGCAATAAGCGTTCGGCTGCCGAGGTATCACCTTCTGACAAAGCAGATAGCAGTTGGGTTGTTTCGTCTGACACGCCGAGTTTTCCTTCGTTTATGGCCCTAACAATCGACAAGTCTTTAGTCTACCAGTAGATCGGGTAGAAAAACAATCATCATAAAGGTTATTCACATTTTTTTAGAACCTACTAGTCGATATCGATTCTTCTTGGTCATAATAGATAGAGTATCTTTCGCCTGTTTCCTACAAGCCTTTCAGTACAAATGAATTCTCCACACGCTCATAGTGACTTAAAAAAAAGAACTGCCCGTGCCAATCGTGCCGTGCTGTTTTTGTGGTCGACCGTGGGCATGTTCGTGCTGTTGGTGTTGCTGTTGATTCCCTCGCTTACTTTTTCCGGCCAGAACGAGATTACTATCTTCGCGGCCTCTTCGCTGAATGCTCCTCTGACTGAAGCGGCCATCGAGTTCGAAAAGACCACGGGAACCAGAGTGATCATTCAAAGTGGTGGATCGAACACGCTTTTAGTACAACTCCGATTTGCCCGTTCGGTTGATCTGTTTATCCCTGCCGATGACATCTATGCCGATGAAGCACAAAAGCAGGGTTTCATCAAACATAGCGTTCCACTGGCCCGGCAAAATGCGGTGTTAATCAGCAGGCGAAAAGATAACTTGCAAATCGAATCGCTCGCGCAGTTATTGCAATCGAACTTAAAACTAGTGCAAGCCAGACCTGAGTCAGCAGCCATCGGCCAAGTAACTCAAACGGAACTTCAGCAGTTGGGTCTCTGGGAAGCCCTGGAGAATAAAACCCTTTCGATGAAGTTAAATGTCTCCGAGGTATTAAACGATGTACGGCTCGGCGCGGCAGATGTGGGAATTGTGTGGGATAGCGTGGCGGTGAACCAAGCAGAAATACGAATTCACCGGTTGCCTGAACTGGCCACTATTTCGGCAGAAGTCAAAGTGGGCTTATGCACGCATGCCGCGAATCAAGCCGCCGCAAATGAATTTGTGAAGTTTCTCAAAGATCCAAACGGCGGTCAGCGTTTTTTGAAGGACTACGGTTTTCAAGTCAATCACGCTCCACAACTTTCGGCCCGTTCGATGCAAGGGGTGAAGTAAGTATGACCATCGCAGCGAATCAAAAACGCCAGCTTCCACAGTCGAAAGCCGATCGCAGGTTTTGGTATGCCTGCTGGGCCATTGGCGGCGTTTACTTGTTGTTGCTGGTGCTACTGTTACTGGCCGATTTGCTTTCGACCACACTGGCCGACTACCGGCAGATTCTCACTAATCCAGCCATCTGGCATTCGGCCAAACTGTCGCTGATTACCAGCGGTATCTCGGCCATACTTTCACTTTGGGTTGCTATCCCGCTTGGCTATGTTATGTCTCGGGGCAGCTTTCGCGGACACGCTCTGATTGACGCCTTGGTTGATATTCCCATCGTTTTACCGCCAGTGGTGGTGGGCCTCAGTTTACTCATTCTGTTCAACACGCCCTTCTTTGGAGCTTCGTTGGAAGATGCTCTTCAAAACACCCTGGGCCTATCGGTCACGTATCAAGTGCCGGCCATTTTGCTGGCCCAGTTTGTGGTAGTCAGCGCGTTTGCCATCCGCACCATGCGAGTCACGTTTGATCAAATCGGCGAGCGCGATGAGCAAATTGCTCAGACGCTCGGCAGCAACCGGTTTCAAGCATTCGTGGAAGTCACACTGCCGCAAGCGATGCGCGGCATGGTCACCGCGTTGACATTAGCTTGGGCCAGAGCACTAGGCGAGTTTGGTCCGATTCTTGTCTTCGCCGGGGCCACAAAAATGCGTACGGAAGTGTTATCGACCAGCATTTTTCTCGAACTTTCGTCCGGTGATCTCGGGGCAGCAACCGCACTTTCTGTGATGATGATCGGCCTCGCAATCACGGTGCTAACCGTCATTCGTTGGTTTGGCATGCGTGAGCCGGAGTATTTATGAGCCAGGCAAAGAATTCTAATCCAGCCATGCTTGAACTGCGTGACGTGCAAATCAGTAGCGGATCATTTACGCTTGAGAACCTGTCCCTCTCCATTGCGCCCGGTGAATATACAATTGTCATGGGACAAACGGGCAGTGGAAAGACCACACTCCTCGAAGGTATCTGCGGGCTGCGGCCTGTCAACGCTGGCAGTATAAAATTCAACGGGAAAGACGTCACGAATCTGGCTCCACAAAACCGAGGCTTTGGCTACGTGCCGCAAGACTTGGCTCTCTTCCGCACGATGACCGTTTATGAAAACATGGCCTACGCACTGAAAGCTCGAAAAGCACCCATCAGCTTGATTGATTCCAGTGTGAATGATCTGGCAAAGTTATTAGAGATTGAAGAGTTGTTGCCACGCTCTATCGCTGGGCTCAGTGGAGGTCAAGCACAGCGAGTCGCCTTAGGTCGTGCGTTGGCATTTGAACCCTTGATGCTGCTGCTAGACGAACCCCTGAGTGCCTTGGATGAAAAAACACATGCAAAATTATGCGAACTGTTAAAGCAAGTTCAAGCAGAAACCCAAGTCACCGTGCTGCATGTGACCCATGATTTGCAAGAAGCAAAGCGGCTGGGTGATCGTATCTACCAATTCGATCAGGGACAATTGACGTTAATCTAAGAACGAAGGCAGTAGCAATGAAGCGGCCAAGAATTTACCGAATTCAAACGGGGCTCTTGATTCGCTTAAGATTTGCATGGTTTACACATTTGTGATCAGCAAAAAGAGTTATCACGCCCAGGCACCAAGACACGAAGAAAGAAAAGAGTAGAATTCAAATCTTTTGTGTCTTTGAGTCTTCGTGGTAATAAATGATCTCGTAAAGTCGGATGAGATATTACTTCCCACCATGCTTCTTAAACCAAGCGATGGCGGCGGTGGCGATGCCTTCGTGGCCGCCTTCGAAGATGGTGATGCGTGCGGGGCCTGAGGTGCGTCGCAGGTGAATTTCTCGCCCGAAGGAAGTGTCGCTGACTTGATCCGTTGGTTGCGGTTTTTCGAGTCGTCGTTTTTTGCCGCTGATTTGTGCAATCTCTGCATCGCCAATTAACGAAGACCTGTTGGCTTTTGCAATTTTGTTAAATGCCAACAGTGAATGGGTAATCGGAACCGAGCCGGTGTAGCCATCGTTGACGCCAGCCGCGATATCGAGCGGAACATCTTTCGCTTGATGTAAAAACGTAAGTGGCGAGCGGTCTCGATACTGCTTGTCAACTTCCTGGCTGGCACCAGGGGCACCGCCGAGTGCGGTTTCCATCATGTTTCCGTATTTACTGCCTTGGTGTTTTTGATACCAGGCGGCCAAGTCGCTAATGCCGACCCAGGCACTGGCGGCTGTCCAAGCTTGGGGATATTTGGCCGCCATCAACATCGTCATGTGGCCCCCGCCCGAGTCGCCGGTCAGATAAACACGTTTGGCATCGACCGCATGTTTTTTCTTGGTCCAAGCCACTGCATCTAAAATATCTTGCTGTGCCAAAAGCGAACCACACGCGGCTGGTTGCTTGTTGGCACCTCGGAAATTTGGGAACAGATAAATCCAACCTTGCTGATCGGTCAGTTTTTCCAACTCCTCGTTACGCTGCTCCAAATCGGCACTCCAACTATGAAGTGAAACCACCAGCGGCACCGGCTTGGTAGCATCGTACGCCTCAGGCAAAATCAAATACGCCGGTTGCTCCGAACCATCGGCAGTGCTTTTGAACGTAATCTTCTGACGGTTGCCAGCGGTTGCGGTTGAAGAGAGAACGGCCAACAATAGCAGGCTTGAAAGGCAAAGGGAGTTTTTTGATTGGATCATAAGGTTACGGGGATTGAATGAGTTTTTGGTGTGGATCAAGATATCATTCTAGTATAACAGACCGAGGGCTCTCGCGATGAATTCTGTAGGATCACAATTTGCTGTAGACCCCTATGCTACTCGGCTACAAAAATCTTGACACCAGTCCTCATTTACCTCATGCTAAGGGTCTCTTTTCTATTTTTCATACATCAGTTTAGGCACACAATAATCTAAGATGAAATGGCTCCCAAAAGCTCAGTTTAATTTACAAAACCTGATGCTTGTCATAACTGCGTTGGCTATTGGCCTAGCCCTAGTCGGTAATCGAAACTATCAAGATCAGCAACAAAAAAAAGTCGCTGATTGGGTGATTGAGAATCATGGTTCTGTAGTCTACAGAAAGCATGAAGGAGTCATTGACACGATATTTAATGGAAGCTATAGCGTAGTCACAGTAGGAATAAATAATGAGGTCGACCTTGCACTGCTCTCGAAGTTCAATAATCTTGAAACCCTTATTCTTTCCAATGCTGAGGGAGCAGACCTTTCTCCATTAGCTGGTTTAAAAAGTCTTGAAGTTCTCTATCTCTCAGGTGCAATTCATGCGGATCTTGTACAACTCTCGAAACTCAAAAAACTTGAGCAGCTTATTATTTACGATCTTGAGGCCTCGGACATTAGGCCACTATCTGAACTAAAGAGCCTTCAGAGACTCTATATTTCGGAAGCCACAGACACAGACCGATCACGACGCCCTGGGAATCAATTACTGAAAAGCCTTGACCTATCGTTCAACAAACTCTCGGATATCTCACCTCTGGCTGAGCTGAAAAACCTGAAAGCACTTTCTCTGTCGAATTCAAGTGCCACAGATTTCTCTTCCCTCGCTGAGTTAGATAACTTAAAAGAACTATTCATCTCGTTCGACTTAGATGGCTCATCTAGTTTAGCGGCGTCAGAGTTAAATCTTGAAAGGCTTAATCTCTCAGGTAAAGAGAGCAGAGCCATTTCATCATTGGTTAATCTCAAACAATTAGAATCATTAACTCTTGTAGGAATCGAAGTAAGCGAAGAAGAAGTCATCATGTTAAAAGACGCATTACCAGAATGCTTTCTACTTTGTAAAAAGAGCAAATTGGGTTGGTGATTACGATTCAGAACGCGTCTCTGATTGATCACATCATCAGCTTTACGGCAAATTGCACATCACATCTTTAAAACTACTAGCACTGGAAAGTGTGTTCCTGCATTAGTCATAACCCAAAAAGACACGTACAAGCCATAATTTATAGGGAAATGAAAATTCCTGCCCGACCATTGTTTCGATTTCAGCCTCAGCGTGTCTACCAGAGTGAAAATCATCAATGATATAAATGGTCCCATCCAATGAATTAATAGTAATTCTTAATCGTTGACCGGAATCTTCTTCCCTCAAACCAACTTCAGGCATACCAAGTTTTTGTACTGATAAAACAACGCCTTGAAAGTCTCTTAGGACATAGGATTTCTCATTCCCTTCAATATGCCTAATGTTGTCATCTGATAAACCTACTCGTACATATGTGTCTGGCTCCCCCTTGATTCGATATAAGTCTGGTCTCCCCTCGATCCGTATTATATTGTCCCCCGAAGAGATTTCATTGGAAATTATAAAACCCGTAGGTTGATTAGACATAAGCTGAGCGATGTAGCTGCCTGCTGTAATAGTCGCCATTAGTAAGACAACTACTGAGAGAATTCGATACGTGGTTTTTTGCATCTTATTTTAAAGGGTCAGTAAAAGTTAGTTGGACGGTCAACACAAACGTCTTTCCTACTGATTGTAAGGGACACACGTAATTCGAGCAATGAAAATGCTCAAGACTTATTTCGATTGCGAAATCACACTCGGCAACTCACCACTGGTGCCCACACTTCCGGCAAGTGGTTTTGGCGCAGAGCCAGTCGGCGGGTTGGGGGTAGTCGGTGTTGCAGACTGGGCAGATCATTTGGAAGTAGGCTCGGCTTTTGGGATGGCCCAGTGAGAGGAAGATCACTAGGTTGGCGACTTGGGAACAGAGCAGTGCCAGTTCGGTGATGTACATGTCGTCGCCTGATGAGATGACCCGGACGATAAAGATTCCGGTGCCCAGTAAAAACGAAAAACCGAAGTAGTAGCGGGAGCAGGCCCAAGCAACTTTTCCGCCAAACGCGAGCGAGATCAGCAGCAACAACGGAACTGCTGGGAACAGCCAGAAAGCGAGATTAATGTTTTGCTGCCGCCAAACAAGATACCCGGCTTCGGTAAATTGAATGAGCAGCAAGAAGAAGCCAGAGACAAACACGAACGCCACACTGCCTGGAATACTGGTGGTGTCGGTCGGTTCGGTCTCGGCATCGACCGGAGATCGATACGGGTTTTGTTGATCGTCCTCCGTCATCTGTACCGGGCTTTCTGAGTTGGGGCCAAGCGTGGGTAAAGGGCAAAAAAAAACCGGCGTCGCAAATTTGTGCGACAACCGGTCTTCAATTTTTAAATAATCCGAAGCGAGAAATTAATCGAGGAACCCGACTAGTTCTTGACTTCGACTTGGTTGTTGCAATTTGCGAACAGCCTTGGCTTCGATTTGGCGAATACGCTCGCGAGTCACTTTGAAAATGTGGCCCACTTCTTCGAGCGTATAGCTGTAACCATCGCCGAGACCATAGCGTAACTTGATAATTTCACGTTCGCGATAGCTCAAGGTTTTCAGCACGTTGCCAATTCGACCACGTAGCATCTCTTGAGCGGCTCCGGTCGATGGGCTTTCGGCATCCCCATCAGGCAGCAAATCACCAAACTGGCTGTCTTCGCTGTTGCCGACAGGTCGATCCAAACTGATTGGATAACGGCTCATCGCCAATACGCGACGGGCTTCTTCCACGGTGGTTTCAGCACGACGAGCAGTTTCTTCGATGGTTGGCTCGCGTCCTTTTTCCTGAAGCAATTGTCGAGCAACATTTCGCACGCGAGACATTGTTTCGACCATGTGAACAGGAATACGAATCGTTCGGCTTTGATCAGCTACCGCACGTGTGATCGCCTGACGAATCCACCAAGTGGCGTACGTGCAGAACTTGAACCCACGACGATACTCAAATTTGTCTACCGCACGCATCAGACCAGCGTTACCTTCTTGGATTAAATCTAAGAAGCTGAGTCCACGGTTACGATATTTTTTGGCAATCGAAACTACCAAACGCAAGTTTCCTTCAGAAAGCTCTCGCTTTGCTTGTTGGTACTTTGAGTAGGTAGTTTTCAAAGCTTGTACCCGACGACACAAACTGGAAGGTGTCTCTTGCGTAGCGAGTAAGATATTTCGATACTCGCTTACCCAAGCAGCACGTTCGTGCTCTAGGCCACCTTGTTTTTTGTGATCGCAAATTTGAACTTTGAGTTCATTTACACGATCTGCAAACTCTTCCAACGTGCCGATCATCGATTCGATACGTTGGGTACGCAAACCGAGCTCTTCTAGCAACGTAACACAACGTCTACGACGTCGGCTAAGTCGAGTCCAAGCGGCGGCGCGTTTCGATTTGGTTTGAGACTTACTCAAAGCAATTCGATAGTCGCGATAGTTTCGTTTCAGCAGCACTTCTAAAGTAGCAAGGTTATGGGGCAAACGCCCAAGGATCTGCTCTTTTTCTAATCGGTCGGTTACAGAAACCTGTACCGTACGATCGAAAGGCAGTTCTCCAATGTGAACTCTTTGCAATATTTTAAATGCGGACTGAATTACATAATCACATTCAAGCAACATCGAACGGAATCTGGACCGGGTCGTTTCGATTTTTCTCGCCAGGCGAATCTCTTCTTTGCGGGTCAGCAAAGGGATTTCACCCATCTGAGTTAGGTACATACGGACCGGGTCATCAGACCACGTTTCAACTTCTCCTCCACCAAAATCATCCGCAGTATCTTCTGCTGCTTCTGGAACAGTAGCAGCAGCAGCCGCAGTGGTAGTAGTAGCAGCCGCTTTTGTTTCGTCGGTTGCACGACCTTCGATATCTGCCGCAGCAGACTCAAGGTCTTGGGGAGCCCGAACTCGGGTACTGTCATCTTCAAAATCGTCAATAAGCGCGTCGTATAACATTTTGCTCCTTCACTTGCCAAAGTGAGGTCCATGTTGGGGAAACAAAACTGGATGTAAAGCTTCCCATGAAATTTTGGTGATGCCTGGCGAGCAGCCAAGCAAGTCTACCACCTATGTTGTCGCTCTCGGATATCCATAAAACATTTGGTAAGAGATTACATAAGTTGGGTTTGTACGTCCGATGTAGGACATGCTCTATTCTCCCAGAACCTTCACCGCAACGCAAATAAACAAGTTTAACTATCTTCACAATTCGGTGAAATCGTCAAATTAGGTTCATTTTGGTGTGAAAGTTTGTGAATTGAGGTGAGCTTTCCCCTTACGTTGTCTCTACCGCTGCAAAATTGCTCTCAGAAAAAATGATCTCGTATGGATCATTACCCTCTATTGTAATGATCACTGATACGCGATATTCTGTTTTCCGAAAGTAATTTCATCTGCGAACACGATCCCTTTGTCAGCAGATTTCTATCTAAGTTTGATCTCTTGAATAGCTCTCTTCTAATTTAATAATAAGAGATATTAAGGAATCGGTCTAAAACTCTATTGTAATCAACCAGAAAGTTGCATTTCACTAAGTTCAAATGCGTTTTTCCATGAATTTCGGTTACCCGATGCTACTATCTGCTCGCTGAATTGAATTTGTTGACAAAGTGTGTCAAACCAGGTAATTCACGGGATTCAGTAAACCACCAACACCAACCAGTGGTTAGTAATCAGCAAAATAATAACGGAATAAAGGAAGACGCTATAAGTACTTTATGGATGAAAAAAGTCGCCACGATTTTAAACTAGTTGCTCACAATTCACTGTTTGTTGTGCGAGAACTTCAATCCATCTTCGGAGCCGAGCGTCTTCCTGAAAATCGCCACGGTTATTTAGATGTTCTTGCAACTACTTGTGAATTGAGCAACAGCTTGAGTGGCTGTGGCTAATAACTTTCCAGTTCACTGGATCGGTCAATTCTAACTGACCTGAATCGTAGGTCTAGAGTTTAAATCGAAAAAGTTTTAGACTCGTATCAAATTATATGACTCTCACCGGTCGAGAAAAACTTCCAAGACCTAATTGCGGGGGTAAAAATCTACTCAAGGTAGAAATATCCCCTATAATTAAGGCTCAAAGAACGCTTATTCCCCTGAATCTACCACACAGTAGAAGCCGCAATTCGTTGAGAGGGATTGAGAAAATTTTTACGAACAAAAATAAAAGCTGCTTTACCCTTCAACCCATCTTACCCAGTCAACCTAGTGGTTGCTCGTTCTCTACTAGACAGGTAGCATGGCCAGTTTTGATGTGGATGTTTAAAATCTAGGATTACGAATCTATCAAGCGTGATTGACTCACTCTCGATAGAGACAATACTTGCCAACTTTGTCGTGTGCAATTGCACCTGATTATTACTTGCGGAAAAATGAATCGATGAGCGTTACAGATCTAACGGGAAAAGTTGCAGTTGTCACCGGAGCAAGCCTGGGTATCGGAAGATCGGCGGCTCTCGAACTGGGCAAGGCAGGCGCAAAAGTGGTGGTCAACTATCGTTCGCATACCGATCAAGCCGAAGCGGTTGTCAATGAAATCAAACAAGCGGGCTCCGATGCTATCGCGGTGCAAGCAGATGTTGCAGACTACGATGCCGTGGCTGCGATGATTCAACAAACGGTCGATCATTTCGGCCGGTTAGATATCGCGGTCAGTAACGCGGCCTATAGTGATCGAGAATTTTATTACGAAGCGAACCTTGAAGATTTTCGGCGTACGGTGGATGTCACAATGTGGGGTGCCTTCTATTTACTGCAAACCGCATCGCAACAGTTTATCCGCCAAGAATCAGGTGGCGCCATCGTGATGGTCAGTTCGCCCCATGCGGTCATCGCGGCTCCGAAAGCGATGGCCTACAACATGTCAAAAGCGGCGGTTGAGCACATGTCAAAAACCGCAGCGATTGAAGCGGCCCAATTCGGGATTCGCATCAACATAATTCAACCTGGCTGGACCGATACGCCAGGCGAACGCAAGTTTGCCAGTGAAGAGACGCTAGAAACTGGCGGTGCAAAGATCCCGCTGGGAAGACTCGGCACAGCAGAAGAAATGGGCAAAGCGATTCTCTATCTTTGTGACCCCAACAACAGCTACATGACCGGGGCCACGTTGCTCATCGATGGTGGCATCAGTCTTCCCTGGTGGGCCAGCC
Organism: Blastopirellula sp.; assembly: GCA_002733575.1. GTDB lineage: Bacteria > Planctomycetota > Planctomycetia > Pirellulales > Pirellulaceae. The sequence goes on along the minus strand of NVWB01000174.1, from coordinate 15,450 downwards.
GCGGAAGCGCAGCGCCTGAGTAAAAAGCTCGATTACGGACATGATCTCTTATGAAAAAATCCGCTTAGAGCATTTTTCAATTTCACTGTACCGAACGTTTTGATATCGTGTAGCACAGCCAACGATTCCGGCGTTGGCTGTGCTTCGGGATCAAACGTATTCGGAACGTCGTCGGTGCTACCCGATGTTAAATCGTTATTCCTAAGGACTTAACGCCGATTTCTATCAAAATCGCGCAACTTCAAAACTTACGCTTCGGGTTGGGATTATGGGACATGATTCACGAAAGATCTTACTTCACACTTCCTTCGTGTCTTTGTGCCTTGGTGGTAATCATCCGTGGCTAATGCGGTCAAGAGTTCAAGTGTGCGATACACTTACTACCGACGACGTTGCTTACAATGTACGATAGATTGTGATCATCAATTATTCCTAGCTTCACTTCCACTCACTCATATCGTAATCAATTCACATGGGTCTTGAAGATACCAACAGCACCGAACCGACTGCCGCCCATCGACATAATAAATCGGTGTGGGATCAGATGGCCAGAAATCGTGATCGCTTTACGCGGCCAGCCAAAGACGAAGACTTCAAAAATCCGTTGGCCTTGGTCGATCGCTGGGGCTGGCTCGGCGGCAATATCACTGGGCAACGTGTGTTGTGCTTAGGAGCCGGTGGAGGCCGACAAGGCCCACTCTACGCAGCCGCTGGTGCATTGGTAACCGTGGTTGATATCAGCGCTGCCCAGTTGGAAATTGATCGCCAAGTGGCCGCTGAACGTAACTTGGAACTGGTGACCGTTGAAACTTCGATGGACGATCTCTCGATGTTCGCCCCGGCAGATTTTGACGTGGTCATTCACCCGGTTAGCACCTGTTATGTTCCACAAATTGCACCTGTTTATGAAGCCGTTGCCAACGTGTTGGCCGATGGCGGGCTATACATCAGCCAACATAAAACGCCTACTAGTTTACAAGCCGATATCGTGCGGAGCCCCGGCGGGTACGAGTTGGTGGAGCCTTACTATCGAGATGAACCACTGCCTGCGGTCACCGGCAGCCGACACCGTGAAGAAGGCACGTTGGAATATCTGCATCGCTGGGAAGAGATTGTCGGGCAGATGTGCCGCGCCGGTTTTGTGATTGAAGATTTAATCGAACCGCTGCATGCCGAGAAAGACGCAGAGCCGAACAGCTTCGCCGACCGCAGCAAATACGTGGCCCCTTATGTACGAATCAAAGCTCGCCGCAAAGGGCAAACCGATGCTCGGACATCTTCAGGTGCCATTTGGTTGCCTGAATAACCTAAAGGAAAAATCATGATGCGTTGGATGTCTCGAATTTTATTACTGGCAGTTTTGCTTTCGTTGACCAACACGCTAGCGATAGCCGCTGAGCCTTCGCTGATTGAAACCCTGGCAACGATGCAACCGAATCGGGTCAAGCTGGCGATTGGCAAAACCGAGCAATCGTACCAAGTGGCCGACGATCAAACGCTCGATGTGATACCGGCTTGGGTCATAGGTGAAGAACATGTCATCTTGCCTCACATCATGGTGATTGGTGGGATAGAGGGAGAGCAGGCAACCAGCCAGTTTGCGTTGGATGTACTTGATCGTTTTTCTAACCAGAATTACGAACGACAATTTCTTCAACATTGTATCCTCACCGTTGTGCCTGCGGTTGATTTACAACGGATTGCCGATCACCGGCAGAAGCAAAAATCTAAGTCATGGAAGCGAGATAGTTACACAGTCGGCTATCCACCGAAAGGCACCGCCTATAGCGATCCCAAAACGGCAACCCAACATTACTTGTGGCGGTTTATTGGAACTGAAGCTCCAGATTTGGTCATCGTACTGCGTGCGACTGATGCGAAAAGAGATGCACAAAAGTGGCATCTCCCCAAAGGTTCTTCACTGACCGATTCGGCGATTGCGAACGCCTTGAAGACCAAACCCATTGAACTTCCGCCCAGTCATTTGGCCGTGCAACTTGATCAAGCTTCGCCGGTTCTTTCTGGTTCAATTCCAGCAGTCGTCTACGATGTCTCAAAATCGTTTCAACCAACCGCTGGTTTTCTCGACGATGTACTGCACTTGGTAAAACAAAATCGGCCGTTTCCCAAATCACGCGCCCATCAAACCGTAATGAAACGCCTAAAACGGAGCCCGCTTGATCTATCTGAACAACTGGGCCAGCATTACGGAAACAAATTAGACCGCGTGCAATATATTCCGGCTTTGGCACTTGTGGCCAAGTTGCGAATAGCGAGCCGTACCAAGAACTTTGAGGAAATCGCACGGATCAAACAGGAAATTTTGAAACCGTATTTCGACGGCACAAAGAAACCAGTCATCAAGTCGGGCAGTGATTTGGCCGGTCATTTGATCTTTACCGAAGCAGCCAGGTTGTCTGAAGGAAAAGAACGCGAACGTTTTATTGAACTGGCAAAAGGGGCCGCTGATTTGGGGTTTCATGCCGATGGTAGCCTGAAAGAGTCGATGCCGTTTCATAACGAAATGAGCGATGCGATATTCATGGGCGGGCCGATTTTGGCCGAACTCGGAGACTTGACCAAGGATTTTCGCTACTTCGATATGTGCGTCAAGCATGTGCGGTTTATGCAAAAACTTTGCTTGCGGGAAGACAATCTCTATCGACATTCGCCCCTAGATGAAGCCGCCTGGGGTCGCGGTAATGGTTTCCCAGCATTGGGCATGGCCTGGATTCTAACCCGGTTCCCCAAAGATCATCCTGAGTACCCGTTTATGTTGAAATCATTTAAAGATCACATGCAGGCATTAGCCAAGCATCAAGACCCAATGGGAATGTGGCATCAAGTGATCGACGAGCCTGGTAGTTACCGCGAGATGACTTCGACCTGTATGATTACGCTCGCCATGACCCAAGGCGTGTGGCATGGATGGATTGAAATGAAAGATTACGCCCCCAAAATTGATTTAGCCTGGCACGGCATCAACACACGAATCGGGGAAGACGGAACACTAGTCAATGTCTGCACCGGCACTGGCAAACAAAAAGATCTAACCGCCTACTTTCACCGCAAAGCCATCTTGGGCCGCGATGATCGAGGCGGAGCCATGGCCATGATGTTCGCAGCCGAACCAGCCATTAAGTAATCGACCAGAGGAATTTATATTTTGGGTGAGTGAATTTGTTTATGGTTTTCACTGCGGGATGATGAAACTGTAAGTTTTTATTGCCTAGACCAGAAGAGTAGCCACTCTAAAAACTAATTACACTGCACCGTGATTCTTAAAAAGTGAAGTGAGTTTTTTCGTGAGGTTAGCGTCGATAAGGCATTTGCGTCTGCGTTGAATATCCTCATATAAAAATAATCCTATCGAAGAATCGTTGTTGATATCACCAATAACTCCTACCCTATTTTTAGCTTCTCCATGAGAAAACAGCAGAAGTTCAAATGGATCAAGGTAGTCTTCCTTCCCAGGCAGTTCTCGAATTAGAGCAACATTCTCCGTGGCAACTAGCTCTTCAATTTGATCGTAGAGGGCTCTTGGACAGCGAAGAATTATTCCAGGATTTATAGGAATAAGTGCTCCAGAATCGCTCCCTTTTAACCAGCAACATCGATAATTGTCTATGTTTCCTGCATCTAGCCAGTCAACAGAAGATTGAACATCAATTACTGCAACTTCAGACTCAGGAGATGCATCGAATATCAATCCACATTCTTTCAATTGATCCGAGAGATTAACTGATTCGGCAGTACTCATATATCCAACTCGAATTAAGTATAAGTCTTCGATATAGTTTGGAATATCCGATAATGAAAACGCATCAACTCCCCCAGGGTATTTTTGTTCAAGTGCCCTCTTAAGGATTATCACGTTGGAAAATTCTATTTCTACTGCCATATTCTATTGATTTCTATTAAAAAAAGTTCGCTTCTCACCCAACAATCACCCGCCAAGCCTCCAACTTGCCCTCAAACCTCACCGCCGCATGGGCAGGACTAGTCGACGGCAATCGCACCATCGCCAAATTGGCTGCCGCTTCTGATAAGTTCGGCAACACATGCTTGTTGAACGATTGCTTGGCTTTGCTGCCGTTGAAGTAGATGGCTTCTATCTGCGGGTGATCGGTTAAGAACTGGGTGAAGTCATTCGGCACAATCGTTGATTCGACGATGTCAGAATCGAGACTGCTGGTTCTCGTGCAAGACTTCAGTACATCCCACACGGCGACTTGGTTTTGCTTTAATTGCGTGCATCGCTGGTCGTAACTTAGGTCGGCGTTGATATCGTAGAGTTGCTCAATGATCTTCCAGAACGCATTACGAGGGTAGGCGTAATACTGATTAGCCAATAGCGAAGCCTTGCCGGGGATCGAACCCAGGATCAAAATCTTGGCATTTGCGGCGGCGATGGGTGGGAAGCTGTGAATGTGAGACATGTTTGGATAAGTTCCCGAAAAAAACGGACTTGATTAGTCAGCGTTCTCCAAGAATGTGCCTATCATAAACTCTGCTGTAACTGTTACTTTGACGGTAGTAGAGTGTGAGAGATGTAATCCTTCTAAGGTGGTAACAGGAGCCTTCGATTTGCGAGATCTTCCCACGTATGAGGAAGTCCCCATCGGTACGCTGAGATCTTGATTGAGCCCTTCTGTGTGAAATGAAAGCTTGTGGACACCCTGGAGTGAAACTGCCAAAGCATTAGCCACATCTTGAGCCGATTGTTTGGCGGCACGGACCGTGGCTTGGGTTAGATCGCGTCTTGTTTTTTCAAGGTCCGTGTATTCCCAAGTGATTTGTTGTGTCTCAGCATTCTTTTGTGAAGCGATCGCCGTAAGCACTTTCCCCAAGAGTTCAATCGAATCACACTCAACTAACAAATGATACGTGGCGGACGAGGACTTTGTGAGCAGCCCACTTTCGACTTCGAGGACGACATTGTTGAGATGGATTTTCTCTGCGGAGATACTACACTCATTTAAAGCGGCTACAAAGGCCACTACTTCTGCTGCTTTTTTAAATGCTTCATTCCCAGTGAAGAAAGATTGCCCAGCAATACGGACGCTTATTTTTGCACCTGAGGCAAGTATGTCGGTAGCAGCACTTTCATGAATGGTAATAAGATGAAGCGTATCCATGAATCAATCCCTTGACGTGATATATATGAGACAAAGTTAAAATGCTTCCGTAGTTTAACATTGGATACAGAGCAAAGGTAGCCAACTTAAACTAACGAGTTATGGATTATCGATCTTCAGGTGTCATCGAATACACCGCAGAAATTGTCCGATGCTTGTTGGTGGTTTCTTTCTCGAAACGCATGCCCATTTTTTCGGCCACGCGGCGAGATGCCAGGTTATCGGGTTGCATCCAAGAGATCACGCGGTCTTTTTTGAGTTGGTCAAACACAAAGTCTCGACAGGCAATGGCCGCTTCGGTGGCGAGCCCTCGTTTCCAATAGCTTCGGTGAATATGATAACCGATTTCGAGTTCGCCAATGCCGTCAACTTGTTGGATGGTCAGCCCGCAATCGCCAATCAGGCGGTTATCCTGTTTGTGGATCACGGCCCACAGCCCAAACCCATGCTCGGCATAGTTGCGTAAGCACCAAATAATCCAGCCAGTGGTCATTTCCTTGTCAAATGGTTTTTCGTAATACTGCATGGTGATAGGATCAGAGAGAATCTGATGGAAATCTTCCAAGTCGTCCAAGGTCAGCTCACGCAATTGTAGTCGTTCAGTTTCTAGAATGGTCATGACACTATTGACCTATTGCGTCTGCTAATCAGAGATCATGCAGTGACGTCTAACTTATAAGTTGGACAATGCTGTGAGCAAAGTGTTCTACTGTAGGTTCGGGCCCATCACCAAAATTTGCGTGCCCATCCTTGCTCCATTCTGCTAGTACGGTTCTTGGCGGGTCATCGATTCTAACTGACACACCACGCTCTAAGGTAAAGTATCTGGCTGGTGCCAGTGTAGGATCATTTGGCGGTTGTTCGTCTGGATTTAGCAATATAACTAAGGCCACAAAATATGCTTCTGCTGATTCTGGATTAGGGTCTGGCATTTCAATAATTGTACACGGATAGTTCTTTACTCGAACCGTGTGCACAACTAAAGAATCAGGGGAAAAGTCTGCGAGGCAGTTTAATTGATCGCAGACCGAGTTCAAAATGTGTTCTAAAAAATTTTTTAGCATCGGGCGAAGCGAGGGTTGCCAGAAAACCTGATGGGTTTTCAAGAGCAAACTCTCGCAATGCGTAATGCGCCAGTAAATATTGCACCGATGGGCCATCCTTGGTGCCTACGGTTTTTTTTCGCTTAAATATATCAAATATGCCCATTCGCAACCTGTAAGTTCGAGACAATCGCATTACTTAGGAATTGTGTAGTTTCCCATAACTATGATCCAGTGTCAATTATTTAAATTGGTGAATCAATAACTCTTAGGATGACAATTATGTTATTCAAATCTAGTCGTCGTTAATGAAACAAGTCGTGCCTGGATTTAGTTAAATCGAATATGTGATAATGCGATAGATCGGCTTATCGCTATTTGGTAAAAGACATGATGACTGCAACGGGGAAATGGTTCACTTACTTCCTAATCTCTAGCACACGATTTTCTTGTCGGCCATATCCGATCACGACTAAGCGGTCTGCATGCACTGCAATCGTTGCATAAGAAGTTTCTTCGGTATCGACCATGCCTTTCATCGTCAGATAATGCACGCCTGATTTCTTGCCGTAGTTGCCGTTGTGATTGTGCCCGTTGATATAGGCTTTGACACAATTGTAAGATTCAATTGTCTCGATGACTTCTTTGGCGTTCCACAGGTTGTGAACATTTTCAGGATAGACCGGAAAATGACAATAGAGCACCACGTTTTCGCCGCGGATGTCAGCTTGTTTTAAAACTGATTTCAGCCAAGTTAGTTGCTTGCTGCTAACCGCCCCATTCCATTTAGGCGAGGTAATCTTCTTCTCCTCATAATACTTGGCAGCAAATTGATAATTTTCGCTATCTTTAGGGTACGCGTGAAAACTAATGTCATTGCCATCCAATACCACAAACCGCCAGCCTTTGACGCCGAAGTGATAGTACTTCGATTGCAGACCCATTTTCTGCGGCACCAGTTTCTTCTGGTCGTCTGCCACTGAAAAGTCATGATTACCCAGCACGTGATACTTGGGCATTTTCAATCGATTATAGATGGGCCCCACCACATCGAAGCTTTTGAAATCACGATCAATGAAATCACCAAGATGCACCGTGTAGGCCAAGTCGAGCGTGTTCAGGTGATCGACACATTTGGCTAGTTTCTGGTCAGAGATACTGTACTTTCTGGCGCCAGTACCTTTAACACCACAATACTGACAATCGGCGATGACGCCAAACGGGAATAGCAGTTCGCTCTTCGCAGGTTCTTCGGCGTGTAACTGAGATAAACACGAAATGAAAAGAACGGCAGTTACTAGTAGTTGCTGGCTAAACAGTTTCATCTTGATCGGCCTCTGGTTGAGGATTGGAATTCGGCGGGACACTTGGCTGCTTATTAAAATGATACACCAGAAAATAGAGGGCTGCACCTACTATTCCGCTACACATACAAAGTTGATGCAATTGACCGACATCAATGATGCCCAGCATGGGGTTGGACGCAGTCCAAGGAAACCAAGGTTCCATGTCGCGGTGCATCATACTGTCGATCACGACATGGCTAAACGTACCAATCAAGGCACTCACGCTGGCAATTGACCAAGCGATTGTGATCTGTTGGCCTTGGTGGTGCATGCCCAAGATTCGGAAACCACGCTCCGAAAGATACTTGCCAGAGACTGCCGCAAACACGGCTAACAGCGTTGCACCAAGATACGTGTGCGAGAACCCATGCAGCCGACCTTCGCCGGTAATCATCGCCACCAGCGGTTGAATATCCATCACAATCTGCGCCCAGCCAAACACCATCAAGCTAAAACTGCCTTGCAGCAATGCCTTGATCAGAAGGCCGGGGCCCATGTGAAACGGTGTGAATGGCATGGTGGGTTATTTTGGGTTGGGATATGGAAGACTATATTTACTAATCTGGACAGCCGAGAGTCAATCAACCAGGGTCACTTGCGGCTTCCCAAAACTTTTATTGATCAAGTCACCCGCCTTCAAATTATTCCAAGTCTCCGCCTTGATATTTTCTAGGCGGATAATCTGCTCATCCTCAATTTTGACTTTCAATGAAAGATATTCATGCTCGCTCGATTTATACTTCTCGATGATCTCTCCGTTTTGAAAAGAGTAGGAGATTTCTCGTTCGGTGAAATTACGACCTGTGAAGGAAAGAAAACTAGAGCACAGTAGGGTAAATCCTAGGCAAGTCATTGAAAGTGCAGGAAGACTTGTGTTGGACTTCGTGGCAAATTGATGTTTAAACAGGACTGTCACTATCAGGAATGCAAACAGAAAAACGACTCCATAAGTCAGACCCGTGTAGGGCCAGTTTTCAACATAAGGAAGATTGAAAACAAGTTGCGAAGCTATAAATACGCTTATGATGAAGACCGAAAAAAGCTTCATGGCTAGATAAACTGACATATAAATTTACGACCTTGAGAATTGCAGCTAACGGATGGATAGATAACACCCTATTGTTATAGTTTTAGAAATACTTGTCAAACTTGCTATAATTTAAAAAGAGGCGACAGATAGAATACCTTTTCGTAAGACATAATCTTCTTTAGGAGGACAAGTGATGATCCGGCATCAATTGAATCAGGAGACAGGTATCTTAGTGGTTTCGCCTGATGGGAGTATCACGGCGGATGACTTTGCCGAGATCACCGAAGAAGTCGACGCCTTTCTCGAATCGCATGGCGTGTTGCGAGGGCTGATGATTCATTCCGAAGGGTTCCCTGGCTGGGTAGATTTTTCGGCCCTGGTTTCTCACTTACGATTCATCCGCGATCATCATCGCCAGATCCAAAAAGTGGCCGCAGTTTCAGACGATCGATTCCTGGCAATCATGCCAAGCATCGTCGACCACTTCATGAAGGCCGAAGTTCGACACTTTGCCGAAATAGATCATGATCAAGCCATGGTCTGGTTGTTGGAAGATGGGGCTAGGGAATGACAGGCTAACTCTAAAACAAGTTTTTAACCAACCAGAAGGCTACTGGGAAAACACAGAGGAAAAATATAACCACTAAGGCAGAAAGACACAAAGAAAGGAAATGAATTCAATTTCTTCGTGTCTTCGAGCCTTCGTGGTAAATATATAATCAGGTTAGGAAGATGCACCCAATCTTTAATCTACACATCCAAGTTACGCACATCCAACGCGTACTTCTCGATGAACTCTCGCCGGGGTTCTACTTTGTCGCCCATCAGGACGCGGAACATGTCGTCGGCGGCAGTGACGTCTTCCATGGTGACTTGCAGTAGGGTGCGATTGTTGGGGTCGAGGGTTGTTTCGCGGAGTTCTTCCGCGTTCATTTCTCCCAATCCTTTAAAGCGAGTCACGTGCAGTCCTTTTTCGCCAGCGGCCCGCACGGCTGGGAGTAAGCCGCGAAGATCTTCGATGCCGGTTTCTGTATCGCCACGGCGTAGATAGTAGCGAGAGTCGACCCGACCGGTACGGATTTGAGGGATCAACGCATCAATGTTGAATCCTAACTTACTTAGTTCGGCCAAGTGAATGTTGATGGTCCGCACTTCGTGAAGTTCGGTAATATGCGGAATCACACGTGGCTCTTCTGGTTCGCTCGGGGTTTCTTCAGTAGCCGCTTCTTCAGTGGCTGCTTCACCTTCGGTAGCAGTTTCCCCTTCAGCAGTTTCCCCTTCAGTAGTTTCACCGGTAGTGCCTGCTTCAACATCGACATCAACAGGTGTCTCTTCTTCTTCTGGCTCATCGGCGGAAAGATTATTCTCTTCGAGATATTCTTCCAACTGTTTACGCGAGGTGAACCACTGTTCGTCGAGCCCGACGACCAAGTGATAGACGGGCAGTTTTCCTGAAACAGGGTCTAATCGCACGGCATGAATTTTGAGCGAGATTCCACGTTTTTCCAATGCCACCACGGCTTCTTCCATGGCCGAAAGCGAACCACACAAGGCTTGCATCTCATCGGCTTCGTACATCCGACCTTCGCCGTCATCAAACGCGGCGTCTGATAGCCCGTTTTCTAACAGTTCGGCCCGCATCTCTTCTTCTGACTGCACATAATGAACCTTCTTCTTTTTGGTCACTCGGAACAACGGAGGTTGTGCCACATAGACATGTTTGCCGACCACCAAGTCATACATTTGGCGATAGAAAAAGGCCAACAACAGTGTGCGAATGTGTGAACCATCGACGTCCGCATCGGTCATGATCACAATTTTGTTGTAGCGGCGTTTATTGATATCTTGATCTTCGCCGATGCCGGCACCAATGGCCTGAATCATGCTTTGCACTTCTTCGTTGGCCAGCACTTTATCTTCACGGGCCTTGTAGGCATTGATGATTTTACCCCGTAGCGGCAAAATTGCTTGGAACTCGCGTAGTCGTCCTCCTTCGGCAGATCCACCCGCCGAGTCACCTTCGACCAGATATAATTCACAAAGTTCCATTTCGCGGCTACTGCAATCTCGCAGCTTGCCAGGCAGGCCACCACCACCGAGGGCATCTTTTCGTTTGCGTAACACATCGCGTGCTTTGCGAGCCGCCTCGCGGGCTTGTCCGGCCAAGATGGCTTTGCGGATAATGATCTTGGCTACCTTGGGATTTTCTTCCATGTACGTGGAAAGGAAATCACCGAGTGCCGAACTGATAATTCCTTCAACTTCGCTATTACCGAGCTTGGTTTTAGTTTGGCCTTCAAACTGTGGTTCTGGCACACGCAATGAAATAACCGCGGTCAATCCTTCGCGGAAATCATCGCCACCGAGTTTGGTGTCTTTCAGCAAATTCTCTTTTTTTGCGTAGTTGTTCAAGGTACGCGTCATCGCGGTTTTAAACCCAGAGATATGCGTACCACCTTCGTGCGTGCTGATGTTATTGACGTACGAATGCAGGTTCTCGGTGTATTCTTCCGAATACTGAATGGCTATTTCAAAGCCGACGCCATCGGTCATGCCTTTCAAGTGAATCACATCAGGATGGATGGCACTAGTCGAACGATTTAGATGCTGAATAAATTCGACGATTCCATTCTCATAGAGGAATTCATCTCCTTTGTCGGTACGTTCGTCTTTGATGATGATTTTGGCACCACCATTCAAAAATGCGAGTTCTTGCAGGCGTTTGTGAAGCATATCGTAGCTGAATTTGCTGACGTTAAAGATTTGTGAGTCAGGCTTAAAGCTAGTTTTTGTGCCCCGTTTTTTGGTCACACTTCCTTTACGAACTGGTCCTTGAGGCACGCCTCGTTCGTACTCTTGTAGCCAAATGAATCCATCACGGTGGACTTCCACTTCGCACCATTCTGAAAGGAAGTTGACCACGGTAACGCCGACGCCATGCAAACCGCCAGAAGTTTGATAGGCCCCTTTTGTGAACTTCCCGCCGAACTTGAGCATGGTCATCACACCTTCGAGCGTGGAAACTTCACGGCCAATTTCTTCGGTCAACTGAGGATGAATATCGACCGGAATACCACGGCCATCATCTTCGACGGTGATCGAATTATCGTTGTGGATTATCACTTTGATCGCACTGGCAAAGTCGGCCATCGCTTCATCAATCGAGTTATCGACCACTTCGTAAACCAAGTGATGAAAACCACGGGCACCACGATCGCCAATGTACATACTAGGCCGTTCACGCACATGCTCTAAGTCAGAAAGACGTTCGAGATCTTCGGCGTTGTATTCCGAATTGGCTTTCGCCATATCAAGCTGCTCAGCCGCTTGTTCGTTTTCAATCGGAGTATCTTCCGCGGTACTCTCTGCCGCATTGTCATCTGCTGCATTACTGTCTGCTGCGGCCGCTTGATCGTCTTCTGGTGGGGTGTTTTCTTCAGTCATGATTTCTATTTTCTAGCGAAAGAAACTTCCGTGTAGTGAGTGTGTATGGGTTGTTTGATTTGATTGCGTTTCGTGTGCCACTGGCTTCGCCAGTGTGAAGTGCAATTATTTTGTTTGTATATTAAAAATCGAACGATATCGACTCGGATTAATTCTGTTTCCAATTCAGTGAATAGCAGGCTTCTGTGGGTTATCTACAATTCAGCACTGGCAAAGCCAGTGGCACCCAAGATTCTTAACCTCTAATCGATATTGCCAACTTTAACTTTCAAGTCTTCGATTCCGTGTTCAGGCAACGCTTCTTGTAACTTCTTAATGATTTGTTGTTTGGTAAAACTGATGGCTTGAATCACTGCTGAGTTGTTGACTAGTATTTGCAACTTGCCACGTGTGATTTTTCCGGCACGGCTGTTCTTGGCCAATTTTTCACCAGCGGCAGCTTGCCAGGCCGACTGTAAATCATCCGCGGTCTGCACTTGGGCGTAGCCACGGCGGGCCATTAAGCCAGCCAGGACATCGCCCATTTTTCGCATCGATTTATCGCCACGTTGATTGAAATTCGTTGCCACTGTTTATTATTTCTATATAGGTAAACTACTACTGTATAAGGGTTTATCGATCTCTTGCCAGCGGCATCACCACGTATTCGTAGTTGTCATCCGTCGTGAATAATGCGGCGGTATCTTCGTTTTGCATGTAGAGCTGAATTTGTTTTTCGCTATCCAATACCTTGAAAAACTCAGCCACAAACCGGTGATCCATCGTGATTTCTAAGTCGGGGCCATCATACGAAATCGGCAGCTCGACATGCGATTGACCGACTTCGGCGGTTTGGCTAACCATGGTTGCCTTACCACTGCCGAAGGTGAAATCAATGCCGCGACTTTCGTCGGAAGCGACAATCGCCGCTTGGCGTAAGGCCGAGAACATCGGGGCTACCGTCAAATCGATAATCGTGGCATCTTGTCGTTCAGGCAACACGTCTCGCCATTTTGGAAAACGGCCTTCGACTAAGCGAGCATAAATCGTGGCAGACCCTACTGAGACCAACACGTCATTATTGCGGGATGCAATTTTTACGGTGGCGTCTAAGTCGGTCAGTGCTCGTTCGATTAATTGCATGGCACGGGAAGGAATAATGGTCATGTTTTCATTATTGCCATGATCTTCGACCGCCGTGGCCGGACCTTCCATTTTTGCCAAACGACGCCCATCAGTGGCGACGGAAATAATTTTGTCTGATTCCATTTCTAGTAGCACACCGCCCAATGCGTACCGACCACTTTCGTTATCGGTCGCAAACAATGTACGGCGGATCAGTTCTTTGAAAGTACGTGCCGAAATTTCGTGATACTTCGTTTCTGAAAAACCTTGCACACTGGGGAACTCATCCGGGTTCTCGCTCGATAGCACAAACCGGCTGTGCTCGGCTTTGACTACGGTTCCACTCTCTTCGCTAGAGATGTGCAGCTTTTCGTCACTCACTTCTCGCAAGATCGAACCAAACCGAGGCAACGGCAAAATGATACTGCCGGGCGAATGAACTTCGACGCCAGCCACTTCAATTCGCACGCCGACTTCCATATCTGTGGCCATTAAAACGCAACCTCCTTCGGTCGCGTCTAATCGTAAGTTTTGCAGAATGGGTTTCGGGCTGCGCGAAGGGGCAACTGCTTGGGCCGTTTGAAAGGCTTGTTGGAAGAGTTCTCTATCTAATGTGATTTTCATTGCTTTGTTCCAATATGTCCCAGCAGCTTATCTACGGGGGAAATCTATCAACGTCTGCTCTCTTAGTTATTTAATTTAAGAAAGTAGTAGTAATAAGGCGGCCAAGTGGGCTGTCAGTAAGTTATTTGCCTAGGTGAAAAACAGTGTTTACCTCGAAGAAAACGGTATTTTTCACCCTGCTGTCTATGTGTACAACCTGATGGTTGCTTGTTGCATTTCCGTCGATGTTTTGTTGTGTAATTTGATAGTTTTTGTGATACGTTTTGAATGCGGATTTTGAACGATTTTTATCAACATGGCCAAACTTGCTAGCGACAGGTTATCCACGGTTGAATTGCGGGATTCAATCTGAATCACGGTTTTTTAAAAATTAGGGTGAACGAGTTGTTTGACGGGTAACAATGGCTTCGAGTTCTTTTAACGACTCACGAAGTGCGTAATCGGTATCAATTGCCTGATCAATGCGGTTAATGGCGTGCATGACGGTTGTGTGATCTCTTCCACCAAAATGCTTGCCAATGATCTGAAAACTTTGGCCAGTTAATTTGCGGGCCAAATACATGGCCGCGCTACGTGCTTGAACATTCGACTGCCGCCGCGAGGCACTTTTTAAATCCGCAGTTTTCATGCGATAGTATCGGGCAGTCAGGGTCGAGATCGATTGCAGCGTCGGACGATTTTTCTCGTGCTTCAAATGAATAAATCGGCGAACCGTTTCGGAATCAATTCGGTTGTCTGGAATGTGAAGCGAAATATCGAGAAGCAAACTCTTTAAACGCGGCAGTGGATAAGGGAAACTCTCGGCCAATCGTTTGGCAGCAACTGCGGTCAGATCAATACCCAACGTGTGGGCCAACTGTCGCAGCATGACTTCTTTGGTCACTGTGCCAGGCAAGGCAACCGGCACTAAATAACCTTGCGATAAGCGACTGGTCAGTCGTTCTGAAAAACGATTGTCTTGCGTTGGATGATCAAGACAAGTCATCAAAATCGTCACGTTACGTTGTTTCAAAAGATCGAACTGTTGAACTAACGATTCTTGTGCGTTAGGGAAGTTGGCCAGTTCATGCAAGTTTTCAAACAGTAAGCAATCGACCTTATCAAGCCGCTTGCGTAATTTATTACTGGCGCTTGCATCAGAGCGTTTGAGTTGCTCAGAATCCATATTGGCACTCAGACTATGTTGACGAACATAGTCGCCGCCGGTCATTTTGAAATAACTGCCAGTCGGATATTTTTGTCTTAATAGGCCTAGTAACCCCATGGCGATGTGGCTTTTACCCACGCCAGGCGAGCCATACAGAATCAATGGGTTCAGGTGTGCTTTTTCTTTGCCGATGGCATCAAAGGCAACTTGAACCAATCGGTTTTCTGGTCCGCCGATGAATTGACGTACCGTAGGCGAGTCGCTCGAAATCGATTCCGAGCGAGTGAATTCTTCGGTTTCAACCCAAGGAAATGGGATGGTAAAAACGTCCGTAATCACACAGACTCCGTCAGCCTATTAGAATTATCGTAAGTCTCGATAGCGTAAGATTTTGGCAACCAGCAATTCTACCCGATTTTGGTGTAATTGAACAGCAGTGAAAGGGCCAGATTGGGCGATTAATTAAGATCGTAAGTTGTTTGCTACATTAGAGATACGATCAATGGCCATAGATACTTCTGTTTCGGTGTTATTGCAGCCCAACGAAAACCGCAAAGAACTTTCAATCAGCGGA
>NVWB01000173.1 GCA_002733575.1 Blastopirellula sp. | reverse complement strand
CCCGGGAAATTGTACCCGCCATACGCCGAACAGACGCCATGCAAACCGGCTTCTTTACATAACTGAAATGTCCGATCATTCAAGTTCTCAGGCATGCCATACGGAAACGCAAAGTACCGAATCGGGCGATCAATCAGTTGTTCTAAATGCCGGGTAGCATCAATCACTTCGTCTTGCAATTGTTGCTCGTCATTAATGATGCCTAAGTTGGCATGTGTGCGTGTGTGAGCGCCAATTTCAATGCCGCTGCCAGCCAAGGCCTTTAATTGCTCAACCGTGTTCGGAGGAAACGGCGTGCCACGTTCGACATCATGTGGAAACGGCAAGCCATTCACAATGTGCGAAGTGCAGACGAAATAGGTACATGGAATTTTTCGTTTGATCAGCAGTGGCAATGCATGCTCGCAGTTCTCAGCGTACCCATCGTCAAAGGTAATCGCCACACAAGGTTTGTCGTTGTATCGATTTTTAATTCGCTGCTGGGCTTCGTATAACGAAACCAGTTCCACGTTTTCCTGTAGCCAGTCGAGTTGTTGTTCAAACCCGCTTCGAGAAATTGTCCAGCCATTAGGGTGGTCATCGGCCACACGATGATAAAACAACGACATCACCGGAGTCAGACCCGTTCGATTATGAACCCGCCGATATCGCCACCGCCACGGCCTGCTGGCATGGTAATAGGTGTTCAGTAAAAATGATTTCCACGGTTTCATGGTCGTTGTTTTTCTTGGTTTTAAAATCTCAACCCGAAGCGTAAGCGAGGAGGAAGTATTTTCGCGGCTCCTCCTCGCTTACGCTTCGGGTTGTGATTGCCTTTCTAAACTTCAGCACTGGCGGAGCCAGTGGCACACAGGGTCTCTCTTTGATCTTTACATGCCAGTTAGGTTCATGCCGGTTTTGATTAAGTTCTTCATCTGCGAACCGGCCATCCAGATTCCGTTTCGTAGTTGTGAGGATGTTCGATTCGGTACAATTCGCAAGTTGGTACATTCACGTGGTTCGGCCCGCCAATGGGCTTTGTAGGGTTCGTCGCCACGCAGAAAGTCCATTGCGATAAAACCTCGCTCAATCGCATGCCGGATCACGGCAGCTTGCATTAAACTACCTGGCTGTTCATCCAACCGATCAGGGTCCACGCCGGCTTGATACGCGTAGGCAATGTTGCCGTCGATGAAATGGATTTCCGCGGCAACTGGTCGTTCGTCTAAGTTGAGTTGCAGAATCTCGCACTGGCCTTGATCGACCATGCGGCTAGCTGCATCACGCAAGAATGTTTCAAACTGCGAAGAAGCAAAGCAACCAGGTTGATCTAAACTGTTGCGGCGGCGCATGTGCAAGTCAATCAGCACTTCAAAAGCGGCGTCTAGTTTGTCGCTTGAATCACAAATCTGAAGTTCGGCCCTTTCGGTATCGAGGACACGACGCACAAACCGGCGAATTTGTTTGCGATGTGATTTCGATTGCGTGGCTTCAAATTCTTCCCATGTTTTTGGAAGTTGTAGCCGCCAGCAATTCACGCCTGGCGTGCGGTTTACCCCGCTATCTTGTTCCCATAGTTTTTCAACTAAACGATTGATGGCCAGATCACTCGACTCAACATTCTCTAGCTCTAGCAAGTCCCACTGGTGATCTTGATCTGAAGCATGATCAATCAAAAAATCGGCAACTGCGCTGCTAACCGCTTCGATGCCTTCGGGATGACAAACAAGGCTCATGTAGTCGCTACAGACTTCGCCGGAGCCTAATAGCTTCAGCACATTTCCTTTGCTGGTACTTTGCTCTCGATACAAGGGAGCCAGTCCTACCAACTGCCGATCTGGGTCGGCGGGTGGCTTATCGAACACACCGATGAGGTACAGCTGCTGTTCAGGCTGATACGCACTGGCCCAAGCAGTAATCCATTCACTTCCACGAAAGGGAATTTGATCGGTGCGTGCATTCCAAGCTGCCAGCAACGGTGTTAATTCATCAAGGGTTTGAATTCGTTCAACGTACATTTATGAAGGTCTCTTCAAGAAGCAGTAATGCTTGCGAAATAGATTTGCGTTAAGTTCAGGATTTGGCACTACTTAAAGGTGGGTCACTGGGAAGCAAAATCAAGTAAAAAGCAGTAGCTCACAAGCATCCAGCAGAACAATTATCGTTATTATTGCCCATCAAAAATCAACCGCCGTTTATCTTGTTTGTTGATCGACATGCCGGATGATGCTTTTTGGCATCTTATGTTGTTTGTGTGCCACAACAATCGATCACGAACTCGAATTTATTGGCTGATCCAATCTTCCCAAAGATCTGTAAACCTTGCTGAAACAGGCGATTGAAGAGAAATGCTATTTTCCAAGTTCGTATTGGCACTCAACTTGCAACTAGGTTCTCTTGAATCAGGCTAAGAAGGGAACCGGATGAAGCGAATGGCGTTCGAGCCGCCACACGCTAAATCTTGTTCCCTTCTTTAATTTCTTGAACCCAAGTGTCCTTTGGGCATGATCTAGATTCATCAGCTTAGGCGACAGAGATTTTCTTTGATGCGGTAACTTGCAACTGTCCTGCATTTAACCCTAAGCATCGTCACGACCCAACTTTTGGCGCGGGTGAACCGTGATTTTCTAAGATTCTTAATTAAACTGCTCAAGTTAATTTCGACCTTCTGGAATGCTGTGTCCTATTATTCTTAAATAAGCCGATTCTTGGTTGAACCGGTACGCATTCGCGTTAGCAACCGTGATTACTTAAGCGACATCAATACTGTGTTTGCAATTACACTCATCTTCGCACTGGTTGGTTTAATATGGGGCGCTATCTTTGCGTTTCGTGGCAACCTGCTATTGGGTTGTGTTGGTGTTTTAATTGCCACGTCCGTCTTTGGTTCTTACTTTTTGAACTTTGACGTCGCCGGCATCACACTCACACTAGATCGTTTGGCATTAGTTGGGCTCGTCGCCGCGTTTGTTGTTCAATGGAAACTAGACAAACTAGAAGTTCGCCCTTTGTGTATGGTCGACTGGGTCATCGGTGGTTTTTTTGCCGTAATGATTGTGAATGCTTTCACACACGATTGGCGATCTGCGATGCCAGATCAAGTGCCTGTGGTTCAGCATATAATTAATGGATACCTGATTCCACTCACTATTTATATCATTGCCCGAAATCTGCGTTACACCGAAAAGAACACCACCTGGTTTTTAATCGGCATGACCGTGTTTGGGCTGTACCTAGCAGTGATCGGTATCTTTGAAGGGACCGGGCAATACGGTTTGGTCTTTCCAAGATACATTGCCGACCCTGAGTTAGGTTTACACTTTAGCCGTGCCCGCGGACCGATGGTACATTCGGTCAGTTATGGCGTTTACTTAACAGGTTGCCTGTTGTGTGCTTGGTTATTAAGAGACCGCGTTTCGCCCAATTGGCGGACTGTTATCACAATACTACTACCTGCATTCTTGGCCGCCATTTACTTCACCAAAACACGCACCGTGTGGCTGGGGGCAGGTGGCAGTTTGATGTTAGCTTTTTCACTGACGCTACAGGGAAGAACTCGTAAGCTAGTCATCGGTTCGATGCTGGCGGTTGGGCTGTGTGTTGGTGTCGCAAAAATGGATAGCATCATGGGCCTTCAACGCGAAGGAACCGTGCAAGATACGCGTAAGTCGGTCAGCATGCGTGCCAGTTTTACGTATGTCTCGTGGCAAATGTTTTTAGACAGCCCTATCACTGGCCACGGTTTTGGTCAGTTTAAAACCGAGAAAATGAGCTACTTGAGTGACCGCAATGTTGATTTGCTGTTAGAGTCCATCCGCACTTATGACCATCACAATACATTTTTAAGCATACTCACCGAACTCGGTTTATTGGGTCTCATTCCGTTTTTGCTCATCTATTTGCTTTGGGCTAAAACTGGCGTCAGTTTACAACGAAATAAAGAGGCGCCGCAGTGGGCTAAAAACCTGTCGGTGTTATCACTTGGAATGCTATTTATCGCTTGTTGTCAGATGATCGGGCACGAGATTACTTATACTCCAATCGACCATCTACTAATTTTCATGACCGCTGGAATCTGCGTGGCCTTACGCCAACAGTTTTCCGAAAGTTGTAACGCGGTTACCTGTGAACCTCATCGCTTTTCAGCAGCTCAGACTGCTTTATCAACGTAAAGGAACGTATCATGTCAGAACGTGTGAACCTATTTGGAATTGAGTTAGACGCCGTTACAATGCGGCAAGCAGTCGATACGATCACTCAATGGACTGACCATGGTAGTTGCCGCCTTCGATTCGTGGTTACGCCGAATGTTGATCACACCGTACTGCTGCAAGAAAACAAACAACTGCGTGATGCATACAGTGACGCAGAACTGGTACTCGCCGATGGCTGGCCAGTCGTTTGGGCATCACGCATGTTGAAGAAAGCCGTTCCACAACGTGTACCAGGTTCGGACTTAGTGCCGAATATATTCTCCGCAGCCAAGACAGACAATCCGCTTCGCACCTTCCTGTTAGGTGCCGCACCGGGTGTTGCACGTCGGGCCGCTAACAAGATTAAAAATCGTTATCAAGGCGTCAACATCTGCGGCACGTATAGCCCGCCGATGGGCTTTGAGAACGACGATGCAGAAAACTATAAGATCATTGACTTGGTCAATCGATCGAATGCCCAATTGTTGATTCTAGGTCTCGGAGCCCCGAAACAAGAATTGTGGATTCACCGTCATCGTCACGAACTTCAAGCCGATGTTGCCATTTGCGCTGGTGCCACCATCGATTTTCTCGCCGGAGAAAAAAGCCGAGCACCGCAATGGATGCAGCAAACCGGACTGGAATGGGCACACCGGATTTTGACCGATCCCAAACGCTTGGCCAGACGTTACGCCAAAGACGCCATTGTCTTTCCACAGATGATGCTCAAAGAATGGATGCACCCTAGCAGACGACAAAAAACGGTCGTTGGTTAATCGGAGACTCAAACACTCTTTGGAAATACCAACAACCGGATGTTTCAGTTTAATCTGCCATCATTGCTGGCAAGGTTTCAAGTTTCAAGAAAATGTTCGTTCATTAGCGAACCATTGTGTCGACGGTGGAGTATAGAGAATGCTCTGTACTCCACCGTTCTACGCAAAGTTGGCCTATGTCGATTCGCCCAATAATTCTGACTGCTCTCTTGGTTGCTATCGCTCCACAGTTTGTGCTCGCCCAAGCATCCCAGCAGCCTGCGAATCAATTCGTCTCTTCGATTGCTAAAATGATTGTTATCGATGCGCTGCCTGATGCGTATCTTGACGAAAAACGCTGGGGCGCAACGCATCCTTTCACTGAGGGAGTGAAGTTTCGTGGTCAGCTCAATAGTCTAAGAATCGAACGCCGCCGGGTTGAGCGGAATCACGGAACTTGGAAACGCTACAAGGCCGATATCGAGAACCCTGAAGAAGATATCCAGTTGGAAGTTCAAAATCTCCGCTTCCAAGACAACGAAACCTGGATGACAATTGTCGCCGTGGTCAAATTAAATGCCGAAGCCGAGCTGCAACAGTGGACGCGCGGGGCCAAGTTAATCGGCGTGAGCGTGGTCGCCTCTTCAAAAATTCGTATCACGATGGACTGCAAGGTTTCGACATCACTCCAATCAATCTCTCTTATCGGCCTGTTGACTTCCGCACAAATTGTGCCTGAGGTACTGGAAACCGATTTAGAATTGATCGACTTTCGGCTCCATCGAATCGGTTTCGCCGATGGCCCTGTGGTACGCGAACTGGGTAAGCAATTACGGGGCCGCGTTCGAGAGGAACTCGAAAAACAACAGCCGAAGCTCACGAAATCGGCCAACAAGGCGATTCAAAAAGAACTTGATAAAGGCCAACTTCACCAGCGGCTGATCCAATCGGTACGTGATTCATTCGCAAAAAACAAGTGAGCGGCTGCACGCAAATCGATCTTGCGGTAGAATGGATGTTCTCGATTCTGGCCATTCTTCTTTATTCTGTTTGATCAAATTATGCCCGATCCTTTAGCTTGGATATCTGACGAGTTAGATACACTCGACGCGTTGAGTTTGCGCCGTCATTTGCAAACGCACGAAGGTCCACAAACCGCGACACTGATGATCGACCAACAGTCGTTCATTAACTTTGGCGCCAACGATTATCTGGGCCTTGCCGCCGATGACCAGATTTGTGCCGCAGCAATTACCGCGATTCAAACCGAAGGTTGGGGAAGCGGGGCCAGTCCGCTGGTCACCGGTCATGGACACTCCCACGCAGAGTTAGAAAAGAAGCTGGCCGAGTTTGAACAGACCGAAGCGGCATTGATTTTCCCATCAGGCTTTGCCGCCAATGTGGGAACCATAACGGCACTGGCCAGCAAAGGCGATATGATATTCAGCGATGAAAAAAATCATGCCAGTATCATCGATGGCGCGCGGCTATCAGGCGCCAGAGTTCGTGTCTATCCGCATTTGGATGTTGATTATCTAGAGAACTTGTTGTCGCAAGCCCAGCCGTTTCGTCGACGTCTGATTGTGACCGATTCCTTATTCAGCATGGATGGAGACCTGGCCCCACTTGCAGAGTTGGCAGCATTGGCTGAAAAGTACGATGCGATGCTGATGGTCGACGAGGCCCATGCAACCGGCGTGTTTGGCGAACAGGGTCGCGGAGTGTGTGAGCATCTTCAGGTGGAGGATCGTGTGCCAGTTCGTGTTGGCACGTTTAGCAAAGCACTCGGCGGTCACGGTGGATTTGTGGTAGGGTCTCAAGCTTTAATTGACTGGCTCGCCAATCGGGCTCGCAGTTACGTGTTCTCTACCGCTGCACCGATGGCCGGAAGTGCGGCCATGATTCAAGCGCTAGAGATTGTGAAAGCACAACCACATCGCCGTCAAGAATTACTGGAACGATCCAAGCAACTTCGGCAATCACTCAAGCAGCAAGGTTGGAATACCGGGACCAGTGAGAGCCAAATTATTCCGGTCTACATCGGCCAGCCAGAACCTACGATGAAAGCAACCCAATACTTAAAAGAGCAAGGGCTGTTCGTGCCTTGCATTCGCCCTCCTTCGGTTCCAGAAGGAGAGTCTTTACTGCGAATCAGTTTGAGCTTTGCCCATACACCAGCGATGCTTGAGCAATTGATTGAAGCCATGCGCGAGATACGAACAAAACTTGTCACTTAGAAAGAATGGCAATAATGTCTCGTTGTTCGCCGAGAAATCGATATCCATGTTTTGCTAATAAAGACATGCAATCTGCGCTGTCTCTATCACTAAGATGATCATGTTCAAACCGAATCACTGACGGTTTAATTTCGTCAAAATTGATCATTTTGAGAATCTCAGCATCGTAGCCCTCGGCATCGATTTGCACTAAATCAAGGTGATCAATTTGATATTCCTTGATCAAGGTAGAGAAAGTACAACTTTTTATTTTCTCCTGCAAGATATTCTCTTCTCGGACACCAGCGCCTTTTAGCACGTGCTGTTTATTTAACGAAGCTCTCTGAACGGAAAACAGACGCGAAGAATAGAAATCGACTTCGGTATCGGAGTTTGAAATTACGATTCTCAAGGGTGTAATGTTTGGGTAGTCTTGATAATGTTCCTTGAGCGCCTCGAATGCTTGGATCTGTGGTTCGATCACAATTCCTTTTACATTTTTATGCCCCTTAATCAGGACATTCAATGCATCATTCGACACCCCGTCAAAGGCCCCAATCTGAATAAAACAAAGCTCATCAATTTGTGAACGAGAGGCAACAGCCAGTTCTAGCAAATCTTGATACTCCCACTCGGGATGAGAAACAAGCACTTTCGGCTTGTAACATCGCTCAAGTGAAAATTGGCGAAGCATGATATTGCGAGAAATTTTGCTGATCAATTCTGTCTCCCAGTCTTATTTCGTCCTGTTGAATCGGTTCAAAACCCATTTAGAGCATGAGCAGGGCAGAGAGTAAAAACATGGGCCACACACGTCAAGGCGAATATCAACAAATGCTTTCAGTGACAGCATCGCCTGTTGATTGAGGATTTAGAACGAAGGCGGTAGTAACAACGACGCCAAGATTTATTGAACTCAATTGGAGTTTTTCATTCGCGTGAGTATTTTTTCCAATCACAACCCGAAGCGTCAGCGAGGAGGAAGCACATTTACACTTCCTCCTCGCTTACGCTTCGCGCTTAAGATTATTTCTGCGCGAGGCAATAATGGATGCCGGTCTAACCTCTAATCGACTAGCGTTGACTTCTCACTTGCTTTCAAACAACGCAATGCTGGCGGTGAAGCCGTGCATGAAGTTTTTGTTGCCGATGGGGCCGAGTTCGCCCATGGCGAAGAAGCCAGCAGCGGGTATCTCTCCGCAGGAATTGGCCACGCAGGTTGCGTCGTGATGCGGTTCACTGAATAGGCGAGTCCCGCGTCCGTTGCAGGTGAAAATCAGCGCGGCGGCAGGATTCGCTGATTGCTGCTTCAACTTGCCGAGTAGTTCTTGTAGTTCGGCATCTGCTGATTTTTCGTCACGAATATGAAACTGCACAGTCTGGCCAGGTCGCATGAAATCGGCCACCACAATGGCACCCTTTTTTTCATCGATGCCTACCACGTTGCGAATCAGGAAATCACCTTGTTCAAACTGGTCACGATATTCGTCGATGACCCGGCCGACGTGGAGGCCTTGGTGGACCAACTTTTGATCGCTGACTGGCAGCGTGTCAAATATTTCTTGTAGCTGCACCAATGGAGGTTTGCCGCCGAGTTCAAAAATCTCGTTCCGTTCGCACTTGGTAATCACCAGCGGCTTGCCAATCGGTCGGCAGCCTTGTGAGACCAGTGAATGAATACGAATGGCACCAGCGATATGTACGGCCACGGCGCCGTGATTATAAACTTGCGAGCCCAATGCGATCAAGTTTTCATTCGGGGCATGGCCCCCGCTGGCCATGCCGCCGATGACGGGCACGCCAGGCTGGTCTTCGTTGAGTCTTGCTAAAATGGCATCTGCCGGAAACGAAAAAGGTTCACCAATCATCAACAGTGTTGAATCTTCTGGCCACTGTTCTGGCAAGTCGGGGTTCCAACCATCGAACGAACCGCCATCCATGTTTTGCAGAAACTGCAAGTGCATCGGGCTCAGTTGAACATCAGGCAAGTGGGCCACCCACAGCGAAATAGCCGGTTTGTTTTCAATCTCTTGGCTATTGCCGATGATTGATTCGCCGGTGCAACTGATCAGATTGTCGCACTGAATTGCCTGGTGAACTTCGGCTACGATTTCAGCAAAGTCTTCTTTGAAATGGTGCGAAACAAACAGGAACGCTAAATCGGCGGAAGCAGAAACTTGCTGCAAAACGGCATTCGTTACTTCCGAGGCAGCATCTTGCCAAGATTCGGAAGTTGAAAGTGCAGCGGCAAATTGTGGCGACGATTGATTCATGCTGGGCCTGAATTGAGTTAGATCATTGAATAGCTACGAACCAATCACGCCTTCTTCAGGGCTGCTGGCCGATGCATAAAGTCGTTTGGGAATTCGACCTGCCAGATAAGCAAGTCGGCCCGCTTTGGTGGCTTGATTCATGGCCACCGCCATGCGAAGTGGATCTTGGGCATGGGCAATTCCGGTGTTCAGTAAAATTCCGTCTACACCCAATTCCATGGCCACCGTCACATCGCTAGCAGTGCCAACGCCGGCATCAATAATCACCGGGTAGTCAGGGTCGCCATCTTTCAAGTATTCAAGGCAGATGCGAATGTTATTCGGATTCAAAACGCCTTGGCCTGATCCAATCGGGCTACCAGCAGGCATCACCGCGGTTGCACCAGCCGCTTTCAAGCGACGGGCAATGATCGGGTCGTCAGTGGTGTAGCACAAGACTTGGAAGCCTTCGCTGACCAGCATTTCACAAGCGGCCAAGGTTTCAACCGGATCGGGTAGCAGAGTTTTTGTGTCGGCCAGAACTTCTAGCTTGACCCAATCGGCACCAGGGTTTTCGAGGCCGAGTAAAATTTCTCTTCCAAGTCGAGCAGTGCGTACTGCGTCTTTGGCGTTGTAGCAGCCGGCGGTATTGGGTAGCAGTGTGAAGCGGTCGAGGTCGATGAAGTCTAAGATATTTTGTCCATGCACATCGTACAATCGTTCTCGGCGAATGGCGACCGTGACGCACGAACTTCCAGACAGATCGAGGGCCTGACGCATTTGCTCGAAATCTTCGTACTTGCCGGTTCCGACAATCAAGCGGCTTTCAAGCTGGTGCGTACCGAGACAAAGTGGCGTATCAAAGTTTTGTGACTCGTGATTTTTATCGGTGGCTAAACTCATTAACCGCCTCCTACTAAAGTAACGACTTCCAGAGAATCGCCTTCTTGCAATTCATGTTCTGCATGCTGCGTACGGGGGATCAACTCCATGTTGACTTCCACCGCCACATGCTTCGGATTGAGATCAAGCGATTCGATCAACTGGGCCACGGTGGCACCTGCTTGAACTTCTTGCGGTTTTTCGTTGAGTTGGATCTTCATCAGTGGTGAACTTGAAAAAAGAATTCGGATTGAATTAGGCTCATCAGGTCATTCTACGAAGTGGCAGCGGTCAGCGACAACCAGACTCACGGGACATTTATTCAGGATAGAACAAGAAAAACCCCACCGCATGTGGTGATGCGATGGGGTTATTGGGCTGAATCATTCGTCCGCTGGTGTTAAATTACTCGCGGAGCATTACGTTGCGGGCGGTTCCAACATCAATCAACGCAAAGGTACCACCTTGAGTTTGGCCACGGGCCTCGATTGCGCGCTGCCAGGGAATTCCATAACAGGCAAATTTACCGGAATTGGTGTCGACAACATAGACCACACTGTTGGCAGGTCGTGTGTTCGATCCGCTACTGGCAAAGTTGGCCAGGCCGGTTACCATCAAAAAATTCGGCTTTTTGGTTCCATCCAGGGCCAAGTCGGCTAGCACATTTCTACCAAAAGTTGCGGCGAAGTTGCCTGATCGTGAGTTCAAAACTTTACATTGTAAATTACCTGTCAGAAAATCAAGCGTGTAAAGCCCTTCAATTCCATCACTAATCGGGCCAGTGGCAATGGCCATCGAATCCGAAGTACTGGAGGCCGTGGCCTGGATTGGTAGTTCTAGTGTTGATTGTGATTGGTTCAGGCTCCAACCAACAAAGACTCCGCCGAGTGCAACTGTGCCGATCAACAGACCGAACAGAAGGCCATAAATTAGGGTGTGATTTTTCTTCTCTTGCATAATATCGTGTTCCTTTTGGGCAAGAATCTTGCGATGCGAAAGGGGGTGCCTCTACGAGAAATTTGAGTTCCAGGGGCCATAAAAACCAAGGCTCCTCAGGTCCATCGTAAGCTCTTTTTACAATTCAAGCCATAGAGGATCAGATTTCGTGCAAAATAGACCCGATTTTCTTGAAATTATTTCTCTCAACCAAGCAAACCGGGGCAGATTGAAGGAACTAGGCAGGCACGAATGACACAGGCCGCTTGATCTGTTAAAACTAGTCTTTTCACAGAATAAAACCGTTCAAACTTTAATACTTAACACCACTTCAAAATCAATCAGGAGCATCTCTTTATGGCCACCAATGGAGATTTAAATCGCAAACTACGCATGGCTTTGATCGGCGGCGGAGCAGGTTCTTTTATCGGGCGCGTCCATGCAACAGCGGCGGTACTAGATAACCGAGCCGCATTAGTGGCAGGTGCGTTAAGTTCCAATCCAGAACGAGCCAAAGCATCGGCGGCTGATTACGACATCGCCGAGAGCCGGGCATACGGCAGTGTGGCTGAATTGCTGGAAACAGAGAAAAACTTACCTGAAGATCAACGCATCGATTTCGTTTCGATAGCCACGCCCAATCATACGCATGCAGGTATTGCCAAAGCGGCACTCGAAGCTGGCTTTAATGTGATTTGCGATAAGCCGATGACGTTTGATTTGGCCGAAGCCGAAGACCTGTTCAACACCGTGAAGAATTCGCCAGGCGTGTTTGCTGTCTCGCACAACTACACCGGCTACCCATTGGTTCGCCAAGCACGCGAGATGATCCTCAACGGTGAACTGGGTGAAATCAACGCAATTCGTACCACTTATATTCAAGGTTGGCTGCGGACCAAGCTAGAAGACAGCGATCAAAAACAAGCCGCTTGGCGAACCGATCCTAAGAAAAGCGGAGCCGCTGGTTGCTTTGGCGATATCGCCACGCATGCCTATAACTTGGGCCGCTTCATGACCGGACTCTTACCGGAACGAATCAGTTGTCACCTGAAAACTTTCGTCGAAGGCCGAGCCTTGGATGACTATGGCACCGCGGTTATTCAATATGAAAACGGGGCACTTGGAACGCTCACTGCTTCGCAAATTAGTCATGGTCGTGAAAACGATGTGACGATTGAAATTGATGGAACCGAAGGTGCCATTCAATGGCGTCAAGAAAACCCGAATGAAATGATCGTTCGCAAAAACGGCGAGCCCCATCGGATTTATACCCGCGACCCCAACGCTCCGTTCATGAATGCCAGTGGTGCGGCCGCTTGTCGATTGCCAGCTGGTCACCCTGAAGCGTTCTTCGAAGCGTTTGCCAACATCTATCGTTCGGCTTACGATGCCATGGTGCTACGTGCTTCAGGCCAAGCGTTTGAAAAGAAAGATACCATCTATCCGAATGTTCATGATGGCGTCGAAGGCATGTACTTCATTCAACAGAGTGTGGCCAGTAGCCAGCAAGATGGTGCTTGGTTGCCGATGAAGCACGAAGTCGCTCGTCGCTAGTTCGACACCCGTTTGTTGACCCTGTTCACAATAATTATCTTGCAACAATTACCCTTACAACCGGCGAAGTGATTCATTTCGTCGGTTGTTTTCTTAACCTGATTAGGTGAGTTCATGAAAATCGAACATCTGGCTCTTCAAGTGGCTGATCCTAAGGCCATGGCTGCCTGGTATGTGGTTCAGTTGGGCATGAGCATCGAGCGTAGTAACGATGACCCTGTCGCCTTCTTCCTAGCGGATGAGAGTGGACAGATCATGCTCGAAATCTATTTGCAAACCGATTTCGAAGTGCCCAATTACGCCTCGATGGAGCCAGCCCATTTGCATTTGGCGTTTCTTTCAGACGATATCGAGGCCGATTATCAGCGGCTGTTGGCCGCAGGTGCCACATCTGTCTCGCCTGTCGAAACAGTCGGCGGCGGTGATCAGGTCGCCATGCTACGTGATCCCTGGGGGTTGCCAGTACAATTAGTGACCAGAGCCGAACCGATGTTGCGATGATCGTTTGAAAGCATTCTCAAGAGAATTTCGCTTCTTTGCTGGCTTGTAGATTTTACGTCTCAAACTGGCCAAATGGCCTGGGATCGCTTGCAATAACTGGTTACACTAGAGCAAATTATAATGCGTTGTGCCGAATAATTAAGTGATATTGCTACCGTTGTTGCCAGCTTTTTTTAGTCCCGATAGGGACGCCATCGTGTAGCCAGGGGATTTATCCCCTGGAAATGGAATGCCTACATCCTTCAAGCCCCGGCGAGGGGCGATATTGCTTCACTGAGTCCTCTCCAAAGATTGCACCCTAAACCAAATCATCGATCTTTTTCGATGTCGCCCCGCTGGGGCTTGATTGAACTTTGGATGATTCGATCCCAGGGGATGAATCCCCTGGCTACATGATATTGTCCCTCCGGGACAGGAATGATTGCAGCAGCATAGCGATATTAAAAATAGACTAGAACGATTTCCAGCATTTCTAAAATAGATAAAACAGATTCACAGATCAAGCTTGAGGAAGATATGAGTAAAGTTCGTTGGGGAATTTTGAGTACCGCCAAGATCGGCACCGTCAAAGTGATTCCTGCCATGCAGCAGGGTGCTTATTGCGATGTGACCGCCATCTCGTCACGCAACCTGGAAAAAGCACAAGAAGCGGCCAATGAGCTGGGCATCGCCAAAGCGTATGGTTCGTATGAAGAAGTCTTGGCAGACCCTGACATTGATGCCATTTACAATCCTCTTCCGAACCACATGCACGTTCCTTGGGCCATCAAAGCCCTGGAAGCTGGCAAGCATGTGTTGTGCGAAAAGCCGATTGGTCTGACTTCCGAAGAAGGACAAAAACTGGTCGATGCGGCTGCCAGCCATCCTGAGTTGAAAGTGATGGAAGCCTTTATGTTCCGTCATCATCCTCAATGGCAAAAGGCACGCAAAATTGTTCGCGAAGGGGGCATTGGCCAACCGGTCACCATTCAGTCGTGGTTCTCGTACTTCAACGACGATGCCGAGAACATCCGCAATAACAGCGAATGGGGCGGCGGTGGCATGATGGATATTGGTTGCTATCCCATCTCGCTTTCTCGTTTCATTTTTGAAGGCGAACCAGAACGCGTAATAGGCCACATTGAATACGACGAACAATTTGGCACCGATATTGTCGCTTCGGCCATCATAGATTTCGGCGGAATCACCAGCACTTTTACGTGTAGCACCCAGGCCTGCGATTACCAAAGAGTCAATATCATAGGCACCACTGGCCGCGTTGAAATCGAAATCCCGTTCAACGCCCCACCAGATAAACCGTGCAAAATGTGGCATCAACAGGGCGATGACATCGAAGAAATCCTACTCCCCATCGCAGATCAATACACGATCCAAGGCGACCTAATGTCAAAAGCCATCCTCGACGACACTCCGGTACCTACGCCGATCTCCGACGCCGTCGGCAACATGAAAGTCATCGAAGCCATCGTCAGCAGTGGTAAATCCGGCAAGTGGGAAAAAGTGTAAGCTTTGCGAATATCTCCTTCTTAATAACCTGATTATTATATTACCACCAAGACTCAAAGACACGAAGGATTTGAAATCAACCTCTTCCTTTGTGCCTTTCTGTCTTCGTGGATAAACTCTTTTTTCCTTCCTTAGCGGCTTCGAGACTTCGCGTGAGAATCTATTTCTGAATTGAGAATCAAACAAGCAAGTTCGTCAGCAGATAGCAGACCCTAGTTCCCTCTATTGCCATGTGAGTGCGTGATGAAATGGATCCCAAAGTTTAGTTTGAGAACACTGTTTATTCTTTTTGCGGTAATAGGGGCTGCTCTAACCCCAATCGTGTTGAGAATGAAACATGTACAACACCAACGCGATGTGGCAACTTGGATCATGGAGAGTGGAGGCACTGTCTACTATGAAAGTCAGTACGATGACGAAGGAGAGCTTGTAGAATTTGAGCCATCTACTCCAATATGGCTTCAGAGTATTTTGGGAGTTGATTTTTTTGAGGAAATTGAAGGCGTCATCTATCTGGATAATGAGGTCGAGGATATCTCTCGATTGAGCGAGTTAACTACATTAAAAAGCGTATTTCTAAAAGGTACTAATGTCTCTGATATCTCATGCCTTGCTCAGCTTAGAAATCTCGAAATGATTCACTTTCGCAAAAATCCAGTCGTAGAAATACCAAAATTATCAGACTTAAAGTATCTTAAACACTTTGCAATGATGGACTCGGATGTGACAGGGGTTGCCAATTTAGAAGGGATGGATTCAATAGAAATTCTGGATCTCTCTCAATCGCCAGTAGCAGATATTTCAGAACTATCTACTCTGATTAATCTCAAGCAACTATATCTTTGGAAAAGTAAGGTCACTGACTTGACCCCTCTAGCAAATCTTGGCTCCCTAGAAAAACTAAGTCTAACTGACACAAGAGTTTCAGACTTAGAACCACTAGCGGACTTAAAATCACTAGAAACTTTAACAGTTGATGAAACTAATGTATCTGATGTATCCCCGCTCTCAAACCTGAAAAGCTTGAAGAGATTGCATATTAATGAGACCAAAGTTACTAACCTAGCTCCACTCTCAAATCTTTCTGACCTTCAGTATTTGATCGTATCTGGAGCTACAGTCTCACAAGATCAAATAGAGAAGATAAAAGTTGCTTTGCCAAATTGCAAAGTTATAGTCGAATAACAACAGTCGCTCCAATTTTTCTACCACGAAAAACACCAAACCCACGAAAAGGATAGTGAGAAAATCGTTCGTGGTTTTCGTGCATTTCGTGGCTAAACTTTTCTTCCTGCCTTAGCGGATTTTCGCCTTTGCGTGAGAATCTTTTTCTGTATAGAGACTCAAACAAGCTGCTTGGTCCGCAGTAGCGGACCCTACAAGATTACGAAAAAAAGGCGACCAACCATTGTGGTTGATCGCCTTTTTATTTAGCGTTATCGTTTTCAAAGCGAAGTGAACTACGCGTTGAATTTTGAGGCCATGCCGGCTTGACCGAATGAGGTCATGCGGTCGAGGCAAACTTGCTTCATCGCTTCACGGCCTGGTTTCAAGTAAGCACGTGGATCGAATGCGGAAGGGTCTTGGGTCAAGATTCTTCGTACGGCACCGGTGATGGCCATGCGGTTGTCGGTATCAACATTGATCTTGCGAACGCCTGACTTGATACCACGTTGAATTTCTTCAACAGGTACGCCGTAGGTTTGTTTCATTTCGCCGCCGAACTCGTTGATGATGTCTTGCAGTTCTTGAGGAACTGAAGAGCTACCATGCATGACCAAGTGACAGTTTGGCACCTTGGCATGAATCGCTTCGATACGAGCCATGTCGAGCACTTCGCCATCTGGCTTGCGAGAAAACTTGTAAGCACCGTGGCTGGTTCCGATAGCAACGGCCAAGGCGTCAACGCCAGTGGCGGCTACGAAATCAGCCGCTTCGTCTGGATCGGTCAACAATTGATCTTTGCTCAATTGGCCTTCTGCCCCGTGTCCATCTTCGGCTTCGCCGGTTCCGGTTTCTAGCGAACCTAAGCAACCCAATTCGCCTTCAACGCTAACGCCTTTGGCGTGTGCAGCGTCAACAACTTTTTTGGTCACGTCAGCATTGTATTCGTAGCTGGCAGGTGTCTTGCCATCTTCTTCTAGCGAACCATCCATCATGACGGAAGTAAATCCGTTCTCGATGGCGCTCACGCAAGTCTCAAGGCTGTTGCCGTGATCTTGATGCATCACGATGGGAATGTGAGGGTACAGTTCAACTGCTGCCAACATAAGATGACGCAAGTAAGCATCTTGCGAGTAAGCACGAGCACCGCGTGATGCTTGAACAATCACAGGTGCATCGATTTCATTAGCCGCTTCCATGATCGACTGAATTTGTTCCATGTTGTTCACGTTGAACGCAGCCACGCCGTAATCGTTTTCGGCAGCATGGTCTAGTAAGACCCGTAGAGGAATTAACGCCATTGATGATCTCCTGAGCTAATCAATCAGATTAGAGACTCACGCCCGAACCGATCGGTTGCATGGTTACGCAGTCCCTCGAAATTTAATCCCTGATTATCGAAGGCAAAGCACCGCTAGGTCAATCCCAGGCAACTTAATCAAAGTTCGAGGGAACTAATCCATCCGTTGTCACCGGTGTAATGGCAGAATTTTCCCCGACTGTCTTGGGTGCCTGAAAAAGATTGTCATATTGTGACCCGGCAACCCGAATTAATAGCAATTTGCGAACCGAATCGCTGTTCTTAGAATCGGTGAAAAATGCCTTCCCTGGCCCTTTGATATCGGGGGTTGTCCCGATAATTATGGTTTGGCCAGAGTTTAATAGCGTCTTTATCTCTAGTTTGTCAAACACTTTACGTTGTTTACGGTGTTCGATGCGAATCATGCCCTGATGTTCGCGGTAGTTTTGTCTGGACTCGCCATGGTGAATCTCTGGCGTCAATTCCAACAACACGCGGCCATCGTCCTGCCCACTGGCCGTGATGGCAAACTTACACTGGGCATCGTAGTAAGTTTCTCCATGAAGTTTCCCATATTCTCTCACCAGTGGGGTCAATTCATCCAAAATTTCCGAGGAAATTAACTCGGTTCGTTTCCCTTTGCGGAATCGCTGCTGCGAAACGACTTGTACTTCACCGTCTTGAATTAATACCGAGGACTCTCCATTTAAGCCAGGTTTTGATACGCCTTGTTCAATGATGTTGCGCAATGCTTCCGGCAAATGATAGTTGACCAGCCCGGCCCGCATACCGTTTTGTTCTAATTGGCGACGACTATCGAGCGTCAAAAATTGCTCGTCAGTCTGCATCCAAATTTCGTCGAGTTTTTCCCAATCTGCTTTAGAGATAGAAACCTTGGCGATCTCTAACACCACGGTTTCATCCGAGATCTGTACCGCCGGCAATTGCGAAGGATCACCCAACTCTGGCTCAGTCAACAACGAACACCCAGTGCTAGCAGCCGCAATCAGCAGCAAGCAAAATGACCATCGAATTGTGAGAATTGTGAATCGCATAGGAAGCAGAGTTTAGTAGTTCATCCGCAGGAAAAGATACAATTGAAACCGCGCATACCTAGCGCGCAGTATTTGCAGCGCGGACATTAGCAACACAGCCCTGGGCCGTCAATGTGAATTGCTAGGGTATTGGCCGCAATTGAGATGTTTTCACGTCTGGGTAATCCGAGGTGAGAGCGATTCTGTTGGGAAGCTGGTAGCAAGAAAACGTTTTCATATTTACGTGCCGAACGGATGGGTGTTATGATAGCCTCATTGGTATGGTTCCATTCTCCATCGTATTTTCTTATCGAAGGATCGCAACATGAAATCTTTGCTTTTGTTTTTATGCATTACTCTGACGACAAGTGTTGGACTGGCGCAGGATAAGAAAATCCAGGTGCCCATTACCAACCTGGGTCAAAAATTTGAGCTGATCGGCGAGCTTGGTGTAAAACTTGGCGAGACTGTTACGGTAGAGGGAATCATTGTTGCGGGTCCGCATAAATTCCACGAAACTGGCCCTAACCTATTAGTCCAAATGATTAACAATAAATCTATTCAACAAAAGATCCAGATTCCAATTATAGCCTATTTCGGAGCCTTCGGTGATAAAGAGTCCACTTACATTCACTTACCTCAACTCGATCATGGTGCTACCTATCGCTTTCGCGTGTACGAAACTGGCCAGATTCTTGGCGTCCCAGTTGACGCATATCGTGAGGCCAAAATTCCGTTAAGCACATCCGGTTTTTTTTCCTTTAGGAATCAACTAATAGTAATCTCGGGCCAAAAGGTCAATCAGATTCAATGGTCGCCCGCCGACTTTGTTGGGCGAGATGCGTTACTTTCCGGAATTGCCAAGAACGAAAATGAATCGGCCATAATTCAAAACCCTAAATGGAAGCTTGTACTCAAAGGTGCAACGAAATGGAGTGCATCGGAAATTGGCAAACTTGCTGAGGTACATGGAGCAATTCATGAAACGGATGGCAAGAATATATTCCGTGTAGAAAACTGCCGCTCTAGGTTAGTGAACCTAAAAGATCAACTTGGAAAAACCGTAAAATTACGAGGTACAGCACACAGCGCACATGGACATTGGTGGTTCAATTATCGTGGCACAGATATGTACGTCGAGAATATGAAGGAACTACCGAACTGGTCTCGTGATAACCAATGGCGGCCAATAGAAATAACAGGCACGCTTGAACAGGCTGAGCTTCCAAGTATTGATGAGATATGGGAATCAGATCACGGGACCAAACTGTATTACATTGTGCGAAACCCTAAATGGACGCCGGTAGACCACTTACTTACGCCGGAGCTTGACCCTAGAGACTTACGATTGCTTGCCAATTAACACGGATCAAGCAACAAAGGAAAAATTTTCACGCAAAGGCGCCAAGGCGCGAAGAAGAAAGGTTGCACTGTAGAACGGAATCAAGAAGGCGTATGACTCTATAGTTTTGTATTGGGTTATAATGCTATAATTCTATCGAGGAATCCAATGGCAACAAAATCAAAGAAAAGCAAAACCACAAAAAACAGAATCCCTGTTCCAGGGCTTTCAGGCGTCTTTATCGTGAAGACGAATCGTGGATTTAAGTTAGAACTTCGCTCTATGCTGGGAATGGGCAGAGTGATCTTTGGTCGGTTGATTAAT
This sequence comes from Blastopirellula sp., assembly GCA_002733575.1. Lineage (GTDB taxonomy): Bacteria > Planctomycetota > Planctomycetia > Pirellulales > Pirellulaceae. The sequence continues at coordinate 17,435 of NVWB01000173.1, read as the reverse complement.
GTTTCAGAGAGGACGATTGCCGGGATTGAGACAGACCCAACTAAAGAGGTTAAACTGCAACGCAACTATCTTGAAGTGAAGCGATTATGTGACTCCTTGAGTGAGGTGGTTGAACCTTCATGCCTGGGCAGTTGGTTCAATACACCGAATGAGGCATTTAATCAATTCAAGCCAATCGAGGTGATTGAACGAGGTGAAATCGACCGTCTCTGGGAAATGTTCTATCGTCTTAGATCAGGAATGCCTGGGTAAAAGAATGAACACTGTACCTGAGCTTGAAATCATTGCCTGTGTGGCAATCAGGCTACCCAACCCAGAATCAACCCAGTCTCTACAAGCAAAACAAGCAACTACCGCCCGCTTCAACCGTGCCGGGCCAGTACACAAAACAAACGCCTCGGTAGATTGAAAGTAGCCCGGTTAGTACTACGCACCAGGCCGCTACTTGCATTACTTTTTGGCGGGCCGTGATTGAGATCAGCGATCCGCCATAGCCGGTGGCGATCATGGCTGGGGCTGTTCCTAATGCGAACACGGCCATTAACGCGGCTCCCCAAAATAAATGACGCGTACTGCCGGCCAGCATTAACATGGCGTACAGCAGTCCGCAGGGAAGCAAGCCGGTGAGCATGCCGGCGAAAAATGCGTTCGCTAATCCTGGGGCGGTTAGATAGGTGCGAAACAAAGTGCCCGACAAGCATGGCCCGCCGGTCGAGAGGATGCCTTTCTTCTGAAAGATGCCGGTTGCCTGTAAACCTTGGTAGACCAAAAAACAGCCAGCGATCATTGCCAGTGCCGCCGGAATGTTGACCAAGCTGGGGAACTTCTCGGCGAGCTGATATCCGAAAAAGCCAACCAAGGCCCCAAGAAATGTATAGGTAAACGCCCGGCCTAACGTGTATGAAGATTGACGGGCCAGATTGTTCTTCCAAGATTTACTGCCGACGCCAATCGACAACGCAAAGCCACCACACATGCCGATGCAGTGTGCCGATCCGAGTAGCCCTGATAAGAAGATGAGCGAGAGTTCAATCATCCGATGACTCCTTGCGAGAGCGGGGATGTTGATGCACTTGCCGCTAGTGATGCAATCGTTTCAGTGTCACTTGCACTTCGCTGTTCGGCCTCTTCACTCAAGCAGAAGTTGTCAAGCTTGAGCGAGTTGCCAATCACGATCAAACTGCTAATCAACATGGCCAGTGCGGCCAAGATAGGATTCAACAGCCCCAATGCGGCCAGTAATATCCCGATGCAGTTGTAGGCCACTGCCCAAGTTAAATTTTGCCGCACGGTTCTGGAAACTTCTTTGCTATAAGAAACAACCCATGGAATCTTGGAAAGATCGCTGCCCATCAGGCACACATCGGCCGCGTCTCGTGAAATATCGGCCCCGCAGCCCATGGCGATGCCAACATCAGCAGCTGTTAAAGATGGGGCGTCGTTGATGCCATCGCCGATCATGATGACTGAAGCACCTGTCGCTTGTTGCTGGCGAATGACTGCCAACTTATCTTCCGGCAATAACTTGGCATGAACAACCACCTGCGGATGCTGGGCAGTAATCTGGCGACTCACCGAATGATCACCGGTTAAGATGGTCGGTTCAAAATTGTTTTGCTGTGCCCAGTCGAGTGTTGCTGAAGTCTCTGGACGCAGTTCTTCTCGGAACAAAAGCACGCCCAATACGGTCTGTTCATTCCCTAAGCAAACCAGCGGCGTCCCCAGTTGTTCGGCCTGTTCAATGGTTGTTTGTAGTGACTCTGAAAGCGTCAAACCAGATTGCCGCATCAAGCGAACATTGCCTAGCAAGTATTTTTGTGGCGAAGACTCTTGAGCGTTGCTGGCCAGAATGCCGAGCCCTGGGATGTTCTCCAGCAATTGCATCGGTTCGCCAGGTTCAGTAGTTTGGCAATAGTTGCGTATCGGCGTGCTTAGCCGGTGACTGGAACATAGGGCCACCGCGGCGAATAATGATTTCAAGGCTGGTTCGTCGCTGGCTGCCCGTTCATTGATGACCAGTTGTTCAACCACCGCTTGGCCGGTGGTCAACGTGCCAGTTTTGTCGAACATCAGTTGGGTCGACTTGGCCAGCCGGTCAATCACATCTCCGTTTCGCAGTAACACACCTTGCTTGGCCGCATGACCCATCGCCACCCAAACTGCCATCGGTGTTGCCAGTGCCAACGCACAGGGGCAAGCGATCAGTATCACTGCCAAACTGCTTAACAACCCAGCATGAAAACCGAAGAGGCTCCAGTGAACCACGAGTGTGACCGCGGCAATCGACATCACACCCGGCAGAAACCAGGCCGAAAGTCGGTCGGCCGTTTTTTGCCAAGTGCCTTTGGCTAAAGCCGCTTGTTCTACCGCGTCGATGAGTCGCTTGAGCGTTCCTTCTTTCACCGTGGCGGTCGCTTCTAGTCGGAGTTCTCCATCTAAACAGGTGGAGCCACCGAGAACTTTATCCGCTGCGGCCAATTCTTTCGGATGACTTTCTCCGGTAACAATCTGTTCATCAACCGCGGCAGTTCCTTGTAAAATCACCGCATCGGTCACAATGCGTTCGCCCGGTAGAACTCGAAATGTATCGCCCCGTTGAAGTTCATCAATAGGCGTTTCAACTTCATTGTTCTGTTGGTCCAATTTTCGAAAAGTCTCTGGCAGCAGTTTCTCCATACTCCGTAACACTTGCGTGGTTTTTAGCTTGCTGATGGCTTCGAGCCAACGCCCGAGTGTGACGGCCACCAGGATCATCGCACAGACTTCAAAGTACGTGTGTTGGCCTTTTTGCAATACTGAAATGGCCGAATAAGTGAACGCGGCGAGCACTCCCACGGCCAGCAATAAATCGGTGGTCAGTTTACGCTGCATCAGGTCATCCACACATTTTTCAACCAGCGGCCCACCCAGTAGCAACAGAATAACGGTGGTCAACATCAACGAGGCATAACGCAAGAGTTCAAACAAGGCTTCGGCCCGAACACCGCCGCTGGTGATTTGTTCGGCAAAGACATCCCAAGACCAGAGTGCCAGGGTGAGCACCATCACGTTCATGGTGAAGAAAATCGCCAGCCCTAATCGAGTCATCAACCATTGCGACTGGGCCGCGTCACCTTGTTCGCTGGTAACACTGGCAGCAAACCGGCAACCGAAGCAACAGTAAACAGGTACGTCGGCTTGTGCTGTGCCGGCCCGTAGTGTGTCTAACTGACCGACCGGAAGTCCGCAGTAATCGCAGGTTCGCACATCGTGGTCAGTGTCACACATGGGAAAGCAGATTGTTATTTAGGAATTTCAAACAGTTCAATTCGCACGGCAGGGATCAAATACTGAATTGCATAAGCAATGGCAAACACCCAAAACGCAATCCAAATCATCCGCACATACCAAGGAATTTCATTGCCTCGGTAATGATGGAATTGGTTTTCAGATTCAGGTGTGTCTTCTGGTCGTTCTGTCATAATTAGTACTCTTGTAGGCAATGCCGATAGACAGGCGGCTGGCCTAACGGCAGCCACCCTACATGATTCCGTTTTCAATGACCTTACGTTCGGTTATCAAATCGTTCTTCATTCTCCAGCATCGTCTCTTTGGGTTGTTCGATGTCGTGGAACATGCCGTTGAAAATGGCCCAGATCATTAGGGCCATGAACCCTAGCGTGGCCAGGGTGTAATTTAACATTGGCGCAATCGCAAAGGCTCCGTCGGATTCGCCTTTGAATACGTGAATGAATTCCAGGAACTTGCCGACAAAGCCATACATACTGGGAACTAAAATCAGCAAGGCCAAGCCGACGGTCATCCAGGTACTTAGTGTGGCAGCAGTGGTGCTTTTGTTTTTTGTTGAGGGAGTGCCCATGACTATAGTTCCTCCTGATCGGCTTCTAGCTGTTCGTAGTAAGGATATTCATCAAGCCAACTGCCAAGCCACTGAATGTAAATGATCATGGCCAGACCACGTTTATTCGGTTTGTCGGGCGAGCCTTCAAAAAACCAAGGGTAACTGGGCATCGGCGAATCAGTCGAAACGATTTTCGGTTCAAAGAAGTGAACCGCGTGCCAGTCACTGCCACGGCGTCCGCCTTCGCGGCTTAAGTCCGGCCCAACTCGGCGTGTGCCGAACATCACAGGGCGTTGGAGTGCGTTTTGATATTCCCAGGTTTCTGAGACCGGTCCAAATCGTCGCGATTCGTTCGAGACAGGTCGCACAAATTGGCTATGGCAATGCCAGCAACCTTCGCCGATGTAGACTTGCCGGCCTAGACGTAATGCCTCGGCACAGTTGTCTACATCCACCGCATCAAAGTATTTGTCGAACTGTTCTGGATACCGCTGTTTTAAGTCACCGAACGACGAGAGGACTCGGGCGTTGACTACTTCTTCCACGGTTTGTTCTGGCAGTTCTTTGTACATCCAAATCGGCACCAATGCGTTTGAGATAAACGCAAAGGCGAAGAAGCCCAGTCCTGCTATGCCGAATATCCCGGCTTTACTTTCAAACATCGTTCGTCAAACCTTCTAAGGTTGTCAGTGATCCATTACTTGGTAATTAATTGCCGTTTTGTTTTCTAAATCAGGAGCGGTCTCGGTTGACTCGGCACTTTGCATCGTCATGAACAAGTTGTAGAGGAAGCAAAGGAAACCACCGAACATCGTCAGCCCTGCAAAGATTCTTACAACCCAAAATGGTTGTGAAACTTCGACCGAAACATCCCACGGTTGGAGCGATGCCCAGTAGAACCCTTGAAACAATCCGGCAAACATCAGGTCAAGGAACATGATGATCACGCCGACAAACGATGCCCAAAAATGAATTTCACACAGGGTATTGCTATACCATTCTCTCTTCAACAAGCGAGGAAATAGATAGGTCATCACCCCAAAAATCCACATACTAAACACACCAAACATCACCAAGTGAGCATGGCCGACGACCCAGTCGGTAAAGTGAATCAATTTCTGAAAGGTCATCGTCACCTGTAAAGCACATTGAGCACAGGTCACAAAGTACAAAATCATTCCGGCGTAAAACCAACGAATGGGGATGTTCTTCTTGAAGATGTCAGTCGCTCCCCAGACGGTGCCGATGAAGTTAATAATCACCGTCATAACTACAAGCTCAACGGCAATCGTTGAAATCACGGCCCCATATTGCAAGAACATGGGAATCGGAGTGTAAAGGAAATGGTGAATTCCTTGCAGCGGATAAAAGAAGGCCAAGCCCCAGAAACCAACCAGTGATAGCCCGTGGCTCCAGATAGGGCGTTTGAGAATGATCGGCACAAAATAGTACATCATTCCCCAACCCAGCGGCGTGACAAACAGGCCAACTAAGTCATGAATAAACAGCCCGCCAATCGCACCGGCACTTGTTCCAGGCACCGCATACTCTGGCAAAAAGTTGCCCATGCCGTAGGTTAAAAATGTCCAGACAAACGCGGCTAGAAAATACCACAACGTGACATACATTGGGCCTTTTTGTTGGAAAATCGGCGATCCAAAATTAATCGCTAAAAGCAGCAAACCAAGCTGAGCCACTGGGTCAATCCAAAACGGAGTTTCACCCCATTCCAGCCCTTGAGCCCCTAAGCTGAAGGCAATGTTCAGCGACTTTGACAACTCGGCAACCCAGGCTTGATCTTGAAACGATGGCCCAATAATGATGCCGGCTGCGGTCGACAACACCACAAACTGCCAAGCAAAAAAGATGAAGTACGAAAGCCGATTGCTTAGCACAGGTCGCAAGGTCAATCGTGGAACGACCCAATGCAAAACGCCTAAAAACGAATTGGCTAAAAAACCATACGCGATGGCATTCGTATGCACCATCCGCCAGCGTCCGGCCGACAGATATTCAATGCCATTCAAAGGGTTCCAATGAATCAACTGCGCGGCCATTAACAACCCACCCAACATCGAGATGAGCATGAAGGTCAGGGCCATATAAAAGTACCAACGCACGAGGCGTTCGTTGACAATCTCGTCGTGTTGCGGAAAGTCTGGTGAGCTCGATCCCTCGCTCATGATTTCTCCGATTCAGGCTGATAAGGGACATAAATGCCCATAGGATAGACCAAGGCCATGGTCCAAGTAAAAACTAAATGTGTCAGCAGGCCGATATACCAGGGGATACCATCAATGATCCAAGTGCCGCCGAACATGGCCGGTTGCATCCAAGAGATCAAACAATAAAAGTTGATTACCCAAATGAATGCTCCTAAAACCGTAGCAACCGCCAGTCGCTTGAATAGATCTCCATCGTTTGCAAGCTTCGAGATAGCAACATGCACAAAGACACCCAGCACCATGCCGGTGCCAATATACAAACAGCAGCCAATCAATAAGGCCAAGCCGCCTTCCATTTCCAGTGCTTTTTCGCCCAACGGAAATGTGAGGTAAACGCGGATTAACTCCAGTGGATATTTGCCGACCACGGCGGCACCTACCACATTAAATAGCAAGCTGGTAATCGCTCCGATCATGCCCAAGAAGAATCCTGCAGTGGCATAGTACGAGAGATAATAGTCTCGCTGTTCCCATTTGTTGGGAGTCGCACCGGCCAGTTCTCGTTCGAGCTGTGCCATCCGATTTCGGAGTTGATCTAACTCCTCCAAAATGGCTTGGCGATCTGGTTGCTTCGTATTCATAGGCAACTCGGTTGATAAGTAAATCTGTTTTTTAAATGTGTTAGGAAAAGTTTATTCGGTACCGTCAGCCTCAGCGTCAGCAGCACCGTCAACCTCTGGAGCCGGTACTGCCGGAGGAAGATATTTCTCTAGATCGGCAGCGTCAAACTCTCGACCATCTACCACGGCCAGCACATAGTCGACCACGGCCCAAATTTCTTCCGGCTTGTCTTTGTAGGCAATGTTGCCTTGCCCTGGCATCGGTGTGCCGTTGATGCCCTGGTGGACGCGGCGATAGAGATCCACCGGCCTGCGCCCGCCATGAAGTGCCCCTAGCGTCAGATCTGCTGCATAAGCGGTTTCACCCCAGTCGTCTTTGCCGACATCAACTTTACGGTCGCCCTTGTTATCGATGCCATGGCATTTAATACAGTTGTTGACGATGAACGATTTGCGGCCTGCCATGATGGTTTCTTCGGTCGTCGGGGGCCGCGGAACTTCTGGCATGACGATATCGGTCAGCGGAACATTCCACTCGTCGTTAATCGCTTGAACGTGCGAATAGACATAGCTTTGGAGGTATTCATCGCCTGGTTCCATCTCCTGCAGTTCTTCAAACGCGAGCGATCTTTCCAGTTCGCCACGCTGCGAAAGCACAATCACATAGTTGACCACCGCTTTGAATTCATCCTCTGGCAACCAGCGGAACGACGGCATCGATGTGCCCTTGGCTCCCCAGCGGACAATTCTGTCTAAGTCGTTATGACGAGGCTTCTTACCGCGTTTGGTTGAGATGAATTTAAAGACCCCTTTGCGGTAATCTCGCGGCTTTGGATCAAGGTATTCAGCCGCAGGCCCTAGTCCATCGCCGGTGATTCCATGACAGGCCGCACATCGCTTTTGAAAAACGGCGGCTCCCAATTTTAATGAATCATTATCGAAGCCTTTGTCTGGCTGAAGAAACGAAACTTCATCGACATTCAAATCGTCCAGATCTGCATCGGGGTCAAGATCGGGAATTAATAATCGTGGGTTGGCAGGTGTTCCGTAGAATTTTTGGAGCAGGGCGTTGGTCGCCTTCATCAGTTCGGTCTTCTGCTCGGCGATCTCCGCTTCACTACCATCGGCGCCATCAAAGAATGCGGCGACCTCTTCGGTAAACTCTGCCGAATTAGAATAGACCAGCGGTTCTTCGCGAGCACAGCCTAGCAGTGCAAACAGTGGCAATAATAATCCGGCTATGATCAACTGACGCACTGGTACGCAGTTTTTATGAGCAATCCTCATCGGCAGTTTTTCCCGTTGGAATCAACGAAGCTGTACTTGTCGAAGTAGTACGTTATGGATGACAAAACAAGCAGAGAGTGAATACCAAATGCTTGTGAAAAATAGTACAAACTAATTTAATGCGAATGTTGTGCCAAACAAGAGAAGATAAAAATCGCAATTCAAGGTGAATTCAACGCAACCAGTCGTTGCCGAAGACTCATGGGAAATCAATTCCCCATTATGGATGTTACTATGTGGTTGTTTGACGATAGTATAGCAATCACTTGAAGACTGTCGAGAACCTATTTGGAAGAAAAGTGCGACAATTTGATGCGATAAACTGTGCAACTTCTGTGCAAATCGCACAGCCCTGTGCCAGACCGCACAATGAAGAGATGATTTGAGGTTTGCGTGGTAATAAACGGGTAGCCCAGTTTGCTCGCAAACTGGGCGGCACAGCCGCAAGAGATTTCAATTGGGGTGTCGAATTTCTTTTCCGGTTCTTTTTAAACAACGGAACTTCGTCGGTAACCAAGACCTTGATCTATTCACGCCACACGTGAAAACTCTTGTTGAGTTCCTCAACCCTGGTTGCGAGCAACCAGGGCTACCCAAGAATTTACTTCTTCGCTTTCTTCACCTTCGGCTCTTTCACTTGAACCGGTGTAAACTTGGGAAATTTAAGCCGACTTTGACTCCAGGTCTTTTGGACGCTTGGTTTCACTTCGTAAATCGCCATGTTGTCGATTTCGACCAAACCACCTTTGGGGCCAGCGGTTCCAAATCCGCTGGCACCACTAGTTGCGGCTTCGGCAAACAGCGGGTGCTTGGCATACAAGGTCGGTCCGTCGGCAAATTGAATCACGAACTCGTCCCCCTTCATTTCGGCCAGGGCATGATACCAGCGACCTGGTTCGTACTCAAAATCTTTCGCTTCGGCTACCAACATTATCTCGTGATCGGCCAATAGTTGAGTGCCTTGTGCGGTGAAGCGAACCCGGGCCACATGGTGCCCGAATTCGATGAACGGCACAATCGCGGTGGTTGATCCATCCGTAAAACGAATCGAAAACTTGGCCATGAACTCTGCCGGAGTCTTCGGCACGCTCATGCGTGGTTCGTATCCTTTGTGATCCGCTTTCTTGGCTTGATACTCCGCACTTGAAGGTCTCCCACGCAAGACACCATCTTCAATCGCCCAGCGAGTTCCTTGTCGCGGTGCCCAATCGGCTTTATTCGCAACGCCCGCTTTTGAGAAATCGGATTGAATCACAACGCTGCCAGGCTGAACCATAATCGGCTTGAGAGAATCAAGACTGGCTTCTTCGGCCTTGCTAATAGAAATCAAACCAAGAGAGCAAACAGCCAACAGGCAAAAACGATAAAGCATGATAGTAGGTCCAATGAAATGATCTGAGTGACAATGCTGAGTAACAATCAGGAATACAGACACGGTTTATTATAGCATGCGGTCTACCCAGTGGTCGGTTTCTTCTCGACAGCACCAAATTGAGCCCGTTTATACCTCTGTGTTAAGCTGCGTAAAACAAGGACTTTGTATCGTTGTGAACATTTTTTTCTCCACTGTGACCTAACGTGTCGACAGGGTTGCGATACTCCTTATATCCAACAAGGACGTTTATTTTTGACTCAACCCAGGAGAAGAACCATGGCCAAGTATTACGTGCAATCGGGAACATTAAAGATGGTCGTTTCAGCATCCGACCATCGACGGGCCGCTTTGTGGGCCGTGCATCGTGCTATGAACCAAATTTTACCTATGGAGGACGAAATGGATTTAATCCCCGAAGAAAAATCGACAGACATCGAAGCTTGTGGCGCGATGGTACTCGGAGACTCAATTCGCTTGAGCGAACGAGGATTTGAGCGAGAAGATAGTGTCGAGTACACCACCTTTGATGTGGTTAGCGAATGGAATCAATTGATGACCGTGTTGGCCAAAATTGAATCGAATGTTCTCTATGAAGAACAAACTCCATAAAACGAGGTTCGAGATGCAACGCTACGCATTGGTACAACGCAAGGTAGCGGTTAATGGAGATGGAGAATCGGCCTATTCACGATTCACAGGTTTCTCTATGATCCGCGCCTTGCCGTGTACGTTGCAAACACGTATGGAGCAGTTCCTACCTTACAACCCAACTCATGTTCTTTCCAAAACACAACGATCAGACTTTCCCGCTGCTTGCATTGCTATCATTGGCGATGTTATGTGTGTGTGGGTGCGGAACAACCACAAATCGAATTCTGACCGATCAATTAGTCACATCCAATGCGGTTGATGTGGCCATTGCCCGGATTGATTTTCGCCTGTTAAGTGGCGAAAAAGTTTTTCTCGATACGCAATATCTGCGAACGGTCAAAGGCATCGGCTTTGTCAATGCAGACTACATTGTGAGTTCCCTGCGTCAACAGATCACTGCGGCCGGTTGTTTAATGCAAGACACGGCTGCAACCTCAGATTATGTGATCGAAGCCAGAGTCGGAGCTTTAGGCGTGGAAGGTCATCAGATTACTTATGGCATACCTGCCAGTACCGCTTTAAGCAGTGCGGCTTCTATCTTCTCAACCGCTCCGCCGATTCCAACAATCCCAGAGATTTCTTTAGCAAAAAGAAACAATATCATTGGTGCCGCAAAAATTGGGCTTTACGCCTATCACCGAGAAACGAGGGAGCCTGTTTGGCAATCGGGAATTGTACAAACCACTAGCAATGCACGTGATTTTTGGATCTTGGGAGCGGGGCCGTTCCAAAGTGGATCGGCTTACAATGGCTTAATGTTTGCGGGTACCAAAATTGAATTCCCTACGATTCATCCCAAAGATAAAACATCGAATCTAGCGGTTGATTATAAAACGGAGCATGACTTTAGGAAGCACGAATCAGGGCTGATTCTATTGGCCGATCCACAGGCAATCCCTGGCGAAAACAGTGATTCTGAAAAAGATTCCGATTCTAATTCTGACACACAGCAAGCTTCGTTTGAAGAAGATGTACCGGTAGAAAAGAAAGTCTCATCAAGGCGTAAGCCGGAAGATTCTGAATCAAAACCAAAACCTAAGAACTAATCACCAGGGTGAAGCGTACTGTATTTGTCTTTGACGGATCAAAGTACCTTGAGTTTGCTGTTGTGATATCAAGTCGTTTTTCTTACACTTCGCCGGTTCTGGCTTTGTCATTACAACATTGAATGTACCCGACCTTTCCCAGTGCTAGCAAATGGATTTGCTTGCGGAGATTAGCATGAGCGTTTCAGTTGTCGTCCCGATTTATAACGAAGAAGAAAATGTCCCGTTGCTGTTTGATCAGTTGCATCAAGTCTTGTCGCAATCGGACCGTGAATACGAACTAATTTTTGTCGACGATGGCTCGACAGATTCTACCGGCGCGGAGCTTCGCAAACTGGCCGAAAAAGACTCGCACGTAAAGGTGATCGAATTCCGCCGCAACTATGGCCAAACCGCTGCCATGCACGCAGGTATTCAACATGCCTCGCTTGATGTGATTGTCACGATGGATGGCGATTTACAGAATGACCCGACCGATATTCCAATGATGCTCGACAAGATTGACGAAGGATATGATCTGGTCCACGGTTGGCGAAAAAATCGTCAAGACGCTTTTGTGAATCGCAAACTGCCCTCAAAGATCGCCAACTGGTTGATCTCAAAAGTTACCAAATTCCCGATACACGATCTTGGATGTACGTTAAAGGCAATTCGGCGAGAGATCGCCCAAGAGCTAGAACTGTATGGCGAGATGCACCGCTTCATTCCCATTCTGGCCCATGAACATGGAGCCCGGTGTGTTGAAGTAGTTACCAAACATCATGCCCGACGTTTTGGCGAAACCAAATACGGAATTGGCCGAACCACTCGCGTTGTGTTAGATCTGCTAACAGTCAGCTACATGCAAAATTATTTTTCGAGCCCAATGAAGTTATTTGGTCGCTTGGGAATTGGTTGCGTACTGCTTTCAATGGTGGCAGGACTTTCCGCTGTTGGCATGAAGCTAGGCGCCGGAGTCGACATGACAGGCAATCCACTTTTTATGCTAAGTGTGCTATCGACAATTTTAGGCGGACAATTCTTTAGCCTCGGCTTAATCGGAGAAGTGAACGCTCGCATCTATTATTCCAATCAAGAGAAACAACCATACAAAGTGCGTGAATTAGTCAACTTTAACGCAGCCAATGAATTTGATCCTTCGGTGAAAATCAAGCGTCACGCTGCTTAATTCTCGTTGTTAATCAATAAATAATGCGGCAAGAGTTTCGTTCTCTCGGAATTCTTGCCCTTCTTTATACAATGCCAGATTTGCGAAGCGGCATCCGTTCGTTACCATAGATGAGCAAACTTTAATTCTTGTTCATTTATTATCGGGAACGTGATACCTATGAAAGCCGCATTCATCAATGAAACAGGCCCTCCCAGCGTAATTCAATACGGAGACCTGCCTACTCCTGAGCCGAGCGAAAATCAAGTGCTGGTCAAAGTGGGCGCTGTCGCGGTGAACCCGGTCGATACTTATATTCGTAATGGGGCCAATTATTGGGAACTGCCAGTTCCATTTGTGATTGGTTGTGACTTGGCCGGCACGATCGAAAAAGTGGGCAGCGGTGCCACTCGCTTTAAGGTTGGTCAACGAGTCTGGGGAACCAATCAAGGCTTGATGCAACGCCAGGGTACCTTTGCCGAATACTGTGCCGTTGACGAAGACTGGTTATACGCAACGCCAGACAACGTCAGCGACGAAGACGTGGCCGCTTGTAGTTTAGTTGGCGTCACTGCCCACTTGGGTTTGTTCAAAGAAAACGCCAACTTGCAGTCAGGCGAAAGCATCTTCATCCATGGCGGATCAGGCGGAGTTGGTTCGATGGTTTTGCAGATGGCAAAAATCGCAGGTGCCAAAGTTATTACCACCGCTGGCAGTGATGAAAAAGTCGAACTCTGTAAATCACTCGGTGCCGACACAGTAGTGAACTACAAAACTGAAGATGTGTCGGAAGCCGTCGCAAAGTTTGCACCAGATGGCGTGAACGTGGTTTGGGAAACATTACGCGAGCCAGACTTTGAAACCTTGGTGCCTTACTTGGCCGAGCGTGGTCGCTTGATCCTAATGGCAGGCCGTGATGCACGCCCAGCATTTCCCGTAGGTCCGTTTTACGTCAAAGGTTGCTCTCTGCATGGGTTCGTGATGTTCAAAGCCACGCCTGATGAACTGCGGGCTTGTGCCGAAGACATCAACCGCTGGCTTTCGGAAGGAAAACTGAAAAGCCGAATCGGAACTGTGATGCCGCTATCAGAAGCCGCGGCCGCACATGCGTTACAAGAGGAAAATACGTTAAATCAAGTCGGTTCACTCGCAGGTAAGATCGTATTGAAACCGTGATTTGATGTTGGTGTCTGATTATAATAGCAGGATCGCCCGCCAGTTAAGGCAGGCGATCCTTTTTCATTCATTACAAGAAAAGCACACATCATGTTTGTTCGGTTCATTTCGACCACCAACAGTTTCATCGTATTCATGCTCATGATTTGCCCTGTCTCCGCAACTGAGTTTGGCAACATCGAAACGGTAGCCGGCACAGGAAACGCTGAATTAAATTTAATGCATGGCGCCGCTGACCGTGTGAATGTGGCCCAACCGTTTGGTGTGGAAGTTGGCCCCGACAACGCTTGGTACATTACCGAAGTTGGCAACCATCGCATATTACGACTAGACCCAAAAACAGAAAAGATCACCACGGTTGTCGGAACCGGCAAACTGGGATACTCGGGCGATAACGGCCCAGCGACAAAAGCTGATCTCAATGAACCCTATGAAGTTCGTTTCGACAAAACCGGCAACATGTATTTTGTGGAAATGAAGAACCACATCATTCGCAAAGTCGATTCCAAGACCGGGTTCATCACCACCATCGCAGGGACTGGAATGCCTGGATTCTCCGGCGAAGGCAAACAGGCCACCTCGGCCCAAATGAAGCAACCTCATAGTATTGCGGTCAACGCAGCTGGCACTCAGTTGTATGTGGCCGATATCGGAAACCACCGCATTCGTAAAATTGATCTAACCACAGGCATCATCACCACGATTGCAGGCACCGGCAAGAAGGGATTTCCAGTCGATGGCGGAAAAGCACAAGGCCGACCGATGTCTGGCCCGCGAGCCCTGTGTCTCGACGGAAACAATCTTTGGATTGCCTTGCGTGAAGGGCATAGCGTGTGGCGGCTTGATTTGAAAAACGATCAACTACATCACATCGCCGGCACCGGTAGCAAAGGATTCTCTGGAGACAACGGACCAGCCAAACAGGCCACCTTCAATGGACCCAAGGGAATCGCACTTGGCCCTGATGGAAATGTCTACGTGGTCGATACCGAAAACCAAGTCATTCGGCGAATCACCATGGCGACTGGAATCATTGACACCGTGGCCGGACAAGGCCCAAGATCCCGAGGCCCCAAGGGAGATGGAGCCGCAGCAACCTCAGCCGAAATGGATCGCCCACATGGAATTGGCATAGCGGCCGATGGTTCGTTATTGATTGGCGACACCAATAACCACCGCGTCAGACGTGTGATTGCCAAGTGATGAGAAAATCTCGTTTAATCAATCAAATCTTTCAAGTGATAATGAAACTTGCCAAGCTTGCCGCCGTAGTTGCCGGCGCCGATGGCCAGCACGCCTTCTCCTGCGGCGGCGTAGATCGAAGCCTTCATTGCGGCGGCGACTGATTCTTCAGTCGTACCGTCTAACACAATTTCAAGCACACAGTTGGCCCCTTCGACCACTTGCGAATCAACCCGGCTGCGTAGCGTAGGGCAGTACGGATCAGAAGTAGAAGCACGCAAGGTCTTGTAACGCGAGCCAACTTTGCTACCGCTGCGGGCCACACCGCCAGGGAATGGGGCGATGACTTCACTTAATAGGGCGACCGCTTCCACGCCGCGCCGGGCAGAATTTAGTGCGGTGGCTTGGTCGACCGCTTGCAAGATAATGTTCCCGCCGGCGACTCCTTTACCGGTGCCTAGTTTTTCTTCGCATAAGAACTCTCCGTCCATCACCGGAATTCTCCAGTAACGCCGATCATTGATCAGTTTGCTCTTTTGGAATCCGTCCCCAAAATAGCGTAGCTGTTTCCCCAGTGGAAAGGTCTCTTCTGATTCCAAGCAGCCGTTGAATACCGCAGTCGAGGCACACGTCATCACGCATTGTCCGACTCGATTGGTGACCGCTTTGGCTAGTCCGTCTACTGAAAATCCGAAGGCCAAGACCGACGCCCCGACTCTTCCGTCTGGTGACTCGGATTCGTCCAGCCAGCATTCCACCCCGACCTCGGCATCACAGGCAATCACCGAACTGCCATAGCCGCACAACTCGTTGACCGCCGCGTCAAGCCAATGCTTGTCGTGCGCAGTAACGATTAACCGGGAGTAACGCATGCCGAAAGCCTCGGCGAACGTATCGATGATTTTAGTAGGGCCAATCTGCAAAACAAGTTTCCTTGAATCGGAACGAGCGGGACAGCAAAACCTCTATCATCGCTCAGATTACCGCACCTGCCTAGTGTGGGAAACATTTCAGACGGAATAATTGATACAGCATTTATTTCCCGAAGGGATTAGGCTGTACTACTGCCCCAAAAGGGTCGCCATTGTTTGTATTGGGCCGGGGTTTTGGAGCAGGTGTGCTGCCTGATAAACGTATCGGCTTCACCGTTCGACTGGCCCTGACTGGAATCGCTGGTTGTCTACTTGCGGCACTAAAATTACTCAGAAGAATCTGATCAAGCAACTGGGCCACTTTCTCATGACATCCTTCGGTTTGCGAAACGATCAAACTGTGGATAGACGGATCGTATCCAATCTCTCCCGGTCCGCCGAGCATCGACCATGACTCTGGTTCAACGATTGAAGTAATTACCTCTAACCATTGAGCCTGATCATCACGCTTGAGCAGTGGCGGGCCAATCAGTGGGAAGATCCGGAGTGCAAGCTCGCTTTCGGCTTCTTCCGGGGTCGTAATCATTAAGACATCTTCGTTGGTCATAAGAGTGAGATCCAACGGTTCGAGCATTCGGGTTAGCACATAGTGAACCGTGTGCCCTGGGGCGAACTCTATGGTAACTGGAGTGTCAGAACTTAGCCCAACGTCATCCAAGGCTCTACGATCAATCACGATACTTAAATCAACCGTTTTTCCGATTGCAGTCGCCACATCAGACAAAGGCGTCTCTTTAAAGGAAATCCGATCCATTTGTTTTTCTAAGATCGCTTGTATCGTTTCATTCTTACGTGGATCAACATGCAGCACCTGTAGACGTTCTCGATTATATGGGTTCGCTTGATACTCGCGTTCAAGCTTGGCATGCTCTGATAAAAAATGAACGATTTTTTTATGGTTCTGAAATGTTTGCGAAACGACAATCCCTTGCATGACCGGAGCAATCGCAGCGGGGCCTCCTAACTCCTCCCAAGATTCTGGTTCAATCAGGCTGGTAATAAATTTCATCATCAACTCAGGGCTAGCGCCTGGCTGATTCGTCATAGAATTTAATTGATAATATCTGGCATATCCCTCGGTCTCTGCTTCATCTGGAGTGGTGATCACTAGAACTCCCTGGTCGATTATAAAAGTCAGATCCAACTCCTTTAAAAAAAGCTGAAGTGCGGTTTCTAACTTGATCGCTTTACTGGTAGAGAAAGTGATTGGCGTATCCAGCGGGACGGCCACGTCATCCAAGGCCCGAGTATCGATTCGTACTTCTAGATCATGGGCCTCGGAGATGGCCGCACAAACTTTAGATAAGGGAACTTTGACAAGCTCCAATTGAGTTTTATCTGCCAGCGCAGTCGTTACCTGGGCGTCGATGGGGGATTGATGCAGATCAAATTTGATTTCAGCCAGATTGTCTTGTGCAAAAATAGACGTACAACCAACCGATAATAGTACGAGTAAAGTTAAAGCAGGAATGCGCATTTCGATTCTCTTCCCATTTGTGAGAGGATAGTAGGCCCTCGCTTCTACTAAATTGTAGCAGAAAGTATTTCACATTGCACATGGTTTGAGTTACGAATACGCAATCACTGCTAACCCGTTCGATCTAATCCGCCACGTTAAAGAATCCGCCGCCGCCTCCTTGTCCCCCGCCACCCATTCCGCCGCCATAACCGCCGGGATAGCCTTGCATTTGTTTGAACTGAGGGCTGGGTTCATATTTTAGTTTTTTGAGGAACGCTTCGACTTTATCTGCCGACGATTTCGGCCCTATGAGAATAATTCGCCCGTTATGGTGACGAAACTTTCCTGATGTATTAAAAAGGACAACATCATTCACCAACTCCTGCAAGTCATTGAGGATTTTGGGATCGGTGATCGGCATGAAGCCCGTCAGTGGATTGGTGTCATAGAGAAATAACACGCGAACCTCTTGCGTGTCTTTGACTGGGAGTCTTCTACGCACTGGCCCATAACCATAACCGCCGGCACCTGCTTCATCTCCATAACCGGCCCCA
>NVWB01000172.1 GCA_002733575.1 Blastopirellula sp. | reverse complement strand
ATGCTGTGGGTTGGTTGGTTCGGCTTTAATGCAGGCAGTGCTGGAGCGGCCAATGGAGTTGCGGCGAACGCATTTGTTGTGACGCATTTTTCAGCTGCTGCGGGTGCAGTGGCTTGGTCGATGATGGAATACGTTACTCGTGGTAAAGCGAGTGTATTGGGCTGTGCTTCTGGTGCAGTCGCTGGTTTGGTTTGTATTACACCGGCCGCTGGCCATGTTTTGCCGATGCCAGCACTTGTGATGGGTACCCTGGCCGGAATCGTTTGTTTTTATGCTTGCACCACGCTGAAATCCAAGTTCGGCTATGATGATTCACTCGATGCTTTCGGCGTCCACGGAGTGGGTGGAACACTGGGTGCCATTTTGACGGGTGTGTTTGCTTCTCAAGCGATCAACGGTGGAGAGAAGATGGGATTACTTGAAGGTGGTGGGACTACTTTACTTATCGGTCAAATTGTTGCTGTATTGGTGACTGTAGTTTTTGCAGGCATAATGACGGTAATTTTGCTTAAAATCATTGACGCCACTATCGGCTTGCGAGTTTCTCAAGAAGACGAGATCCGAGGACTTGATGGCTCTGAACATGGCGAAGAAGGTTACATCTTCAACTAGAGATGTGACTAGCGAAAAACCGATAACATTTGTATAAGAAGACTGGGGTTTGGTCGTTCAATACGGCCAAGCTTCCAGTCATTTAGATAGAAGCTCAAAGGAGCACCCGAACGATGAAAAAAGTTGAAGCCGTGATTCGTCACTTCAAATTAGATGATGTGAAGAACGCGTTAAATGAACTCGGAATTCATGGAATGACCGTGAGTGAAGTCTCAGGCCATGGACGTCAAAAAGGGCACACCGAAACCTACCGTGGAACGGAATACTCGGTTGATTTTGTTCCCAAGAAAAAAGTTGAAGTCGCTTGTGCCGATGACGCACTGCAATCTGTGATTGATGCGATATTAAAGAATGCTCAAACCGGGCAAATCGGGGATGGCAAGATATTTGTCTCGAATCTAGAAAACACCATTCGGATTCGTACCGGAGAAACGGGCGAAGAAGCCCTGTGATTTTCCACAGAGACTATGAGAAATGTTCAAACGGCACTGATGCTTGAAATCAGTGCCGTTTTTTTATTTGGGATGGCTCAAGGATCTAACTGGCCCTAATCGCTGACATCATTCCACGGATGACACAATCTTTGGCGGCTGAGACTTCTACGCTGGTGGCGACATCCATATTGAGTTTCCAGTCTCTGCTGATGCGTCGATCAAACACGGTGACCCCATTGGTGATCTCGCCTGAAGTTTCAACATTACCAGCCTTGGCAGTGGTACTAAACAACTCTGGCTGCAACAGGGCAACTAATGCAATAACATCTTTCAGGTAGATACCTTCGATTCCAAGCTCTTGTCGGTAGCTACGAAACGCATACGGTAGCAACTCATGCAGTAGCTTGCCGGCCTTTGATTCTTGGCGGGGCAACTCTTCTAGCAAGTCTATCGAAAATCGTACGCGCTGGGCGATTTCAAGCGGTATTAAGGTCTTCGTGGTTTTCGAAAGGAAAACCTCTTTGGCGGCCTGGGGGTCAAAGTAACAGTTGAACTCCGCCGCAGGTGTCACATCACCAACACACGAGACACTGCCCCCACGAATCACGAGTTGCCCGATTTGCGTAGCGATCATCGGATCGCGTTGCAAAACACGGGCAATGTTGGTCAAAGGGCCTAACGCCAAAATCGTGACTTGATCTGGTGCGGCACGAATTTCATCACAGATTATTTTTTCTGCGATATGTTTTTGATGTAAGGAAGAAACGGCCAGATTTACGTTTCCCAGTCCTTCGTGCCCATTCAAGTGACTTGTATCGACCGGCGGCGCCATGACTGGGCCAGAGCCGATACCGATTCGCGGTCGACGGGGTGGATCGAGATGTTCAATCAGTGCTTGCAGGTTACGGCTGGCTTTCTCTGCCGAAACATTACCAGCAGTTGACGTGACTGCAACCACTTCGAGACGAGGATCATACAAGGCAATCATCAACGCCACGGCGTCGTCAATTCCTGGATCACAATCAATAATAACCTTCCTGGCCATTCGCTATCTATTTATCCTCTTGCGTCGCTATTTGAGTCAGTTCAAAGCAGTTAACGCTTGTTGTATTTATCGAGTGTTGCACAAAAAAAACGATTCTTGAATTCATGGAACCCTTATGAACAAGTTCATATCCCCACTTATACCAGAAATGCAACATTAGTGGCAGACGATTTTTTGCCGAACATTCCGAGGTTTCCTGGTCTCTTCTCTGGAATAGAAATGTCATTACTGGCCCTCTGGCAAGAGAGAGACTAGAATCGACCCTTTCACAGCAAACCAAATTCGTGGGTTCTTTTAATATCGGACATGTCATGGACAATCAGGCTTCCAATGCGGAAATTCTCGGCAAAGTCAGTAGCGGCAGCGATCTTACGATGCAAGAGATGTCGGACGCCATCAATCAGATCATGCAGGGCAACTGGCCTGCCGAGCAAATTGCCTTGCTGTTAACCGCAATCAACGCCAAGGGGCCAGCCGTGGACGAAGTGGCCGGTGCGGCTGCCGCCATGCGATTGAACATGACTCCAATTCGTTCCTCTCGCACCGATTTGCTTGATACCTGTGGCACAGGCGGCGATGGCAGCGGGACTTTCAACATCAGCACCGCCGCAGCACTAGTAACTGCCGCAGCTGGTGTACCTGTGGCCAAACATGGCAATCGCAGTATGTCTAGCAAGACCGGCAGCGCCGATGTGCTGGCCCAATTAGGGGTGAACATTGAAGCATCGGTCGAACAAGTCGAACGCTGCTTGGAAGAAATCGGTATCTGTTTCTGCTTCGCCCCGCTGATGCACCAATCGATGAAGCACGTCGGGCAAGTGCGACGTGACTTGGGCGTGCCGACTATTTTCAACCTACTGGGCCCACTCTGCAATCCGGCCTCTGCTGCGTTTCAATTATTGGGCGTAGGCAAACCCCAGTATAGGGAACTAATGGCAAATGCTCTGTTAAAGCTTGGTACCACCAAAGCAGTGCTGGTGACAGGAGTCGATGGCCTGGATGAAGTCACACTCAGCGATACCACGTTGGCTACCGAAGTGACACCCACTGGTTTACGCAGCTTCGAGTGGACACCGGAAGAGTTTGGTTTAACCAGGGCCGATAAATCGACCATGCAAGTCGAGACCCCGGAAGAAAGCGCGAACATGATTCGTGAAATCTTCTCTGGTAAAGCGGGGCCTGCGCGTGATATTGTGGTATTAAATGCCGCCGCAGCGATTTGGACCACTGGAAAAGAAACAGAGTTAAACGCGTGCCGACAACAGGCCGAAGAAGCAATCGACAGCCTGGCAACATCACGTCTATTGACGCAACTGGCGGAAGTATCCAACTCTTGAACACACGCACCATTCTGGTTTTACTGCTGGCCATCTGTACTGCGCATGCGATGGTACACATGTATGAGTTGGCACTGCCGAGTGTCGAATTGTCGCTGGCGGACGACTATCAGGTAGAAACTGACACGATCGGCTGGATGTCATTTCTGTGGCGAATGCCATGGGGATTTGGCGCGCTAGTGGCCGGGTTCTTGGTTGATCGATATGGAGCCAGACGCCTGTTGGCAATTTTTTTGATTGGCTGTGGGGCATGCTGCTGTATTGCCGCTTTTGCACCGCCACTGTCGATGATGATGGTCACCATGTTTGCCATGGGTACGTTTGCCTGTATTTATCACCCGGCGGGGCTGGCTTTGCTTTCGCATGAAATCCCCAGAGAAGAATTACCCAAGGCACTTGGGTGGCATGGAGTGTTTGGTTCCGCAGGCATTGGAGCCGCTCCGTTTATCATGGCCGCTGTATTGATGTCAGGTGGAACTTGGCACAGTTTATTTTGGGTGATGGCTTTGCCTGGATTTGTGATAGGTGGATATTTTATCTACTTAGCGAGAACGCAGCCTGAAACGCAACATGTGAAGCGAGACGAAAACTCCGATGAGGATGCGACTGACTGGATTTCGTTTGGATTGATTGCCGCACAATCGATCTTCCTCGGTTTTACTTATGCAGGCGTGCTCTCGTTTCTGATTCGTTATCTCTCGCAAAGTGGCGCCGTGTTTGCAGGACTGGCACCTGAACTGAGAGGGAATTTGCTGGGTGGCGGAATTTTATTGATTGGCTGTATCGGTCAATACTTCTCAGGGTACATAGCTCGCAGAGAGAAATTGGAATCGCAACTGTTTTGGATTGCGTTGAGTACCGTCCCTTGTTTGCTGGCAATGGCCTTCGTTCCGCCCAGTTTTCGTCCGCTTGCGGCTGGCGCGTTTACCTTAACGTTTTTTATGCACCAACCTGTCCAAAGTTGTCTTGTGGCCGAATATACTCCCCGGCATCGCCGAAGTCTCTGCTACGGCATTATGTTTGCTTTAGCAAATGGCGTTGGGGGGGTAGGTGCCATTTTTGCTGGCCACATCGCTGAAAACGAACTGAAGTACAGTGTTTTTGCGATATTTATGGCCGGTGCGACCTTATTTAATGTGGTACTTTGGCACCGTAATCGGTCTCGCATGACAGAAATGAGCCATTGATTTTGCAGAGATTTGAATTCAAGGCTTCCAATCTCTGCAAAAACAAGTGATAATACATGTCTCTTTACTGATATATGTTAAACACAACTAGAACTGAAAGATCTCATTTTCTAGTTCCCTATAAATTCCCATCCGTTCCTGAGCTTATCGAGGACCCTAGGCCGATGAAGTACAGTTATTTGCGAGTTCGTGACAATAAAGATGTGGTGGTAGCCGACTTTATTCAATCATCTATTCTTGATGAAACCGCGATTGATCGAATTGGACAAGAATTTGAACGTCTCGTGCTAGAGGCTATCTCTGCAAAAAAACTAGTGCTCAACTTTCGCGGAGTGGAATATATGTCTTCCGCGATGATTGGTAAATTAATCGTGCTGGCCAAGAAGACCAAAGCGGCTAAAATCAAAATGAAAGTCTGCAACATTTCTGGCAGTATTTCTGAAGTGTTTGAAATCATGAAACTCAATAAAGTGTTTGATATTCAAAAAGATGAGAATGCAGCGATTGAAGCTTTCAGCACCCCTGCGATTGCCAAATGGTTTGGAATGTAATCCATAATTACTGCACATACACACATACCGAAGCAACTCAATTGCTTCGGTATGTTTATTTACCGACAAGCCTACCAACTTTCTGACTTCCCCCCTGCTCTGCCTGAGGATTTATCATGCGCCGTTTTTACTTGAGTACGCTGGTTCTCTCACTTTTCTCTGCACAATTATTACTGGCAATTGATATAGTCGACCGCAATGCCAAGTTAGTAGAAATCAGCACCGAGTTTGGTTTAGCAGATGGGCCTGCTTGGGATGGCAGTTGGGCCTTATACATTCCTGATGTCAAAGGACAAAAACTCTACCGCTATATTCCGGCCAAAAAAGAACTGCAAGTGGTTTTGCCAGAAGCGGGGCGCATAAGTGCCACGTATTACGCAGAAGGAAAATTGTATCTTTCTGACAATGCCAATGCGGCGATTAATATCCTGAAAGGGAAACAAACCAAGCTCCTTGCCAAAACCGATACGAGTGAAAAACCGGCCAATCGCCCGAATGATTTAGTGGTAGACCACCAAGGGGGAGTTTACGTTACGCTGACCAAGCCAGGCCAGGTGATGTATATTTCGGCCAAAGGGAAGACTTCAATTGCCGTAAGCGATATCAACACGCCTAATGGAATTACTTTATCGCCTGATGGAAAGACGTTGTACGTTTCTTCTTTTGTGCCAAAGAAAGTTTGGTCCTATGCGGTTGACTCTCCAGGCAAGACGTCAGCAGGTAAAATATTTTCCGAGTTAGATTCTGGCCCAGAAAAAGGGGCCGATGGCATGACCATCGACCGCGCAGGCAACGTCTACTGCACCGGACCCAAGCATGTTTGGATTTGGAACCCTAGTGGAACCTTGTTGGCAAAAATTGAAACGCCGACCAAACCAATCAACTGTGCGTTTGGTGGTAAAGACATGCGAGACCTTTACATCACTTGCTTCGGCGGATTGTATATGCAGCGGATGAATGCGTATGGAGTACCGCCGCTTCCGGCAACACGTGCCGAAGATCAATCGAGCAGCAACGCGAACAGACCGGCTACCACTTTGCCTGAAGACGTGACTGCCCATCTCGATGTGGTGTATGCTCAGGTTGGAGACCGAAAACTATTGGCAGATATTTTTGTACCCCAAAAGAAAAAGGGAGCTTTGCCAGCGGTGGTTGTTGTTCATGGCGGCGGTTGGCTCAATAGCTACAAATCAAAATTCCGTGCATTAGCTCAAGAACTTGCATCGCGTGGTTATGTCACGATGGCGATTGAATATCGTTTGGGATACGAAGCTAAATTCCCTGCTGGTATTCAAGACTGCAACGCATCGGTTCGATTTCTTCGAGCCAACGCGGCCAAGTACCAAGTCGACTCGAATCAAATTGCAGCAGTCGGCGGATCAGCCGGAGGGCACTTAGTAGGATTGATGGCTACCGGTTTTCATGATGAAAAATTACAAGGCAATGGTGGCAACGGAGACCGGTCTTCCAAGATTCAAGCCGCGGTTGTCATGGCTGGCCCTTTAGAGATATTCTCTGGCAGCGTGGCCGAACGTTCTCGCACGAAGCCTGATGAGTCTAATTCCAATGTATGGCTTGGTAAAACAATCGACGAAGACCCCGAACTCTATAAACTGGCCGATGCTTACCTGCACATCACCAAAGCGGCTCCGCCGATATTGTTTATGACTGGTGAACATGACAACCCAGATCGTAACGAACCGACCCGAGAAAAACTTCGATCATTGGGAATTACCACCGAGATCAAAGTTTACAAAGATGGCAAACATGGTTGCTGGAATCAACTGCAGTGGTTCAACACAATGACAGCCGACATTGATACTTTCCTACAAGAACAATTGAAGTAGAAGCCGAGAGACGGGAAGTTCATCAGCGAGCACTTGCTTGCCTGGATCGATTAACTTAGATCGCCGGAGGATTTAATCGGAGTTTTTCCTGCGAGAAAATCGAGCATTTCTTTTTCTAGGTTATCCACGAGACCTTCGAGTTCTTTAACACGATCTTCGGCATCGACTCGGCCATCGCGGCCCATGATTTCGATGTCAAAGGCCAAATGCTCGCAACTAGCGACTCCAAAGATCTTGAACTGGCTTTTCATCGTATGTGCGGCTCTGCGGAGTGTTACCGCGTCTCGTTTTTCAATACTTGCGTGCATCTCTTTTAATAGCTTTATCGACTCTTGAAGATAGCCTTGAATCAATTCTTTCAGTAAGTCGAGGTCGTCGTAGGTATTTTCTAAGGCGACCGACCAATCGACCATCGACACACTGGTCTCTTCCGCTGAGGCAGTTCCAACTGGCGTGACTTCATTGCGTGCTGGATCGAGTGGCGAATTATCAGAGATCATATATCTTTCTCCTAAGATATTTTGAATGGTAGTAAAGAGTTCTTTTCGGCGGATTGGCTTTGAAACGTAATCGTCCATGCCGGCCTCGATGCAACGCTCTTTAGTGCCTTTCATGGCATGCGCTGTCATCGCAATAATGGGTGTATGATGGGGCGTAGAACATTCGATACGACGAATTTGACGAGTCGCTTCGAGCCCGTCCATGACCGACATTTGAATATCCATCAGCACAACATCGTAATCCCCTCGCCTCCACAAATTGATCGCAATTTTGCCATTGCTGGCTACATCGACTTTGTGGTTGTATTTTCCGAGTAGACCTAACGCCAGTTTTTGATTGACTTCGCTGTCTTCGACTAACAAGATATTCAAAGGACGTAGTGATGGTCGAAACTCAATTTCTTTTGATGGTTTCCTTCGAAAGGCCGAGACCCCAACTGCAAACAGTATCGCATCCAGAAGTTCCGACTGTTTCACTGGTTTCGTGATATAAATTGCGATGCCTAGCTCTTCGGTTGGCGTGTCTCCTGAACTAAGCATCATAATAATCGTGCTTGACAGTCGTGGATCGTTCTGAATTTTCCTCACCAATTCAAATCCATCCATCACAGGCATGTGGGCATCGGTGACAAGCAGTGTGTAGGGGTTACCTTGCTCCTCTGCTTGCAAAAGTTCGTTCAATGCTTTCTCGGCATTCTCGACGCCGTGTGGCCGCATTTTCCATTTGGTCATGGTCTCTTGCAAGATCGTGCGGTTGGTTTGATTGTCGTCGACCACCAAAACATGCATATCGTGAAGTTGGTCAATGGATGCCCGAGTTGAAATCGAGGTCGATGGCCACTGTCGTGCCACTTCGAAGACGGCATTGAAGTGAAAAATACTTCCTACGCCTTCTTCGCTTTCCGCCCAGATTCTGCCGCCCATGATCTCGACTAAACGTGAAGAAATCGCCAGGCCAAGTCCTGTTCCGCCAAACTTCCTCGTGGTTGAAGCATCCACTTGTTCAAATGCTTCAAACATACGCTTCAGGGCTGCCTGAGGAATTCCAACCCCGGTGTCGCGTACCGAATAATGGAGTGTCACGTGATCAGCATCTTCCGATTCGAGCATCACTTCAACGACAATTTCTCCTTTCTCGGTGAACTTAATTGCATTGCCTATGAGGTTGACCAAAATCTGTCTTAATCGGCCAGGGTCGCCAATTAGCTTAGAAGGAATGTCAGGCGAAATCCGGCAAAGCAGTTCTAATACTTTCGATTGAGCACGGAAGCCGAGAGATTTGATTGTGTCTCCTAGTAATTCTGCATGATCAAACGGCACTTGCTCTAAATCGAGACGGCCTGCTTCAATTTTTGAGAAATCGAGGATGTCGTTGATCACGCTGAGCAATGATTCGCCAGAGTCATGCACCAAGGTGAGATACTCTTTTTGTTCATGATTAAGTGGCGTGTCTAACACCAGTTCCGTCATGCCAATGACTGCGTTCAGTGGTGTGCGGATTTCGTGACTGACGCTTGCCAAGAACTGCCCCTTGGCTTTGTTTGCCGACTCTGCCACTTCGATTGCTTTTTCATATTCGACATTCGTACGTGCCAATTCAGCCGTACGAGAGCGGACAATTTCTTCCACACGCGAAGCTTGTCCCATGGTACTGAACAGCAATGAAATGACGAGGACTGCTGCACTAATGCAACCGACCAAGACTGCCCAAGATTTCCAATAGACATTGCCTTCGAGATATTGATCGGTTGGAGTAAAAACGAGTTCCCAATTCTGATTCGCCACAGAGATTGATTCTGCATGTTTCAAATGATACAGCAATTCACTAGAACTCAGTTCCGTAATCTCCGCTGAAATAACTGGCGGTATCTTTTCAGATGAAGGATTGATCAATTGAATATGAATTCCCTGCTGAGCAAACAGGGCACTCGGCTCGGCAATCAATTCATTAATATGGAATGAAATGGCCGCAAAGCCTTTTAGATACTCCCCTGCCCTCTCTCCAGGTATGGGTTTAAAGATTGGGAGTAAGACCGTGCAAGAATCCGAACCTGGATTTCCCTGAAAATCTAAGGTCGTGGCAACGGCCAATCTCTGTGACGAAGCGAGAATTGATTCCCAATCACGGTTTGCACTAAGATCGAGTCCCAGCAAGGCTCGCTCATCCGTATGGGAAGCAACGTAAAGGATGGGGTGGTATTTCTCACGAGGCGACGCCTTCAAAGATTCTCCATTACTTGAGAGTTCATGAATCTGATAATTCTCAAGCCCTTCTGCCAAAGCAGATTTTTCGTGAGCTAGACTCTCGGTATTTAATACAACAGGAATCCAATAGATTGCGTGCAGATTCTGGTGTCTTTTCATCGGGCCTGCGGTAAAAAGATCGAACTCATCGCGTTCCACTTCTTTCGAAGCCATATACAAGGCGTCAATCGATTCCAGAACTTCCAAATGCCGATCAATAATTCGCTGAATATCGACTGCCGACTGATGCGAGATCCGCTCCATCTCGGACTGCAAATTTTCCTGTTCATGGCTGCGAACAATATAGAACAGGAACAAAGAGAGGAACACAGCCAACGAACCTGTTAAGACCAGAAGCGAAACTCTGGTGGTAGATAGTAAAGAATCTGCCTTGCTCGGATTTTCTGGCAATGGATTCATCGCACGATCTCGTCTATAAAATGGTCTCACTATGAATGAGGGTTATATCGAGGGAAGCACCATCTCCTCGTGCCAGAAACGCTTTAACTTGATGATCAGGTCTAAAAACTTCTGTAGATTGATGGGTTTACTAACGTAAGCCTCGACTTCTTGTTTCTCACATTCTAATCGATCTTGCTCATCTTCCGACGAGGTCATAATGACCACCGGAATGGTCTTTAAATCAAAATCGGCTCTGATAGCAGAAAGCACTTCTAAACCATCAAGTTTAGGAATGCGAAGATCGAGCAGGATTAAATCGGGGCGAGGAGCACGGCGGAAGATACCGCGACGAAAGACGAAGTCAAGCGTCTCTTCTCCATCGCAAACCAAAGTGGTTCGATGCAAAAAATTACAACGCTCTACCGCCTCTAATGCTAGTCGGGCTTGAAGAACATCGTCCTCGACTAGCAAAATTTCCATCGGTCTACCAACATTACCATGCATGGTCTGCCCTCTCGCTGAATGATTCGCTGGATGATGTTGTGGTTGTTTCTCAGACAGTGCATAGGTAATTGTACGCTTCTATAAATGGAATTCCTACTAAAAAACGCAAAAGTCTTGAAAGAAACGCCTCACTAATCCAGATTTTCCAGTTGTAGTAAAATGATTAGAAAAACTAGCTGTTTCCCTTTGCGGTAGTTCGCTACAACAGCCATTTTGGTAGGTAAAGGGCATGCCCTTCCCCTGGCTGTTATGCCTTTGAAACAAGGCGATAAATCCAATAATGGGCTCAACTTATCTCATCCGATCAGCGGACCATGGAAGACTGGCAGATCGATAATCACTTGTGTATAATAAGATTATACCCCACCCAACATTTTACGAACTGTATTTGATCCGCATTAAGATCAACCAGTGAGTATTTCACCGTTTAAAAACAACGCCTAATTCTTTTGACCACCAATCCACTTCGGTAGCAGGTCAGAAAGCAAACCTCATGGCCAGAGTCGTTCTATTTGTCTTCTTCTGTTTTTCCCTGATGGTCTCCGACTCTTGGGGCCAGAAGCAAGTGCAATTCAACCGTGATATTCGCCCGATCCTTTCCGACAAATGTTTTGTCTGCCATGGCCCTGATGCCAAAAATCGGGAAGCCGAATTGCGGCTGGATCAACGAGCATCAGCGGTAGATGATCAAGATAGAGACCCGGCCATTATGCCAGGGCATAGTGATCAAAGCGAAATAATGGCTCGTATTTTATCCGAAGACGAAGATGTGCGAATGCCGCCAGGCGAACATGGCAAGCGACTGAGTGCCAAAGAAATTGGGCTGCTCAAGGATTGGATTCAGCAAGGGGCCGAATATCAAGAGCATTGGTCAATTACTCCACTGAAGAAACCGGCTGTACCCAAGATTGATCAAGCGAATAAAAAAACTTCTGCGATTGATGCCTTTATCCTCTCTCGTTTGAAACAAGAAAAACTTGCACCAAGTAAAGCTGCTGACCCACGGACATTAGTGCGACGACTCTCGTTTGATCTAACCGGCCTACCGCCGAGCCCTGAACTGGTTGAAACATTTGCCAATGACCCCTCGCCTGAAGCGTATGAAAAGTTGGTCAACCAACTGATTCAGTCCTCGCATTATGGCGAACGGATGGCCATCTATTGGCTTGACTTAGTACGCTATGCCGACACTCTCGGATACCATGGCGATCAAGTACGCAGCGTATCGCCTTATCGAGACTATGTGATTAATGCGTTCAATCAAAACAAACCATTTGATGAATTTACGATTGAACAAATTGCTGGAGACTTGTTGCACGATGCCACCTTGGATCAAAAAGTGGCGTCGACTTACAACCGTTTAAATCGGGCGTCTGCCGAAGGAGGCGGACAACCGAAAGAATACTTGGCGAAATACGCCGCTGATCGCGTACGAACTACCGGTAATATCTGGCTAGGGTCAACATTCGGATGTGCCGAGTGTCATGATCACAAGTTTGATTCGTTTACCACGAAAGATTTCTATAGCTTTGCCGCATTTTTTGCAGACATCAAAGAGAAAGGAATTGTGGGTGGTGCAAACCACCTTGAGCTGTTGCCTGTTCCGACCGCCGAACAACAACAAGAATCGGCCCGCCTTACCAAAGAGATCGCAGCCACACAAACCAAGTACGATACAAAATCACCAGAGCTTGAAGCTGAGTTCATCAAGTGGCAACAGTCACTTTCACAGCAGTCTGGTCGCTGGAAATTATTAACTCCTACTTCCGCCACCTCTTCTGGCGGATCGACGATGACCATCGAGAAAGATGGCTCAATTAAAGCCAGCGGCAAAGTACCGGATAAAGACGTCTATACCATTTCGCTGGAACTCAACGCACCCTCAATCGCTGCACTGCGACTAGAGTGCCTGACTGATGACTCCTTTCCTGCCAAAGGTCCAGGCCGTGCCATCAACGGCAACTTTGTATTGCATAAAGTCGAAGCCAAACTGGGCGACCAAAACATCGCATGGGCAAGTGCAGAAGCCAGCCATACACAAAACAACCATTCTCCCACATATATCATCAACGGAAACAAAAACGGTTGGGCCATCTTGCCGCAAACCGGGCAAACCCAGCAACTGGTTCTTTCCGCCAAAAAGCCTGTCAGTGTAAAGTCAGACGCAAAACAAACGCTGGAAGTCAAGTTGACCCATAACTACGGCACAGGCCACAGCCTCGGAAAAATTCGCCTCTACGCCGCAGAAGCCAGCGGTGACAACAACACCCAGTTCGCCTCCCCTGCCCTATTGGCAATCATCTCAATCGATCCCGCAAAACGTACCAAAGCACAAAATGAGAAATTGTGGAATGAATTTAAACAACAAAGCGAATTGTTAAAAACTCCTCGTGATCTCTTAGCAAAGCTTAAAGCAGATAAAACGAAACTCGATAAATCGGTCATCACCACCCTGGCAACGAAAGCTGGGCCACCACGAGTCATGCGAATTCTTCCTCGTGGCGATTGGATGGACGATTCAGGCGAAATCGTAACCCCATCGGTTCCCGCTTTTTTGCCTCAACCGAAGATTGAAGGACGAACCCTCAATCGCAAAGACTTGGCTGACTGGTTGGTCTCGAAAGAGAATCCCTTGGTCGCTCGTACCTTCGTCAATCGCATCTGGATGCTCTACTTCGGCAATGGGCTAAGCCGTAGCGTTGACGATCTTGGCTCGCAAGGAGAAACCCCTTCTCACCCAGAATTACTCGATTGGCTTGCTGCCGACTTCATCGATAGCGGCTGGGACATCAAACATTTAGTAAAACAAATGGTGCTCTCCAATTCCTATCAGCAATCTTCCTACGCATCTCAAGAAGATCAGAAAAGTGATCCTTACAACCGGCTCTTGGCCCGGCAGTCTCGCTGGAGACTCGACGCCGAAATGGTGCGTGATAACGCCTTGGTCGTGAGTGGTTTAATGGTCGATAAAATCGGTGGGGTTAGTGCCAAACCCTATCAACCTGCCGGATATTGGGCCCAGATGAACTTCCCCAAACGCACCTACAAACACGATTCAGGCGATGGCCAATATCGACGCGGATTGTACACGCATTGGCAACGCACATTCCTGCACCCTAGCATGCTGGCGTTTGACGCCCCACCTCGTGAAGAATGTACCGCTCGTCGCGAACGCTCTAACACGCCGCTACAAGCCTTGGTGTTGTTGAACGATCCAACCTATGTCGAAGCGGCCAGAGTGTTTGCCGAAAAAATCCTACTTTCTGGCAACAAAGATTTCGAAACACGATTAACTTGGGCCTTCAACCGAGCTTTGTCTCGACCACCTCGAACAGACGAAATGGTTTTACTGAAACAGTGGTACGAGAAAAACTTGGCCATTTATCAGAAGTCTCCCGAGTCGGCAGCGAAACTGGCCGCTGCCGGAATTGCTCCGAAAACAAGTGATCTCGATACAATCGAACTGGCCGCATGGACAAGTGTAACACGTGCGATCTTGAATTTACATGAAGGAATTACTCGCTACTAATTGCGAAATTACTTCACCATTTCATTGATCCACGCTTTCAAATATCAGGGCTACTAACATGTCAAACTCATCAGAAAATATCAATTTTAAAAATACGATTTCCCGCCGCAGTTTTTTAAACCAAACCGCACTAGGGATCGGCCCGCTGGCGTTAATGTCAATGCTCTCTGGCGATGCTAGTGCACAGGAAAAGAACGGTCTCAACTCCGGCGTAATTCGCACGCCGCATGTTACGCCTAAAGTAAAACGAATCGTCCATCTGTGCATGGCCGGTGGTCCTTCGCATTTAGAGACCTTTGACGATAAGCCCAAGCTGAAAGAAATGCACGATCAGCCGATGCCAGAGTCGTACACCAAAGGGCAACAAATCGCCCAACTGCAAGGCAAAAAACTCAAGTGTTTTGGACCCCAGCACGCGTTCAAAAATTTCGGCGAAAGCGGACAACGCATCTGCGAACTGTTTCCACATATTGGCTCGGTTGCCGATGACATTTGCATTATTCGTTCCATGCATACCGATCAAATCAACCATGACCCGGCTCACTTGGTGTTCAATACCGGCTCATCCAATGCGGGCCGTCCTAGCATGGGTTCGTGGCTGTTGTACGGATTAGGCCAAGAATCCAACGACATGCCTGGCTATGTGGTGTTGACTTCAGTTGGACGTGGAGGCCAATCGCAACCGATAGCGGCCCGACAATGGCAAAGTGGTTTCCTACCGTCTCGTTTCCAAGGCGTACAGTTCCACGCCAGTGGAGACCCGGTCCTCTATCTCAATCGCCCACAAGGCGTTGAACTGGCCCAACAACGTGGACTGATTGACACGGTAAATCAGCTCAATCAACAAGCCAACAGTTTTGTGAACGACCCTGAAATTGAAACCCGCATTCGCCAATACGAGATGGCCTTTCGTATGCAAACCAGCGTACCTCAACTCATGGATCTATCAGGCGAAACCCAAGACACGTTTGACGCCTACGGAACCAAAGGGGGCGATGGCACCTATGCTTCCAACTGTCTACTGGCCCGGCGTTTATTGGAAAAAGGCGTTCGCTTCGTTCAACTCTATCATCGCGGCTGGGACCACCACGGCAACATCAAAGGCTCGATGGATATCACCGCTAAAGAAGTTGATCAAGCCACCGCCGCGTTAATCAAAGACCTAAAACAACGCGGGCTATTTGAAGACACGCTGATCGTATTCGGCGGAGAGTTTGGCCGAACACCTATGGGCCAAGGCTCAGGCCGAGATCACCATATCAAAGGCTTCTCCATGATGCTCTCCGGCGGAGCCGTCCAAGGTGGCAAGTCGTACGGCAACACCGACGAACTCGGCTATAACGCAGTCGAAGATATCGTCCACGTGCGAGACTTCCATGCCACCATGCTGCACTTGTTTGGCATCGATCACAACCGCTTTTCTTACAAATCACAAGGGCTCGATTTCCGTTTAACCGGTGTCGAAGAAGCCCATGTGATTAAAGATATTCTTGCCTAAATCGCAAGATAAGCCATGGGCGAATCCTTACTTACGGATACAATACCATCACACCTATTTGGTTATGAGTACTCGTTTCGTCGATCAAAGGAAACCCGGCTGTGCAAAAACTAGTCAACGGCATTCATAAGTTTCAAAGAGAAAGCTTTAGCAAAGACCAAAAACTGTTTGAAACACTAGCCGAAGGCCAAAGTCCATCCGCCCTGTTCATCACCTGTTCTGATTCTCGGATTGACCCTAGCTATTTGACTCAAACCAAGCCGGGAGAATTATTTATCCTCCGTGCTGCTGGTAATATCGTACCACCTTACGGATTGTTTCATGGCGGAGAAGCGGCCACCATTGAGTACGCCGTGAGTGTGCTCAAGGTCAAAGACATCATCATCTGCGGGCACTCTCACTGCGGCGCGATGGCCGGATTGCTTCATCCCGAATCTTTAGAAAACTTACCCGCCGTCAAAGGGCTACTCACGTATGCCGAATCGACTAGGCGAATCGTCACCGAAAATTATTCGCACCTAATCGAAGAAGACGAACGCTTAACTCTTACCATTGAAGAGAACGTGCTAGTCCAACTAGAAAACCTACGAACCCATCCATCCGTAGCCGCCGCTTTGGCCAGAAACGATGTCAACCTGCACGGCTGGGTTTACAAGTTTGAGACTGGACAAGTGTTTAATTATTCGCCTGATGATGTGGCGTTTTTGGAATTGAAGTAGAATAACTGGTGTTATAATAGGGTGTGTTCTTAGTGCCGTTTTATTGGAGCATTGATGGCGACAAGTCCAATCCGGTCTCAGAATTGTCGATCTGGCTATGCATTAATCGAATTACCACTCGTGTTAGTGATCTTATCTGCATTGGGACTGGCATTTGTTTTCATTCTCAACTATTTCTCAGAAGGAGTTGCTTGGTACATTTGGATCATTGGTCCCTTGCTCCCGACACTCACATTAATAGTACTAGGGATGTGGATCGAGCTTCGACGAAAGCGAGCTAAAGTCAATAGCGAAGAAACAAATGGAAAATAATTTCTGTTAGACAAGGAATCCATATGAGTTACGATCTAGCTGTGTTCGCCCCGGGCCTGGTTCCTAAGGATCGGCATGAGTTTCTTGAATGGTTTGATCAGGAGACAAGCTGGTCGAAAGAATTCGACTACAATGACCCGACGAATCTGTCACCAGAACTCTCGTGTTTCTTTCATGAAATAATCAAGGACTTTCCTCCGATGAACGGTCCTCTTAAGTCTGATGGCGATTCTACCAATATAACAGATTACAGCTGTGCAGGATCGTTTATTTATGCAGGGTTTCGGTGGTCGCAATCTGAATCTGCATATGCAACCATGCACCGGCTTGCTGCTACATATCAATGTGGTTTCTTTGATGTAAGTTCAATTCGTGGAAATGTTTGGCTACCTGATGGTGAAGGAGGATTGAAGCTACATTCTTCGGCAAAGCCCTGGTGGAAATTCTGGTAACTGAGAGCAAACTTATACAAGGCAGATAATGCTTGAATTCTCTGTTTTGCTAGGATAGATTAAAATGCAAAGTAGCGGCTGTAATAATAATTATTCGTTAAGTGCACTGCTCTAGACATGAACACCACCCCCACAAAAAAACGACGCTGGTCTCAATTTACGCTGCTGTCGATGCTGGGCGTTGTGACCGTGTGCGCTGTGGTCTTTGCTTTGCTGATGCGACCACTCGAACAAACTCGTCGCGAGATGGAGATTGCTAAGAGAATTGAAAAACTGGGTGGCAGCGTTACCTGGGGTGGCTTTACCGAGGGCCGGGGTGAGAACGGACGCTCGTACATCGGCGCGATTGACCTTTCGGGATCGCTTGCTTCCGATAAGGACTTGGCCGAGATTGGGACACTTCCCAAACTGACTCACCTTAACTTAAATGACACAAACATCACAGACGCCGGCATCAAGCATCTAATGGAACTGCCGCAACTAAAGCAACTGGAACTCTCCGGCACCAAGATTACCGACCAAGGTGTCCAACACCTGGCACGCTTGAGTAGCTTGGAAGTCGTCAAGCTAGAGCGCTGCAACATCACAGACGATGCGTTACACGCCATGGTTCAACTTGAGTCACTGTGGATGTTGCACTTAGACAAGACCCTAGTAACCGATGCTGGAATCGAACAACTGGCTGACCTACCCAAACTGCGAACCTTAGGGCTTAGCAACACGCAACTAACCGATACCGGATTGGAAAAACTCAGCGAATGTGACCAATTAGAACTCCTATTTGTAGACAAGACTTCGATCACAGACGCAGGGCTTAAAGAATTTAACGCCGGATTGGCGAATCGACCGGCAGTGCGATAAATGCTAAACTAGCGTACGATACTAAAGACAGGAGCGTCCGGCTCGTGATCGTGGAATTTATGCAGAATAAAAACGGAGTCTAAAGGAGAATCGAATGGTTAATTACCTGTTCCCCACAGCGTTTGCTGTCGTTGCTGCTCTCACTATATGCACTCACGCACACAGTGAAAACGCCAGCAAGGCTGATCGCGGTCAAACGCCAGCTATCGTCAGCGTTCCAGCCGAAGAGGTGCTCAAGTATCGTGTTCTTTGGGACCAAGAGTGCTTGTACAATCACAACTTCTATGGACTTCGTATTCGCAGTCGCACGTTCATCGGCGGAGAAATGATCAAGTTTTTCTATGGCGAAGGAGAAAGCTTGCTCGCTGTTACACCACGCGCCAATTCCCAAACCACGATGACGGCCATGGCGCAGATTCCAATACGAAAAGGAAAAGTGCATGGCAAGGTTCGCCGATGGGCACCAGACGGAACCCTCCTACTTGAAGTGCCGTTTGTCGACGGAAAAATTCACGGCAAATGCCGCTTCTACAGTATGAAGGGAAAGCTACTCGGAACCTCAACGCTTGAGAAGGGCACTGGGTTGTACACAGTTTGGTCAGCGTATAGCGAGCAACCGACAGTATCACGCCGAATTGAATATCGCGACGGCAAAGTTGTCACGATGCGTGAGTAGCCGCAAAATTTCTCCTAACCGGAGTTGGCTCGCTGTTCATTTTTTGTGGTAAACACCTAGTTCTTGTGATATACTCATTCTACGTTTACAGACCAATTCTTACGAAAGCGTTATTGTAGATGAGCAACAAAGATACCACATCGGCAGACTACCTTTCAAAATCAGTGGGCTGGTGCGTCTACTTTCCATTAATCATAGGCTCACTCATTCTAGGGCCTCTCGTGATTTTCTCTGACCAGCCACTGTGGATGACAGTGCTTGTCCCATCTCTCTTGGTAATAAGTGTCGTCTGTTTTTGGTTGTCACGTAATACACTTTGGCAATTCTTGTTTGCACATGGCATCCTGAGCATTGCTCTTGCTCTCTATAGTATTTGCTGTATTTTCATCTCCTATGAACAACTCAATGTTTACCGTTTATTTCAAACTATTTTTGTGATATCAGTTTGCTTAGGAATCGCAAGAACCATGTTCACCGCGAGTAAAAGACATCGTGAATTCATCAGCCATTGGGAGAACATATAACCCTAAACCTCGCCGAGCGCCACTCAACGCTGAACAATCAAGTTCATGCCCTGGCAGAATTGATCGAAAAACAGTGCTCTCCAGAAGATAGTCATCCAGAAAACGATTGAAATCCATCTCAACAGACGCTACATTGAAGTAACTTCCTACTTACAACCATCCGTGCCCTTCCCTCTTGAGAAAAAAGATCCGCCATGAATAAATGCTTCCAACTAGCAATCTTAACGCTCGTTCTCGCTTCTTCCACTCAACAACTTTTGGCGGAGTCCCCGTATCAGTTTCGGGATTTGTTTAATGGGAAGGATCTCACCGGCTGGATTGATGTCAATACTTCCGAAGAAAACTGGTCGGTCCGCGATGGACTGCTCATCTGCCAAGGGCACCCTATCGGCGTGATGCGAAGCGACCGGCAGTACGAAAATTTCATTCTTGAAATCGAATGGAAGCACATGGAAAAAGGGGGCAACTCAGGCGTTTTCCTGTGGAGTGATGCCAAACCCCAAGGGCGTTTGCCAAGAGGAATGGAAGTGCAAATGCTTGAACTCGATTGGGTCAACCAACACAAACTAAAAGATGGATCGCCCAACCACATCGGCTACATCTCTGGCGAACTCTTCGGAGCCGGCGGCATGACGGCCACGCCTGAGAACAAGCGTGGCAACCGCAGCATGTCAAAAGAACTTCGCTGCAATGGGGCCGGCGAATGGAACAAATACGTGGTCGTGGCGGTAGACGGTTCGGTCAAACTCTCAATCAACGGCAAGTTCGTCAACGGAATCCACAACGCCTCGTACAAAAAAGGCTACCTGTGCCTAGAATCCGAAGGCGCCGAAATCCACTTCCGCAACATCCGAATCATGGAACTACCACCGAGTGTGATCACCGAGGATGAAGTGGCACCGCTGATTAAATGACAATTGATTTGCATTGAATCTGAAATTCAAGTAGACTCAACACAGGGCGAGTAGTCAATTTGGCTAGAACACTACTATTTCCCAATGAGGAATTTACGATGAGTCGACTTGTTTTTCTTTTCTTGCTAACCGGTGCTGTTTCCTGGGCCTTTAATCTTCGCGCAGAAGAGGAACAGTCGAAGCTTGCATTTGACTATCTCAGTCACTCTAAAGATGCCAAGGTCGAAGAGGCTTTGCAGCGTAAAATCCAGTTTGATTTTAAACGTACTCCGCTTCATAAAGTAATGGAGTTACTTTCAAAGAAGCTGGATTTAGAAATTCGCGTTGAAGAACGTGCATTGGATGACATTGGTCTGTCGAAGGAGACTCCTGTCACGCTTCACATGACCGAAGCTGCGACCCTTCAGACAAGCTTAGAATTTCTACTAGATCAATTGGATCTCACGTACGCGATCGATCAAGGTGTGATTGTCATCACCTCGCCTGAAGATGTTAAACACAACTATCAGTATACGAAATACTATCACCTTGCACCGGTGCTTGGTTTGCCGGATGTAAATCAAGCCAATTTGGCTGAACAAATCACCAAATTTATTGACCCGGCATCGTGGGACAGGCTTGGTGGAAAGGGAAGCGTCCATGCAATTTCGCAAGGAATTGTAGTAAACCAGAACCTGACAAATCATCGCAAGGTAGCTAATTTCCTAGAGCAATACTGCCAGTTGGCGAAGCGGATGAATTCTAAAGAGCCCTCGACTGAGAACCTGCTTGAAAGTTATCCGCAGAGAGACTCTCAATTATCTCACACTCTCAATCGCCCTTTAGAAAAAAACAGCTTTCACGATACTCCACTCGATCAAGTGTTGATAAAAATTGCTCAAGAGGCCAAACTACCCTTACTGATTGACGAACGCGGCATTGATGATATTGGGCTTTCAACAAATACCCCAATAGATATTGAGCTAGAGCCAGGGCATTCAGTCCGCCATGTTTTTCAACGAATTCTGCAGAACTTGGAACTGGTTGCAGTTCAACATGCCGATGCGATTGTGATAACAACACACCAGGAACAAGATAAACTCAAATTCATTCGGTTTTACCCTTTGGCCGATTTTCCTGTAGATGAAAAAACGAATCAAGACCAATGGGTTGAAGCCATCAGAAGCAATATCGAACCGGAAGAGTGGGAAGAACTAGGCGGCCCAGGCCATTGTTCATTTGATACCGCGACCAAGAGCCTGATTGTGGCCCATTATGATTCAATCCACAACAAAATAGCTCAACTGCTTCGGCAGATTAGGAATCAAGGCAAGACACCTCCAGTTCAGACAGCGGTCACTCAGAAGGAAAACAGCAAAGAAGACAAGGAACAACCGCCAGTTATTATCATCGATGATAGCTCTGGACCTAGAATCAAGAGGAAGCCGTTTACTGGAGACCCATTTGAAAAAAGTGGTGGCGGAAACAAGCCTGATCCGTTTGGTAGCGGCCCAGGCGGAAAACCCAATCCATTTGGATCACCAGCAAGTGGTAAGAAATCTGATCCATTGGATGGAGACCCATTTAAATGAAATATAGCTTCACTACGATCAGCCTCTTGAGTCAGTATCTGATGATCTGCTGGATAAGCTTGGCATGTGCCTTCGTAACATCTGCTGAAGAAACACCGCAGGAGCTTGAGTTCGATTACTTGCAGCATCCTCAAGATGCAAGGCTTGAGGAGATTTTGCAGAAAAAAGTGCTACTTGATTTCTATGAGACTCCACTCGATCTAGTAGTTAAGACGCTATCCAAGCAGTTCGATTTAGAAATAATCATCAACGACAAAGTATTGTATGAGGTAGGGCAAGATCGTACTAACCCTATCACTTTCCAGACTAAATTCCCCGTTCGCTTCGAGACGGTTCTTACACTGATTTTAAAACAACTCGATTTATCCTATCGATTTGATCAAGGAATTTTAGAGATCACAACTCCCGAAGAAATTGAAGTCAATCATCTCTATGCGAAATACTATCACTTAGAACCTTTGCTCAAGTATCCACTTGTTTCTCAAGAAAGGCTGATGAAATACATCAAAGGCTTAATGAGCCCAGAGAGTTGGTGGACGCTGGGAGGACCAGGCAGCATTCGCCCTGTTCACCAAGGAGTCGTTGTCACCCAACATCTTCAGATGCATCGAAAAATAGCTTTGTTTCTCAAATCGTATCATGAACTTGTCGCTCGACTCCATGCAGGTGATCCTTCCATTCCAGAAGTCATTGAGGTACCAGCGAAGAGTGATTTGGTTCAACAATCAAGATGGGTAGAGATCGAAGATGTTTCGTTTATTGATACTCCACTGAATGAAGTGATGAACACAATGGCAGGTCTCGCTCAAGTTTCAATTTACATAGACCAACGAGCTCTTGCCGATGTCGGTTTGAGGCCTAATAGGAAGCTCAGCTTTCAAGCCAAGCATGGTCATACCGTAAAGTACGTCCTTTCAAGAATGCTAAGAAGTTTGGATTTAGTCGTAATTGAAAAAGAAGACCTCTTCATTATTACCACACCTGAAAAACAAGAGAGAGACCTAGAGATACGCTTCTATCCACTAGCCGACTTTAACTTAGGCACCAAATCATCTCATGTGGTATGGATGAACATGATGGTCAATTGCACTGACGAAGAAAAATGGAGTCGATTTGGAGGGCCAGGAGATGCCACGTTAGACCCTGCCACCATGAGTTTACTGGCGGTACAAACTGGTGATGTTCATGGAAAAGTGGAAGACTTGATTAAGCAAATCCGGAGCAGTTATCGCAAGCATTCAACACCGACTTCACCAAAAATTGATCTGCGAATGTTTCCAGAGATCACACAAAACATTATCGACGTGAAAAGGATGTACGTTTATGACTTGCTAGATAAAGGTTTATCTAGGCGGGGCTACATAAAAACTACGGAACGATACGAGGAAGTTCGTTCTATTCTCAACAACTCATTATTAATTAAAGCCCCTAGTTCCATCGTGTTTGAAAGAGGCCAAATGGTCCTCTATGCCACAGAAGCAACATTTGATCAGCTAGAGCAATATCTACCGCAGA
Organism: Blastopirellula sp.; assembly: GCA_002733575.1. Taxonomy (GTDB): domain Bacteria; phylum Planctomycetota; class Planctomycetia; order Pirellulales; family Pirellulaceae. Next base: position 14,329 of record NVWB01000172.1, on the reverse strand, counting down.
AAAAAGACGGGGCCAAAATTCGGTTTTCCCGAGAGGCGATCCATTTTGTTTGGTGTGGACCAGGCCATCCTAGTCTGCTAAGTGAATACTAGTCGGTAGACACGCTCAACAGTAATTCCCCACCCCCAATCTTAACACTTCCCAACTACAACCCACAAATCAAAAACACCATCCCCTCTACTTGAAATTCGTGGGAAATGATTCATCCTTAAGACCTTCTCCGTTTGTTTTTTAAGGAATGCATTGATGCAGGTTATTGTTCGAGAGACTAAGTTGGAATCGGGTAAAGAGGCGGCTCAGGATGGGGCGGCCGTGATTCGGGCTGCTTTGGCAGAGCGGGGCCAGGCGACCATTATTGTGGCGACCGGGGCTTCGCAGTTTGAGGTGTTGGCCGCATTGGTTGCAGAGCCAGAGATTGATTGGTCGAAAGTTACTTGCTTTCATCTCGATGAATATGCCGGCATGAGCATCGAGCACCCTGCTTCGTTCCGCAAATATCTGAAAGAACGGTTTGTTGATCAGTTGCCGACACCGCCAGCCGCGTTTCATTACATTGATGCCGAAGTTGACTGCCAGGGCGAATGTGATCGACTCGGGGCTTTGATTCAAAACGAACAAGTCGATGTGGCCTTCATCGGTATTGGCGAGAATGGGCACTTGGCCTTTAACGACCCTCCGGCTGATTTTGAAACCGAGAGCCCTTACTTGGTGGTCGACTTAGACGAAGCATGTCGCCAGCAACAACAGGGCGAAGGCTGGTTTGCCACGTTGGACGATGTGCCGAAGCAGGCGATCTCGATGAGTGTCAATCGAATCTTGAAAGCCGGGCTGATCGTTTGCACCGTGCCAGACGAACGCAAAGCGGCGGCTGTGCAAAAAGCGGTAGAAGGACCAGTTTCGCCCAAACTGCCAGCTTCGATCTTGCAGCAACATGGTAGCACTCGCTTGTATTTGGACGAACCGGCCGCTTCACTATTAAATCAATAACTGGTGAATCAATAACCGGCAAGACCACTTGCATTGCTTGCTGGTACGCACGAAAATAGGTGCGTTGAGAATTTTTACGTCAATTTTTGATCTATCGCTTTGAAAGAGACACCCATGGCCGATCGTCCACAAGTAATACTGACCGGGTTCGCCGATGAAGCGGCCAACCAAAAAACGGCCGAACAACAATTTTGTGCCTTCGCGGCACTCGGGCTCGAGTATTACAGCATTCGTTTTATTGATGTCGGCAATGGCGTGAAAAACGTCATGCAACTGACGAAGCCTGAGATCACCAAAATTCGTCATTTGGAAGACGAGTATGGGCTGAATGTCTCTTCCATCGGTTCGCCGATTGGTAAGGTGAAACTGCTTGATGTCGAAGATGGCACCTCGAACAAGTTTATTCCGTTCCCAAAATACTTGAGTAAAGATGTAAAAAAAGCGTGTGACTTGGCGCATGCGTTTGAGACCAAATTGATTCGCGGGTTCTCCTTTTATCACCCGGTTGATAGTGACCCTTGGGATCATGTTTCACAGGCCGTTGATCAATTGGGGCAAATTGCCGAAGTTTGTCATCGCAGTGACTTGACGTTTGGGTTGGAAGTCGAAGCCAATTTGATCGGACAAAATGGTGACATCCTGGCTGAAATTCATAAGCAAGTGAATCACCCTGCGATGATGCTGATTTTTGATGCTGGCAACTTGGTTTGCCAAGGGTACTCGCCTGATGAAGTGTATCAGCAGTACCGCAAGATGAAGCCAGGCACAGGTTGGATGCACGTCAAAGATTACAAGATCACCAAGCCGACCAAGCAAAAAGGGCACATGGATGAAGGGGCACTCAAAAACTTTGTGCCTGCTGACTTGGGCGACAGTGCTTACGAACGCATCTTGCGAGACTTTGCCGCTTCGATTCCAAAGCTAGAACGCAAACTGAAAAAACGGGGCATCCCCGGCGTGTTCCTCGATCTAGAACCTCACGTCAAAGGTGGCGGGCAGTTCGGCGGGTTCAGTGGACCAGATGGCTTGGGCGTGGCACTTCGCGGGTTGTGTAAAGTGTTAGACTTTGCCGATATCGATTATCACTTGCGAGACTTTGACGACATCAAAGCGGCTCGCGGATTCTAAACAATTATGACCAGAGATCGAATCACGCTAGGCGGTTGTCCGAAGTGCGAAGGCGCGGAGATGACTTGCAGCTACAATTTCTTCGATAATGACGACCTAGTGATCCACAGTTGGGAGCATAAGTGCCCCGACTGTGGTTATCGGGTCACCGAAGCCTATCGCAGTGACGACGAAGACGCCGATCCGCCAGAACTTGGGTCCGACTATTGCCCCTGGTGTTCTCGCCACGGGCAGCCGACTTAATCCGTAGGGTACGCTATTGCGTACCAAGAACTGCAACGAGATTTCTCACTCCAAGGCAGAAAAAAGTGCCGTAGGGTGTGCTGCTCGTCAGCCGCCTTTTGAACTGCAAAAAGATTTCTCACGCAAAGGCGCAACAGCCCTTTTCGGGTGCCACTGGCTCCGCCAGTGTGAAGTTCAAAACACCTTACTGAACTTGAGATATTGAAGCACAACAAATCAAATTGTGTTAAATTCATGGAACTCATTCATCGATTGCAGCACGCACTGGCAAAGCCAGTGGCACACCAGGGCGAGACGTTTCTCAGAGGTCTCCAGCCTTCAAAATATGATCTTTGATTAATTCTTTAACATCGCTACCAGTTTATTGATGGTATTTAGATTCCGGGCTGTTGTTGAAACGCCCAGGCAAGCCTCGACATTTGCGGCCAATTTGGAACGACCAATTCCATGGGCAGCATGTAGATAGAAGACGTTGTCGATGATCTGATAGTTTTCTGTGGTTGCCGCCAACTGCTCAAGCTTGGCAGTGTTCGCTTTGGGCTTGTTCTTGCAAAAATAGAAATGGACGAACTTGCCCTCGTGCTCTTGATAAGGGTTGTTCGTGACAGATAAATGAAACTTCTTTTCGGTAAGAACATGGATTTCAGGAGTCAACCCAAACTCCGATTCTAATAGGGCCTGAACTGTTTTCTCAGGCTGACTCGCACTCTGAAGAACCACATTGCCACTTTGAATATACGTTCGAACATCGGCAAACCCACCACTCTCTAACACACTACGGAGTTCCTTCATCGGCAGCAGATTCTTGCCACCGACGTTTACTCCTCTGAGTAGGATGAGGTAGGTTTTCATGGGGTGGGATTCTTGTGGTGCATGGGGCTTGCCCTACACGACTAATGCAAATGAAATGTATAGCCGCCGGGCCAACGATTCAAAAGAGGTTCGTTCATTGACAATCGAAGCAGTTTATTGAGGTGGGGATAATCAGAGTACATGAATTTCACAATTGGGCAATGCCTTTTGAAGCTTGTCGATCTCTGTTTTTGGAACTTGCATGCCTTCGAGATACAAGAATTCAAGATTGGAAAGTTTAAACAGCGGAGCAATGTCTTTTGCCTTTAGGTTGTAAAGGACTAACCGTCGCAAATTGCTTAGCTTGGCCAAGGACGTGAGGTCTGTAACATTCAGATTATTAAGGTCCAAATACTCAAGGTTTACAAGGTTTTCTAACGGAGTAAGGTCTATTGCCTTCGATGTGACAAGCGTTAATTTTCGCAGATTGATTAGCTTGGCCAAGGGTGTGAGGTCTGTGACATTTGGACCATAAAACTGCAATTCTTCCAGGTTCACAAGGTTCTCTAATGGAACAAGGTTATTAGCCTTAGGAGCTTCGAGTGTTAACCGTCGCAAATTGAGTAGCTTGGCAAAGGACGTGAGATCTGTGACATTCGGATCATAAATCTGCAATTCTTCCAGGTGTACTAACGGAGCAAGGTTATTTGCCTTAGGAGCTTCGAGCGTTAACCGTCGCAAATTGTTTAGCTTAGCCAAGGGCATTAGGTCCGTGACATTCGGACCATCAAGCTCCAATTCCTCAAGATTGGCCAAGTTTTCTAATGGAGCAAGGTCTCTTACCTTAGGGGTGTCAAGTGTTAGTACTCGCAGATTGATTAGCTTGGCCAAGGGCATTAGGTCCGTGACATTCGGACCATTAAGCTCCAAATCCTCAAGATTGACAAGGTTTTCTAACGGAGTAAGGTCTTTTGCCTTAGGGGTGTCAAGCGTTAAGCCTTGCAAATTGATGAGCTTGGCCAACGGCGTGAGATCTGTGACATTTGGATCTTCAAGGATCAGATTTTCAAGTTGCGTGAGATCAGATAACGGTGAAATATCAGCGACCGAAGGGTTTCTAATGCCAACCCAAACAGCCTCATCAATAAAATCATTGCCGAAGAGGGTTCTTAACCACTGATTGTCCGTCGGCGTCGGGCCTGGTGAAACACCAATTCCATCTTCGTGCTTTTGATAATCATAATAAACATAGCCGCCATTCGCCAACACCCACTGCACCGCCAACCGCTGCTGCCTAGCTTGATAAAGCTTCACACTCAGCGGTCCCAGTAAAACACAAAGTAGCGTTACTAAAATAAATAACGTTCGCATACTAAATCGTAATTTAGGTAGCCACTTCATTTGAGACTTTTTCAGTAGAACAAGAATTGCTGTTATGCAAAATCGTACCTGTTATGTCAGGCCATTGCAAATGGAATATATTGCCGCCGGGTGACACTGACGAACTGAAATGATTCTGGTGTGCCGCTAGTGCGAAGCTCGTAGCATCTCCACCCAAGGCACAATTGATTTTTAGACTCCGCAACACATTATTGTATGTGACAACCAATTCCAATGGGAAACGATTTGAAGGTGGATGGAAATAAAAATTCCATCAACCCTACATCACTATCACTTACGCGTCAAAATTACCTGATGCGGGCCGGCATCTTGCCCGGCGAAGTTAATCGTGGCGGAGAGGGTCATTTTGCCGGCGGGGAGTTTGACTTTGGCAGTATGCCCACGTTTTTGGCCTGCTGGAATTTCTAGCTCTACGGTCAGCTTGCCAATCGTAACAGTCGCTTTGCCGGCGGGGCGGGTTTCTTTGAAGATTAGTTCTAGTTCGTAGTTGCCAGGTTCTGGGGCTTCGAGTAACCAGTGGCCGTTGGAGTTACTGGCCCAAGGGGCACCTTCGATGTGGCGCCAGTCTTGTCGGGTGAGCACGCTTCGCATTTCGTGTGGCGTGCCGATGACGATTCGCGGTGGGGCGTAGTTATCCGCTCGGGTTGAACTGACATCTTTGAACCAACGGTCGTAACCAGCTTTCAGGCGGTTCAAGACCTTGGTGTTTTGACTGGCAAGGTCATTTTGCTGTTTCGGGTCTTTCTTCAAGTTGTAAAGTTCTAGCTTCGGTTGGCCCTCGAAACTTTCTTTGCCGAATCCACTCGGGTGAACCAGTTTCCAAGGGTCTTCGTGGATTGCAAAGTGATTGTAGGCCATCGGCACATTGCCGCGATGGGTTTGGAATACCAATTGACGCTTGGGCCATTTGACATCGGCTTCTGTGAGTAGCGGCAGAAAGCTGCGACCATCGATCTTGTGCCCTTTAGGGACATTCACATCGCACGCATCGAGGATGGTCGGCAAGATATCGATATGGGCACACATGACATCGGACTGGTTGGTAGCGTTCATTTTGGCAGGCCAGTGCATCAACAGTGGAGAACGAATGCCGCCATCATCAACGCCAGTTTTCATGCCTCGCATGTTGCCAACATAACGCATCGAGTTCGGGCCGTTGTCGTTCAGAAAGATCACGATGGTGTTGTCGGTCAGGTTGAGTGCATCGAGCTTCTTGAACAGTCGCCCGATGTTTTCATCGATGTTGGTGATCATTGCGGCGATGCGAGCCAGTTTGTCGTTTTCTTTTTCCAGTTGGGCCGCTTTTATTTTTCTGATAATGATCGGCGAGAAATCAACTTTTTTGTATTCGGCCAAAAGTCCTTCTGGCACATCATGAAACGGACCATGCGGTGCGTTGGTGGCGATGTAGGTGAAAAAGTTTTTGTTCGCCTTTTTGCTGTCGCTGATAAACTGCATCGCGGCATCAAAGTAGATGTCGGTACAGTACCCTTGCATTTGGACTTCTTCGCCATTTTTGATGAGGATAGGATCGGTATATTTTCCTTCAGCCCCAATGGGGTCCGATGGCTGACCGATGCCGCCGCCGCGATGAACTAGGCTGTCTTGAAAACCTTGGTCCATGGCCCGCAGCGGGTAGTTGTCGCCCATGTGCCATTTGCCGTAGATGCCCGTTTTGTATCCGGCGTCTCTGAGGAATTCGGCAAGTGTGACTTCTTCCGTATCCATCATGGCCCGGCCGACGAAGGTATCGATACAACGTGTGCGATAGTTGTAGCGACCGGTCATCAAGCTGGCCCGGGTTGGGGCACAGACAGGACTGACATAAAAGTTGCTCAGGAAACCGCTTCGCTTATACATGGCATCGAGCGAAGGCGTTTTGATAAGATCATTGCCCATGAACCCATAATCGCCAACGCCTTGGTCGTCGCTCATAATGACGATGACATTAGGGCGTTCGGCTTGTGCCCCGACAGTAACGAGTGCGGTGAGCAATAAAATCCCAAAGCCCAGTTTATTTCTTAACATGTTGTAATCTCTAAATTATCGAAGTGAGTTCGTTGGATATCGCAGATCAGCGGCAGACAAGGTAATTGCCGCTACTGAAATTTTAATCGAAGCGGAGACACTTTGCGAGCAGTCAGTGTAGCGATGTTTGGTCGTTTTTTTGCCTGCCGGGGATGAATTACTTGATCGAGCATGTTAATGTGTTCATAGTGATAGTTGTGCTGAAAAGTAAGAAATCACTTGAATCCCCGTTCGTTCCCCAACTGGACATGATCGCTAATGTGTCGAATTTGTATTTGTTCTCTCGCCCTAGTTCTTCTTAGTGCTTCGATGGTTTCAGCGGCAGACCCTTATGTTTCAGCCGGGTTTTTGAAGTTGCCCACTGATATTGAATTGGGCCCGGTCTCTTCGGTGGCTGTCGATTCTGACGACAATGTTTATGTGCTGCATCGGGGTGAGCCTCCGATACTTGCTTTCGACGCCAAGCATAATTATGTCAAAGGCTGGGGCACTGGGTTGTTCAAAGTACCGCATGGGTTGCGTGTTGATAGCGACAACAACATTTGGACCACCGATAATGGCAATCACGTGCTACGCAAATTTAATCGTGATGGTCGATTACTGCTGACCCTGGGCACCGAAGGGAAGCCGGGCAAAGGGGATTCTGGTTTTAAAGCACCTGATGATTTGGTGTTTGATTCACACGGCAACATGTATGTGGCCGACAGCGGCAATGGGCGAATCGTTAAGCTAAGCAGCGAAGGCAAACTTATTACCGAGTGGGGTTCCAAGGGAAAGAAGTCTGGCCAGTTTGCTACGGCGCACGGTCTGGCGATTGATAGTCAAGACAAAATCTATGTCGCAGACCGGAACAACAAACGTGTTCAGGTATTTAGTGACTCTGGCAAGCATCTGGCGAACTGGACCGGCTTTGGGAATGCCTTTGGATTGATAGTGATTGGTAAAGAGTTGATCGTTTCGGAGGGTGACATTCATAAGATGTTTATCCTTGATCAAGACGGAAAGATCACTGCCAGTTGGGGCGATCCTGAAATGTTGCAACTGCCGCATTTAATGGCGGTGAACTCGAAAGGGATTTTGTTTATCACGGAAGTCAAAGGGGAACGTGTGCAGATGTTTAAGCGGCCCTAAGTTGAATTTGCAATTTGCCAGCTACTTTACTGATTCGATTTGCCTATTTTTCTAGAGACCTATTACCATGATCCGACTATCGATGATGCTGCTCGTTTTGCTTACATTCGTAAATACTGCCACGGCAGAGGAAACTCGGCCGAATGTATTGTTTATTGCGGTCGATGATTTGCGGCCAGAGCTCGGTTGTTATGGCAAGAAGCATATTCATTCGCCGAATATCGACAAGTTGGCCAGCGCTGGCGTTTTGTTTGAGAAAGCATACTGCATGGTGCCAACTTGCGGTGCGTCTCGGGCCAGCATGATGACCGGGATTCGGCCTTCACGCAAACGATTTGTGAATTATCTGGCTATCGCAGAAAACGATGCACCAGGCATTACGACCATGAACACGCAGTTCAAAAACAATGGGTACTACACGGTCTCGCTGGGAAAGATTTTTCATAACCCTTCCGACAACGCCGCAGGTTGGTCAGAACCGGCTTGGAGGCCGAAGGCTAGTTCGTGGTATCAACGACCTGAGAATATCAAGCTGCATGCCGAGAACTCAAAATTACCTGGTAAAAAACGGGGCCCTGCTTGGGAATCAGCAGACGTAGCGGATAACGCCTACGCCGATGGCTTGTTGGCCGAGCATGCTATTTCCAAGCTAAAACTATTGAAAGAAAAAGATCAGCCGTTTTTTATGGCCGTAGGATTCTTGAAGCCGCATCTGCCCTTCATCGCGCCAAAGAAGTATTGGGAGTTGTATGACCATGCCAAGATAAAACTGCCAAGCAATTATCGTGTTCCCAAGAATGCACCGAAGGAGTCGATTCACTCGTCAGGCGAATTGCGGGCTTACTCGGGGATTCCAGCAAAGGGACGAGTCTCTGACGAAACGGCCTTGAACTTGATTCATGGGTACTATGCCTGCGTGAGCTACACCGATGCTCAAATCGGTAAGCTGCTGAACGAACTAGATCGTCTGGAACTCACAGAGAACACCATCGTGGTGCTATGGGGCGACCACGGCTGGAACTTGGGCGAACACACGCTGTGGTGCAAGCACAGTTGCTACGAAACTTCGATGCAAATTCCGCTGATCATCAGAGCCCCAAATGTGCAAGGTGGCCAAACCAGAAGTGGGCTAGTCGAGTCGATTGATTTGTATCCAACGCTTTGCGAGTTGACTGGAATTGCTCAACCAGAGCATCTGCAAGGTGACAGTCTTGCCTCGTATTTAAAAGACGCCAAGGCCCCTTGGAAGTTGGCCGCCATCGGTCGTTTTCAAGCGGGCGACACAATCCGCATCGCCGATTACCGGTTCACCGAATACACCGATAAAAAGGGAAAGCAAACCGCAAAGATGCTCTACAAACACGATACTGACCCCGACGAAAACAGGAACGTCATCCAATTTCGAAAGTTTTTGACCGAAGAACTTACCAAACAGCTCCACCAACAAATGGGCCGGGATGCAAAGTAAGGCGATGTTAAAACAGGGCTCACAATTGAGATGAGGAACTTCAGTTCCCTGGTAGCTGGCCTATATTTCTGAATTCACCGTTTGTTCTTTGCGGAAGATCTCGGTCCAATGCTTGATGGCTTTGAGCAGTGATCGGCGGTCGATCGGTTTAGCTTGATAGTCGTCACAGCCACTTTGAAGATAGCGTTCCCGGTCACCAGACATCGTATGTGCAGTCAGTGCGATGATTGGTCCATGGTAGTCGGCGTCTCGCAGCAGGGCAGTGGCAGTTTCGCCATCCATGATCGGCATTTGCATGTCCATCAAGATGACATCAAAAGGTGTGCCGTTATTTTTTGCTTCTAATGCGGTTTCTAACGCTTCTTTTCCATTTTCAACCATGGATAAATTAACGCCAGCTTTGCTGAGAATAAATTCCAACAGGCGTTGATTGTCGAGTCCATCTTCAGCCAGCAGAACTCGCGGCTGTAATTCTGATAGATCTTGAGAGTCACTTATTACTTCAGGGCATTCTTTCGGTGTTTGCACGTCTTGGATTTCGATCAAACGAGAATCGGTTCGCTGTCCAGTAGCAATTGTCACCGTAAAGATACTTCCTTTTCCTTCTTCACTTTTAACATAAATATCGCCTCCGAGAATTTGAGCTAGATGCTTGCTAATCGTGAGCCCTAGCCCTGTTCCTCCAAATTTTCGAGTGGTGGAAGCATCGGCTTGTGTGAATGGCCGGAACAGATTTTTTTGCTGCGTTGGCGTCATTCCAATTCCGGTATCGCTGACTTCCAATTGCAAGAATGAATTTTCTTGCTGATCAATATAACTGATTTCCAGAAGTACCATTCCACGTTCGGTAAATTTGATAGAATTACCCACCAGATTCATTAAGATCTGTCTCAGTCGAGTTGGATCAGAAGTAATGGTCTCAGGCACCGGTGTGGAAAATTGCAATTCGATCTCAAGCGGTTTCAAGCTTGCTTTTCCCTGCATTAAATCGATCACTTCTTGAGCAATCTGGACAGGACTACAACGCACATTTTCGATTTCAAGTTTGCCCGCTTCAATTTTTGACAGATCAAGAATGTCGTTGATCACCGAGAGCAAATGCTTTCCATTGCGATGAATGGTATGAACGGCCGATTTACGGTCAATCTCAGAGAGGGACATATCCGACAGTTGATCAGTAAAACCCAAAATAGCAGTCATTGGCGTACGGATTTCGTGGCTCATATTGGCCAAAAAGTCACTCTTCGTTTGCGTTGCAGATTCCGCTTGTAATTTTGCTTGACTTAATTCTTCCGTAAATTGATTTCGCTCGATCTCAGCGGCGGCCCTCACGGCAAAGAGCGATAGTAGCTGAACATCTTCGGGGTTCGCCTGCATCGGCCCTCCATCCATAATGCCCAGCAAGCCTAGTGGATTTCCTTCTGCATCATCAAATCGAACTCCAAGATAGCTATCAACACCCAGCTCTTGTAAAGGTAAATCTTCTGGGTACAGTTGCTTTACATTTGTTCCATGAAAACAGTACTTAAAGTCGACCACTTTCTCGCAAGGTGTCCCTGCTAGATCGTAGGTAAAGTTATCTACGATTTGTCCTTGCGACCACACGCTTAGCATGGTTGCCTGGCCTGAATTCTCACCACTAATTTTACAAATAAAAGCATGATCCACTTTATAAGCTTCGGCCAAGTGCTGAGCCAATAGCGGAAAATAACTATCGCCCGTTGCGTGCGATGTTGCCTCGACAATTGAACGAAAAATCCGAGAATTCCGGTTCGCTTCAGTCATGTCAGTAATTAAAGCAACAAACTTCCTTGCATCTCCATCAAGCTGATTCACTACTAGTTCCGCTTGGAATTCTTTGCCATCATTGCGAAAGAACTTGAAATCTCTCTTCGTGCCGACGATTGAAAATTCTCCGATTTGGCGTGCCTCTTCTACCAATTGGCTATTTCCAGCGTTGAGACCCGATACGACTAATTTACGAACGTGCATTCCGGTGAACTCTTCACGCGAATATCCAAACATCTTCAGTGCAGCAGGATTAACTTGTGTAATCTGTCCCCGATCATTCACTACGATGACCGCACGGACAAAGCTGTTCAAAATGGTCGAAGTAAACTGATCTTCATTTTTTGCGGCAGCTTCTAACGGACGAACAACAAAAAACCATAAAAGACCGATAGCCACAAACGCAGTGATACTGGCCTGGAGAATCCATTGATTCCAATTTGCAGAAGAAGCAACCCACTCCTGCGGCAAGATAAATGTAAGGAGAGCCGCATATCCAATCATGGACGTAACGATCACGGTAAGAAACAGAATCGTTCCTTTCACCACACGATGAACGCTAAATTGAGATGCTTCAGATTGAAAAATCATAATGGTTTCGGCTAGATTGCTATGAGATTGTCACATGACTCATGTATTCAAAAGTAGCTTTTGTGGTACACCGCAAGAGCTAAAGAAGGTGTTTTTCATTCACATTTCACCTTTCACGCAAGACAATGCCATGTAATCGTTTTAAGACGAACATCCCTAATGCAACTGCATTTTCGTTGAACACATTGGTCAAATTACGTGCAAAAACTATTCATTTACCTACAAAAGCACTCTCTTATCTTGGTCTAACAACCGTTATAATCATGTCACAGTAAATCATAGCAATCCCGGTCTCCTCGATTCATAAAGGATTCACAGATGCGAATTTTAACGGGTTTTATACTCCTGCTTGCGACATCCAGTCTCTTAATAAGCCCTGTCTCTGCCGAAGACTGGACTCTGTTTCGCGGCCCTTCCAGCTACGGTGCTTCTGCCGCTACAGATCTGCCAACGCAGTGGGATGGCAAGAAGAACATCCTCTGGAAAACCGAACTACCTGGTCCAGGGGCTTCCAGCCCTGTGGTGCTGGGAGATCATATCTACGTCACCAGCTTTAGTGGTTACGGCATGAACGAAGATGAACCTGGTGAGAAAAAAGAATTAAAGCGTCATCTAATCTGTGTTGATCGCACCACAGGAAAAGTCATCTGGGACAAGTCCATTGATGCTGATCCTGAAATCGAAGAAAAGAATTTCTCTGGCTTCGTTGCCTTACACGGGTACGCTTCAAGTACGCCAGCTGTCGACAAGTCGGGCGTCTATGTTTTCTTCGGCACAGGCGGAGCGGCCGCTTTTGGTCATGATGGCAAACTCAAGTGGAATGTTCCCTGCGGAACCAAAACCCATGGTTTCGGCACTGCTAATTCACCCGTGATCTACAAAAATACTGTGATTATTAATGCCAGTGTCGAAAGTGGTGCCATCATCGGACTCTCCAAGAAAAATGGGGAAGAGCTTTGGCGATGGGAAGGCGTTGAAAAATCTTGGAACACCCCGATCTTAGTTCAGGCCAATGGAAAAGATGAGTTAGTCTTCAACACGAAGAAAACTGTTCGAGCCCTAGCCCCAAGTAATGGCGAAGAACTGTGGACTTGCGAGGCGATGGATGATTACATCTGCCCTAGCGTGATTCATCACAACGGCATTGTCTACGCCATCGGTGCTCGTAAAAATGCCACTGTGGCAATCAGGACAGGTGGACGTGGCGATGTTACCGACACACATATCGTCTGGCAAAATAACAAAGGCTCCAATGTTTCTTCGCCTGCCTATTTCGAGGGTCATTTATATTGGGCCAGCGAAGGCAAAGGAATCGCCTACTGTGCCGATGCCGAGACTGGTGACATCGTGTACGAAGAACGCATGGACCCTCGACCAGACCGTATTTATGCTTCGCCGATTGTGGCTGACGGAAAAGTCTACTACATGAGCCGCACCAAAGGCGCATTCGTCGTAGCAGCCAAGCCTGAGTACGAAATGCTTTCGCACAATGTCATTGAAGATGACAGCAGCGTTTTCAACGGCAGCCCCGCAGTGGTTGATGGGAAAATCTACCTTCGCAGCAACCAAGCGTTGTACTGCATCGGACAGTAAGAAAAAGAGAACGTATCAATAAAAAAAGTCCGCATCACGGGAAATACCGTGATGCGGACTTTTTGTTTTTTGAATCAGCGATCAACTGCGTTGGGTGAATTAACCTTCGCCCATTTGGCAGCTTAGTCCGCCAGCGGCGGGAACGTAGCAGGCACGTGTGTAATCCATCACCATACGATGGGCACTAAAACGCCATGCAAGTGTGCTGATGGAGTTCATCATACGTTTGATCCACTCTTGAGGCAAACCATCCACATCTCGGGTGTAATAGAGTGGGATGATCTCTTCTTCAAGCGTTCGGTACAATTCTTCACTTGCACGTTCGTCTTGCTTTTCAACGTCGGTATGAATTCGACCTGTCCCGATGGAAAATCCGTTTTGGCCATCGTAAGCTTCTGCCCACCAACCATCGAGAACTGAGAAGTTCAAGCCACCGTTGAGCACAATCTTCTGACCGCTGGTGCCTGAAGCTTCGAGTGGACGTCGTGGATTGTTCAACCAAACATCGACCCCTTGGATCATATGGCGGCAGACATTGATATCGTAATCTTCGATAAACACAATTCGATTTTGGAATCGTTCGTCATCACGCATGTTGAAAATCTTTTTGATCTTCTCTTTGCCTGGCTCATCTTTTGGATGGGCTTTTCCGGAAAAGATAAACTGAACTGGGCGTGACTGATTATTGACCACGTCGGCCAAGCGTTCGATATCATTCATGAACAAATCGGCACGTTTGTAAGTTGCAAAACGTCTGGCAAAACCGATGGTCAAAATGTTTGGATCAAGCAAGGTGCGTGCTCGTTCTACCATTTGGTCACTCTCACCACGTCGACGACATTGGCGAGAAATACGACGACGAACAAATTGAAACAACAAGTTCTTTAACGTCGAGTGTGTTTCCCAAAGTTCACCAGGATCTATCTTGTGGATGTTTTGCCAAACATCTGGCTCACCCATACGCTGCATCCAGTCAATCGGGAAATGTCGATCATATAGTTGCTTCATCTGCCAGGCTAACCAACTTGGAATATGCACTCCATTGGTGATATGCCCAATCGGTATTTCTTCTTCAACTCGCCATGGCCACAAGTGTGCCCACATACGACGCGAAACATGTCCATGCAATTGACTCACCGCATTGGCACGCCGCGAAGCCTTGAGCCCTAGTACGGTCAT